>NZ_CP048437.1:930756-1241009 GCF_010509575.1 Faecalibacterium duncaniae | reverse complement strand
TGATCGGGTTGTTTGAGCTGTTGCTCTGAAATACAAAAAAAGGCCGTCCGGCACCGTAGCAGGGCAGCCTTTACAACTACAAGGATGTGTCTCTATGAAACTACTCAAACAATTCATTCAGCAGGAAACGGTCCTCACCGCAGCCGCTGTGCTGGCCGTTGTCTCCGCCTTCTTTGTTCCACCGGATGTGCAGTATCTCGGCTACATCGACCTGCGCACGCTGGCGATCCTGTTTTCCCTGATGACGGTCATGGCCGGGCTGCGGCGGCAGGGCTTTTTTGATGGCCTGGGACGGGCATTGCTGTCCCGCACCCACAGCACCTTTCAGCTGACACTGGTACTGGTCGGGCTGTGCTTTTTCGGAAGCATGTTCATCACCAACGATGTTTCCCTGCTGACCTTCGTTCCCTTTACGTTCGTGGTCCTGAGCCGTTTGGAAGCGGATGTCCGCCGCTCCCTTCTGGTCCCGGTGGTCTGTATGCAGACCATTGCGGCAAACCTTGGCAGTATGCTGACCCCCATCGGCAACCCGCAGAACCTCTATCTTTACGGAAAAAGCGGCATGAGCATCGGGGGATTTGTGCTTCTTATGCTGCCCTACACACTGGTCTCTCTGCTCCTGCTGCCGACTTGGGCAGCGCTGGTCTGCCGGAAAGCCTCTGCCACCCTCTCCGTGGACGAGCTTGTTTCTTCTTCTGCATCTCAGGGGGATCAGAAGATCATCCTGCTGTATCTGGTTCTGTTTGCCGTTTGCCTGCTGTCCGTGATCCGGGTGCTGCCCTATGGCATCGCCTTTGCCGCTGTACTCGTCTGCGTTCTTTTTGCAGACCCGCACACCTTACGGGCAGTGGACTATTCCCTGCTTTTGACCTTTGTGGCTTTTTTCATCTTCATTGGCAATCTGGGGCGCATTCCGGCATTTTCCGGCTGGCTGCAGGAGTTTCTGACCGGCCGGGAAGTGCTGGTGGCGGTTCTTGCTTCGCAGGTCACCAGTAATGTTCCCGCCGCCCTGCTGCTGTCCGGGTTCACGGCAGAGACACAAGCCCTCATCATCGGCACCAATCTGGGAGGTCTTGGCACTTTGATCGCATCCATGGCCAGTCTTATTTCCTACCGGCAGATTGCACGGGAGCTGCCACAGGGGAAGAAGCAGTATTTTGGGCTGTTCACCCTATCCAACCTGATCTTCCTTGCGATCCTGCTGGGCGTGTGGTTCTTGCTCCGTTGACCGGGGCAGATGACTTATGGTTTTTCTATAAAGCTAAAAAAGGGAGTTCCGTCACGGACGAAGGTCCGGGCAGAACTCCCTTTGGTTTTATCGTATGCACCAGCGGATAAACCGCTTTGTTTCTTCTTTCTTCATTTTCTTCGCTTCCTGTTCGTAATCATAATAGCCAAAAGCGTTCCAGCTCCGACACAAGCAGTGCCGGATGATTGATGATCTCGCCATGGCCGAAACCGGGGAAACAGCGGACGATCAGGCTCGGATATGCCGTCCGCAGCCGCTGGATAGCCTTTTTCATGTGCCCTTCTTTTTCTCCGTACCAACAGGCGACCTTTGCATCGGGCTGTACCAAAAAGTCCGTTCGATAGAGATAAAGTCCTGCCTCCCAAGTGGCCCGGACGGATTCCAATCTGATATGATCCGGGATACGGCGGAGCATAGTCTGCATTCCCTGCTCCGTCTGCCCCATAAAGCGCAGCGCCCATGCAGGCATGTACTTTTCGTGTGCCGTTCGATATTGCTTTTGCGGCATGACCTTCAAAATCAGTCGATTCAGCACTCCGAAATCCAGATACTCCGGCCCGCTGAGGATCATCCGATCGATCTGAACGGTTGGGGAAGCCTTCAGAAAAACAGCCGGTCCACAGCCCAGCGACTCTGCAAAAAGCAGATCCAGCCGTCCGTTAAGCTCTTTCTCAATATAACCGGCCAACTTGTCCGCCTGATTCTGGGCGGTCGTGTAGGTTGTTTTGCCTGTTCCGTCAAAGCCATCGAAGCTGACGGCATACACGCAGAATTTCCTTTCCAGCAGCGGGATCAAATCCTCAAACTGCCGCCAGCACATAAGATTTCCGTGCAGCAGCATCATGGTCTTTCCCTCTATATTGCCGAATCGTTTGATTTCCATTTCAATATGCCACCCACTATTATCTGACCTTCATGCAGAAATCGCAACGGTCATTTCCACGCCCTAGCGTCATGCTTCTCTCCCAGATCAGCTTCGGATGCAGCCCGGTATAGCTGATGTCATCACTGTCACAAAAGCAGCGGCACAGCTCCGGGCAGCCGTATTCTGCGCAGGTGTCGTGATAGGGACACTTCATCATATCCACACGCCAGACGCCGTTACCGGTCTGCAGTTCTTTTGGGGCAAAGCCCGCCGCCGGGCCGAAAACGCTCCGGGTGGATTTGACGAAAACGCCGGGAACAAGGCGGTAAAGCCCCGGTATGTGCAGCAGGGCGGCAAGCTGTTTGTGGCTCGTTCTCGCCAAGTGCTCCACATAGCCGTGAACGGTTTGCAGTGCCTCCTCTTTCGGCATGACCCGCTGCAAGGTCTCGTAGGCCGAAATGCCCGGCAATATCTGCCGCTTGAGGTGATATTGCTTTTCCTTGCTTGCACCCGCATTTTCAGCCAGCAACGCACTCAGGCGTATATCGAAAGCGGTGTTCAGTTCCTTTGCCCGCGCGGGAAAGCGCAGTGCCACAGTCTCCCGGAAATCACGGGAGAGATAGGTTTCCTTCATCGTCCTGCCTCCGTTCCAGCTTTCACGAAGCCCTTCTTTTTATACCCGCAGTCGCAGTATGGGCCGCCGGAGGCGAGAGTGTACTGCCGCACAAAGTTCGTCGCAGCGCCCGCTTCGCTCATGGTGTAGTCCAGATGGCACAGGGCAGGGGTCAGATCGTACAGCCCCAGTTCCTTCATCAGCACACAGATGCCGCACTTGGTAAAGCGTCCTTCATAGCCGCTGCCGTCAGGGTATTCGTAAAATTCCATGTTCCACGAGTAGGGGTTGCGGTCGGCGGCTTTCAGAGCAGCGGTGGCCTTCATGGCGGCAATATCCTTTGGGGTAAACTTGCTTTTTCCGCTCTTGCGGCAGAACCACTGCATGGGCTTTGTCATCATGGACTTTGCGTAGTAATCCGTCAGCCTGTCCACCTCCGGACGTTGCGGCATGGAGAGGATGAACGCGCCGAGCATTGCGCAGTTGACGATGTTCATCTTGAAGCGGTCCGCTTTTTCAAACTCCGGTAGCCTGCGGATGATCTGCCGGTATTGCGGCTTTGCCTTTTTCGTGATGGCTCTTGCGGTGGCTGCATCATAGCCCAGCACAGCGGTCAGCTGCTTTTGAAAGGAGCCTGAAAACAGCACCCACATTCCCATAGGCATCCCGGCGTATTTCATTGCAGATACCTCCCGGCTTCCGTTTCCAGTGCCTGCCATACCGGGTAGGCTGCGCCATGTTCATCGAAAAATTTCTTAAGATCCCGGTTCAGCGCACTCATTTCGTCGATGGCGTTCATGGCATGGTCGGAGGCGCAGAGTTTTCCCAGCGAGGTGGCGCACATCAGCTTGAAAAAGCGCAGGCAGGTCTTGCGGTATTTCTCCCCTTCAAAGTCTGCATCCTCCTTGGGCAGAATGGTGTGCCCGGCATCTCGGATGGCGCGGTATCCCTCGATGTTGGCATCCAGCACACGGTTCAGGTACGCGGTATCGCCCCTGAGCTTTTTCAGGTCGCCGTCTGTCTTATAGCAGGCGAAGGCCGCAGGCATCACAAACGCGGCATGGCAGAGCAGATAGTCCTCCATGTTCGGCTCGTAAACGACCTTATATTTTGTGCCGTGGAAGATGCGCCCGATCAGCTGTTTATTGGAGATTGCACCCGGCAGCTGTCCGATGGTGATCTTTTTCAGGTCGATGGAGACAACCCGGTCAACCTCCCGATGCCCCGCAGAAAGCGCAAAGGCAAACAGGACGTTCTTTTCCGGAAGTGCCGCCGCCAATGCTTTTGTCTGTACGTTGTTGCCCACAAAAACGATGTTCTTCGTCCGGTTCGCCCGCAGCGTGTCCAGAACGGAATCCAGCTGTGTATAGCGCAGGACCACAAAGATCACATCGTACATTGCATCCGGTGCAAGTTCAGTCACCACCGGAATGCGGCTGACCGAGGTGCGGAGCGAAAATTTGTCCTTGATCCGCAGGCCGTTCTGCTTGATCTCCGCAGCCCAGTTTCCCCGCGCAAGCAGAGTGACATCCTTTCCGGCGCGCAGCAGATTTCTTGCCAGATTGCACCCCAGAACGCCTGCACCATATACCAGAATCTTCATTTCTTGCCTCCAAATCTGATCTTCACGATCTGCATTTTCATCCCGTTGTCTCCAACCTTTGCGAGGAATCGGAAAAAGCCGCTGACGGAAGGATCTTTCAAATCGTTGTAACCCAGCATATAGCCGCGGCTTGTGACCTGCAGACGGCTGTCCCACTCGCCAATCTCCTTGGGGGCATCCGAAACCGCGAAATATGCTCCCACATCCTTGATTTTTGCCGTTCTGAGCCATGTTTTGGCAATCATCTTTACCGCCGTGCGGTTGGCAGCATCAAAGACCAGCACTCCGCCGGGGAAAGCGTCCGCCATCCCCTGCACCAGCGCCTTGACCTGCTGGGTCAGGAAGTAATAGAACACCCCGGAGGCAAAAAACACCGCCCCGCCGGAGGCATCGATCTTGTCAAACCATGCGGGGTCTTTCAGGTCGCAGGGGATGTTTTGCTCCCGCTCCCCGGCGGGCAGCAGCTGCTGCCGCAAGGCAATCACATCCGGAAAGTCCAGATTGTAGATCTTGCATCTGCCGTTGTCGCAGGCTCTGCCGGTGTTATCCAGCCCGCAGCCCAGATTGACCACTGCCGCGCAGGGGTGCGTTTTCAGGTATGCCTGCACCTCAAAGGCAAGGTCATTCTGCCGCATGGCGACCTCCAGCGCACCGAACCGCTGCATCAGGCTGCGGGAGTTTTTCTCTGCCTCTGAAAAGTCGTAGTCGATCTGGTCGATCAGATGCACCGCTGTTTCGTCCCGATAAAGGTTTGGGTACAGTTCGGTGCACAGCTTCCGGGAATACAGCGGGAGGATCAGCGTCTCCTGCACGGTGTTTTTCTCGATTTTGTATTTCATATCGGGTCCTCTCACTTTCTGATAAACGGCAGCTTCGGCATACCGTCCTGCTCAGCGATAAATGCCAGCATTTCAGCAAAGCCCTTCGGATCACGAATCTGATATTGCATGTGATCGTATCCTTCAAATATGGGGTAATTGCCGCAGGGATAGGCTTCTATCACCGCTTGACGGTATTTGAAATGATCTTCTATGCTGCCAAACTCGAAATAGAGATGCTTTTGCAGTTCTTCGGAAAGTGCTGGAAAGGGTTTATCCTCCAGGCTGTCCAGAATCTGTCGCCGCAAATTTGTGTAGGTCAGATTTTTCCCTGCGGCTATAAAATACGGCTTTATGGAATCATCGTCACACCACAGGATCTTTTTCAATGTGCCGCTCTTTGACCAGTACAGGCTCTTGATGGCCAGATACAGAAACGGTGTCATCATGCGGCGCGTACCTTTTCCGATTTGTGCAAACTGCCCGCCGTCAAAGAAAACATGTCCGATGGGCAGCTTCGTGCCTGTCAAAAACGCCATGGCAAGGTCAGCACCGATCGAAGAAGCCACAACCAGTTCAAGGCGTTCCACCCCCTGCGATTTCAGGTATTCTTCCACCTGACGAACCTCGTCCGCCTTGCTGACATATTTCTGCCCTTTGCAGTACACGGTGGAGGTAGGTAAAATGCAGAAATACCGATCCTGTAAATAGTTTGCAACCGGTTCGCTGCTCTCCCCCGTCACGCCCATTGCGTGAAAAAACAAAACAGCGGGAGCATTCCGATTTCCCAATGTCTTAAACTTCATTGTCTCTCCTTTCCTCAGTGAATAAAAGCCGTCATAAGGACCGCCAGCGCCGCCGCTATGACTGCCATACCTACCGTACCGAAAAGCCATTTTTTCTGTTTGTCTTTTGCAGTAATGTAGGGCTTCAGGTCCTCTGTTCCTGAAATCGTCCATGCGTTCGTGTGCCCCACCCAATAGCCGTCAACCAACAGGCGGTCCATGAGATTCATAACGGACAAGATAACGAGTAACTGCCAGAAACTCTGAACAAAGCCCTTTGCACCGTTTATCCCATAGACACAGACCAGCACATAGCCGATATAGCCGGGAATGCAGACTGCTTTGAACAGCAGGCTGTTGCGTCGGATGCGTTCCGGGCTTGTAAGCCCCAGTTTTACGCACCTCTGCTGCACCGCCGGGCTGTAAAGATGCACCATCCCAACAGCCCCTTTGCAGATGCCCGCAGCGCAGATCAGAACCAGCAGAACTCCCAACCCAAGACCTTCCAGAATCACCTGTAAGAGCATTCCCTGTTCCTCCTGTATCCGTTTTCGTCCCGGTATTCTGGATGCTCCTTTAAGTACGGATCCTTGTCGCCGCAGATGGTATAGTCGCATCGGCAGCCGTCCACGCAGGTGGTCGTCCGCACCAGCCTTGCGTGGAGCAGCTCCATGGATGCAAAATCCACATTGCACAGGGCGGGCATGATGTCTGCAAGGCCGTTTCTGATAGCAAATTCCGCTGCGGGACAGGCGGTAAATTCATAATAGATCGGCTTGTTCTTTTCGTAAGGAGCCACCGTCATTTCATAATCGTGCCACTTGTCACAGCCCGCTTTTGCCCGAAGGAACGCTATGTGCATCAGTTTCTTCCAGAACGGCATGTTACAGTTCACGAATTTCAGTTTGCGGAAGGACGGCAGAATCAGATTTCCTTCTATCTCTTCCATTTCGCGGAATGTGACCACATCCCGGCACACATCGTAAAAGCACATGATGGCGATGCAGTCGTAGGTGCCGCCTACGCCGTTGTGAAAATTCTTTTTACCGCCGAGGTCGGTGCGCCACTTGGAAAGAAGCTCTGCGTATCTCAGCTGCACCTGCTCCCAGACCACCTCGCGCTCCACCTCCGGATAGTGCAGAGTGATTTTCGCCAGAATTTCCTTTTTGCAGGGTTTGGAATATAGCACATGGCAGTTACGGTCAATTTGTAATTCGCTGTCCTTCATCTTCCCACGCCTTTCAGAAAACCGCTCTTTGCATTTTCTTCGGTGTCGTCCGATTCGTCGTAGGCATCATAGGGCGCCGATGGGTCGTGTACTCGTTTTTTGAATGGTGAACAGCACTTGTCCTTGTGGGCAAACGCAAAGGCAAAATTGTCCGTCCATCCCGTGTGACCGGTGATGAAATATGGATGCAGCCCACGTGCGCGCAGTTTCCGCTCCAGCTCCGCCAGTGACTGCACAGCCAGCTTATTGTCCTCCGCCAGCGAGGAAATGAAGCTGTAGCCGCCGTCCGCGCCAAACCACAGCGTGTCGCCAGTAAAAAGGTACTTATCGTCAATGAGGTAGACCACATGTCCCCATGTATGACCGGGAACCAGAAAACACTCGATCCTGACGCCGTCAATATCAAAGGCCTCTCCATCGTGAAGCAGCTGCTTTTCGTTGTAGATGGTCACTTGCGGCAGCTTATAGAGATGATAAATAACCTTGCGGCGTGCTTCTCCGATCAGATACCGGTTCTCGATCTCGCCGATGTACAGATTCGCATTCCGGAACAGCCCCGGACTGTCTGCTTCCACCGCACCCACATGGTCGGTGTCCTGATGGGTGATAAGAATATGGTGTATCGACTTCGGATCAATCCCAAGCCAGCCCATTTTTTCGGCAAGGCGGTCGTAGTTATATCCCGCATCGACCATAATGGTCGTATCGCCTTTGCGGTAGAAGAAGATGTTCGCCACCCATTCGCGCACGCAGGCAACATTCTTGTCGATCCAGCCGGTGTTCAAAGGCTTGAAGATTTCCTTGCCCCGGTACATCCAGCTCATTGCTTTTCTTTGAAATTCCGTTGCTTTTTTCGACATAATCACACCTCATTTCTGTGCTGTGATGCAAAGCCAGCCCTTTTTATTTTTGTGGCTCTGAATCTGACAAAATCCTGCTTTTTCCAGATACCCTTTCAGTGCAGTATCCGTATAGATGGTCATACCATCGATGATCCGCGTCCATTTGTCGTCTTTTGTCGTTTCGCCGTTTGCTTCGTTACAGATGAAAAAGATTCCGCCTGGCTTCAGCACCCGATAGACCTCTCGGAAATTCTGCGCAAGCTCCGGCCAGAAATAGACCGTCTCAAAGGCGGTCACCACATCAAACTGCTCCGCTTCAAACGGCAGCTCTGCCACACTTGCCTGTTGCACGGTACACCGTCCTGCCGCAATGGCTCTGGCATTGACTTTTCGCGCTTTTTCTACACTGACTGCCGAATAGTCGATGCCCTGCACCTTGCCGTTGGGGCACAGTTTCAACAGCGTTTTAATGTTCGCTCCACCGCCGCAGCCGCAGTCCAGCACCATGGCATCCGGGGCAGGCTGTAAAAAGCGCAGCCCCCATTCTGCCATTGCGCTGTGTCCAAAGTTCATCATAGCAACCATGATCTTCCCGCCAAGGCCTACGGGCTTTCGGGTGTTTTCAAAAAAGGACATAACGCCACTCTCTTTCTATTTTCCGCTCACAATGCAATGCTTTTTACCAGATGCGCCCACTGCTCCGGGTGGCAGGCCAGCAATTCCTCGTGCTGCAAGTTAGGTAAAGCTAACTTTCTGTTCTATAAAAAGCCGCTTCTCAGCGGTCCTTCTGCCAAAATAATACGCCCTGCCGTCTCCTCTGTCAAGAAGTTTAAGCATTTTCGGAGATTCCGAAAAAGATTTCGCTTTCGAGGACTCCAGCCGTCACCCCAGTGCTACGTCCAGCACCATCATCACGCTGAAGCCCACCGCGAAAAATACCGTGCCAACGTTAGAGTGCTGCCCCTGGGACATTTCCGGGATCAGTTCCTCCACCACCACATACAGCATGGCTCCGGCGGCAAAGCTGAGCAGATAGGGCAACGCGGGCACCACGATGCCTGCCGCCAGAATCGTCAGCACTGCCCCGATGGGCTCTACGATGCCGGACAGTACGCCGCCCCAGAACGCCCGGCCTTTTTTCATTCCTTCCGCCCGCAGGGGCATGGAAATGATGGCACCTTCCGGGAAGTTCTGGATGGCAATGCCAAGGGAAAGTGCCAGCGCCCCGGCGGCAGTGATCTGAGTAGTCCCAGCAAGATACCCGGCGTAGACCACGCCCACTGCCATGCCCTCCGGGATGTTGTGCAGCGTCACCGCCAGAACCATCATGGTGGTGCGCTGGAGCTGGCTTTTTGGCCCTTCAGCCTGCAAGCTGTTCTGGTGCAGATGCGGGATGAAATGGTCCAGCAGCAGCAAAAACAGGATGCCCAGCCAGAAACCCACCGCCGCCGGGAAAAATGACAGCCTGCCCAGATCCGCGGCCTGCTCCATAGCCGGGATCAGCAAGCTCCATACCGATGCCGCCACCATCACTCCGGCGGCAAAGCCGGTGAGGGCGCGCTGGATGCCGTCACGCAGAGAGTTTTTCAAAAAGAACACACAGCCCGCCCCAAGGCTTGTGCCCAGAAAGGGGATCAAAATCCCCCAGAATGCGTCTTGTATCATGTAGTACCTCCTTGTGGTTAAATGCAACTAACCGCACAAGCAGTATACTGCGCTCCGGCAAAAAGGTCAAGGGCTTTGCGGTATAGAGGGTGCTGTCGGCACCTTTTGCCAAAAAATTATCCTCCATAAACATCCCTGTTTTTTCTTGACAACGCCCAGTGGGAGTGCTATTTTTATTTCGCGAATTTGTTTTGCCTAACCATCTGAGGCGCTTTGCCTCTGCATTTTTTTGCATCAATTGTTAGGTGAAGCTAACTGTTTTTTCAAAACTGAGATAGAGGTGTGTTACCATGAGATTGAAAAAAGTATTTGCAGGTGCACTTGCGGCCGCTATGCTGGTATGCGCTGTGGCAGTCCCGGCCTTCGCTGCGGAAGAGGTAGAACAGGAAAACTGCCTGACCTCCAGCTATGTCCAGATGAACATCCCCTACGCTGACTTCTACAAGGCTGCCGGTGTGGACAACGCATCTGAGATCGACGCTGTGACCAGCGCCACCAAGAACAAGACCCGTGCGGGCAACCTTGCCGCCGGTTCCTACCACGTCAACGCAGATGGCACCGACATCACCGGCGTTTCCTTCCCGGTCAAGGTGCTGACCCCGTGGGCGCTGAAGAACGCAAAGCAGGTCACCGATGCCGACAGCTACGACATTACCGTTACCCTGAAGGGCAAGGAATCCACCACCACCTACACCGGCGCAGATGCCTTGTTTGAGAACGAGAGCTATGCTTACTACAAGCTCAGTGAGACCCCTGCCTACTACATCACCGCATGGTATAACCTGCTGAGCGGCAAGTGGGAGTTTGGCAAGGTCAACGCCACCGAGACCACCGTAGAGGGCACCACTGTGGAGCTGAATACCAACGGTCACCATACCACCTACGAAATGAAGATCTCCGGTTTTGATCTGGACTACAAGGCCAACAAGGTCTACGGCGTAGTTCTGACCACCGCCGATGGCAGTGAGTACGGCCTGCATCATGTGACCAACATCTGGCATGGCACCAAGCTGGGCTTCAATGCCGATGATCCTTACTTTGCATCCATCATCGGCAAGACGATTACTCAGATCACCTTCTACGCCGCCGACGGCGTGTATGTCCTGCCGGTCAATGTGGCGCTGTGAATACACGGGAAACTGCCTAATTTATTGTAGAATATAACGCAAAACGGCAAGGTCGCTTGGCATCAGGCGGCCTTGCTTTTCCGTGTCAGGAGGAGTTGGAATGAACAAAAAACGATGCCATACACTGCTGCCGCTAGTGCAGCTGCTCCCGACGGTGGCGACAGCGGCAGCTGTACTTTTTGCTCTGTCCCGCACCGTTCCGGTGCTGGCCGCCGTACCGGAAAAGCTGAAAACCGTGGTGGAGCAGCCTGTGGAAGCCGCTTCCTCCGAAGCGGAGGAAGAAACCCTGCCCAAGCTGCCCTATGCCGACGGCGTTTACGTCGGCTCTTCCCGGGGCTACGGCGGTGCCGTCCGAGTACAGGTCACCATGGAAAACGGCAGCATCACGGAGGTGGAGATCTTGGACGCATCCCACGAGACCAAGCAGTTTCTGCGGCGTGCCAAGCGGCTTTTGACCACCGTGGTGGAGACTCAGAGCTGGGAGGTGGATGCCGTTTCCGAGGCCACCTACACCAGCCGGGGCATTCTGGGCGCAGTGCAGAACGCCCTGACCGGCGAGGTGGTCAACAATCCCCTGCCGCCCCAGCCAAAGCCCGCTGCAACGCTTGTGGTGGAGGAATTTACGGCTCCCTCCATCTACTTGGACGGCATCTACACAGCCGAAGCCATGGGCTTTGAGGGACAGATCACAGTGCAGGTCACGGTGGCAGAGGATAAGATCACCGATATCACGATCCTGAGCGCCGAGGACGAGGAGGAATATCTCTCCCGGGCAAAACAGGTCATCCCCGCCATTCTGGAGGGACAAAGCCCCAACGTGGATACTGTTTCCGGCGCCACCTACTCCTCCACCGGAATTCTGAACGCAGTCAAGCTGGCACTGGCAAAGGCCGCTGTTGCCCCGGCAGAGGAAACCGCTCCGGAGCAGACTGCATCGGAAGAGACGGCAGAGGAAACCGCACCGTCTGAAGCAGCAAAGCTCGGGGAAACGCCGGTCACCGCGCCCACCGTGGAGGTGGTGCAGCCGGAGGAAGAGAGCGCCGTTCCCGTGTGGCTCAAGGAAGTATGGCAGCAGCTTTTCCCGGCAGATGCACCGGCTTCCTCTGAACCGGCATCTTCTGAGGAAGTGCTGCCGACATCCGAGCCGGCACTGCCGCCGGAAGAGACCGGGATTGAATCTGAAACGGAAGGAGCAGCAGAATGAAATACAAAAATTTTCTCCTCCGGGCGGTGAACCTGCTGCTAATTTTGGGGGTACTGTGGCAATACCAGCAGGTGGCGCTGATCCGGGCGGCAGCGGTAAGCCAGCGCAAGCAGGAAATTGCCGAAGTTGAAGCCTACAATGCTTCCGTTTTGCAGGCGCAGAGCGCAGCACAGGCAGAGCAGAGCGGCTACCGGGACGGCATCTATGAGGGCAGCGCCTATGGTTTTGGCGATGTCATTCGGGTGTCGGTGACTATCCAGAACGGAAAAATGACCGATATTGCGGTGCTGGATGCTTCCGGCGAGGATAAGCCCTACTATAAGCAGGCGCTGCCTTTGCTGGACGAGATGCTGGCAGTGCAGTCTGCTGAGGTGGACACCGTTTCCGGCGCTACCCTCACGGCAGAAGGACTTATCGGTGCGGTAGAGAACGCACTGGGAAAGGCGGCAGGATGATGGAAAAAACACAGGCAAAGCCTTTAACAGCGGCGCAGCAGCGTCAGCGGGACAAAAAGCGCCGTACATGGCTGCGCACCGGGGTGCAGTTGTTCTTCTTTGTGTCCATGCCGGGCGCATTCGTGGCCGGGTTTTCCGGGGTAAAACAGATCTTTCTGCACATCGGTGCAGGCGAGGTGCTCTCTGTGGACAGCTTCACACTTTCCCTGCTGGGGCTGTGCGGCTTCACCCTGCTTTTCGACCGTTTTTTCTGTGGGTACGCCTGCGCCTTCGGCAGCTTGGGCGATGCCGTCTGGGCGCTTTCCGGGCTGATTCAGAAAAAGCTGTTCCACCGCAAAAAGCAGCTCCGTCTGCCAGAGCGGGCGGTGCTTTTGGGGCAGAAGGTCAAATATCTGCTGCTGGCATGGCTGGTAGCACTGTATGTGACCCGGCAGGAAAAGATGCTGACCGGCGCAAGCCCGTGGGAGGTGTTTTCCCGCCTGACGGCTCTGCATCTGCCGCCGGAGGGCTTTGGTGTGGGCATCGGGCTGCTTGTGCTCATTTTGCTGGGTATGGCGGTGCAGCCCCGGTTCTTCTGTCAGTTCCTCTGCCCCATGGGAGCGGTGTTTGCCCTGCTGCCGGTGCTGCCATTTGCGCGGCTGCACCGGCAGAGCGACGGCTGCATCCCGGGCTGCAATGCCTGTAAACAGCAGTGCCCGGTGTGCCTGAAGCTGGAGGAAACCAGCCTGCGCAGCGGGGAATGCATCGCCTGTGAAGCCTGCGTTGGCACCTGCCCCAAGCAGAACATCCACCGGTGGGATATGGCCCTGTGCAAGAGCCTGTGGCTGCCGGTGCTGGGTAAGGCGCTGCTCTTCTTCCTGCTGGGCTGCTGGCTGGGCTTTTGCCGATTCATCTGAACTAAAAAGGAGGCTGCTGCGCAGTATTTGTGCATCAGCATCCTTTTGGCTGGGAGATCTATCATTTCGATACGCCGGAGCATCTGTGGACGCTCCGGCGTACCATTTTTACAGGGAAGACTTCTGCTCCAACAGGTCTGTCATGCTGCGCAGGCTGATGCCTCGGTGCTTGTGGCCGCCGAGGCGATTTCAAACTGTGCGGAAATCCCCGCCTTTTCCACTAAATCCTTCATCACAAATTCCGCCATAGGGCTGCGGCAGATATTCACATGGCAAACAAACAAGATCTTCTTCATCTTACTCTCCCAGCACCTCGCCCAGTGCCAGAACAGCGTTGCGGACGCACTCCGGGCACGGGCACAGCGGTGCGCCGTTCTCTATCCCCTTCAGATCCTTGCAGATGGTAGCACCGCACTTTTCCTGAAAATTTTGCAGCAGCTCCTTGGAAATGCGGGGTGTGCCCTTGCCGTCGGTGACGATGCCCGCCACCATCACAGCGCCGATCAGTGCGCCGCAGGTGCTCTCCATGCAGCCCATGCCGGCGGCATAGCCTGCGCCCAGCTTCATCAGGGTGTCGGCATCCACCGGCAGCTTGTCCTCAAATGCCTTCAGCACCGCCTGTGCACAGTTGCACTGTCCAGTAGCTTTCCATGCGGCAGCCTGTGCCGCCCGTTCTTCGATGTTCATTTTACAGTCCTCTTTCTTTGATGAATCGTAGTTTATTCGACATTATCATAAAATTCCTGTAACACTGTTGCCAATTCCTCCGGAGATTCTATGTTTGCTTCATGGCCTGTTTTCAAAAGTTCATGGAAGTGGGAATCGCTCAAATAACCGGCAAGTTCCTTTGAGGCTTTTTTGTTTGCGTTGTCCTTTTCCCCACAAACGATCAATGCCGGACAGGACACCTTACATAATGAATCCCTGAAATCCAATTCCGTCATCGTACCGCACAAACTGATCACATCTGCTTTTTTGAGGCCAAATTGCTTGAACATTGTATTCGGCATAAAGCGAAACAGCATATTCTGGAACTTCAATAGCTTTTCAGGCATTTTATATTGTGCTGCAATTAGCACCAGTGCCTTTACTTTATTCGGATGGTCTATCGCATAATTCAGTGCCAGAACAGCACCCAAGGAAAGCCCGCACAAAACGATTTCGTCATTTTCCTTGTTGCACTCTTCTGAGAATGCAGTATACAGCTCCTTATAAGTGGCCGCTTTTCCTTCCAGCATCTCTGCCAAGCTCAAGCTGGCGCTTCTATCCGAGACCGTCGTTTCTTTTATTACTCTGTCCCAACTGTCTGGTTTTTGTCCCAACCCATGCAAGTATAAAAACTTCATCTAATTTCCGCTCTCCTTCACACGTCCTGCTGCTTCCTTTCCAGCGCTTCAAAGTGATACCGGGGCTTTCCCCTGCTCTTCTTGCCGTACTCGATGGCCTCTTTGGGGCAATAGCAGATGCACGCCATGCAGTGGGTGCAGTTTTTGCCCCAGAGCGGCTTTCCGTTTTCCAAACGGATGTTGTTCAGGGGGCACAGCTCCACACACTTACCGCAGCCGATGCAGGCACTCGTTGCCCGGAAGGCCTCTGCTTTTACAAAAAACCGATAGAACACCGGGTTCACCGGGCCGCTCATAAAGCGGTCGTAGAGGTTGTCTCTCGGCGGGGGAAATTCCTGCCCGGCCTTGAGCTGGGTCAGCACCTTCTGAAGTTCAGGCTCTGCCTGCCCCACGATGCTCTTTGCCTGCTCTTTTGGGGGTGCATTAAACATGGCAATGTAGTTTTCCGGCATGATGATCTGGGCTGTACCCATGTACTGCAGCTGCTTTTGCGCCGCAAGCTGCCGGTTATAGCCTGCCGCATTGCCGATCTCACTGCCGCAGTCCATCACAAACCAGATACGCTCTGCCCCGGTCAGCGCGGTTTTGCCCAGCCACTCCGACACCACCCGGGGGATGCGCCATGCGTAGGTAGGCGTGACCAGCACCACATCCCGGCCAGTCTGCACCGGAGCGGTATCCCTTGCCTTGATGCAGGCGTTCAGGTCGTAAAGCGGCATCTCCAACCCTTCGGCAATGCGCCGCGCCAGATACCGGCTGTTGCCGGTTCCCGTAAAATAAAGTACCATGGCTGCTCCTTCATTTTGTGTTTTTCAGTTACCTGTCTGCCCGGCAGACTGGAATTTGACTAATCCTACATGTGCATCATATTACACTCATGTAATTATCCTCTACATAAACAGCTTTTCCATCAGCAAGCTTAATCTCATCTTTGCCGTTCGGTAATACTGTTGTTTCAGAACCATTCCAATGGGGGATAATAGGATTGTCAATAATATGTAATCCATCTGTTAAATTTCCCGCCGCATACATACTTCCTGCACTGATTCCGACATATATAAGTCCGTTTTTAATTGCATTATTAAGTATTCTATCAAAACCAGTTCTAGACATTTCACGACAAAGCACAGATACATCACCACCACTGACAAAAACAGCATCAAATTGGTTTAATTCTTCAAAAGTTAATAGCCTTGTAAGCATAAACGGGGTTGTAACATACGAAGAATAGGTTCTTTGATAGTCTTTTGAAAGAATTAATTCCAGATTGTACACTAATATATTTTCGTACTGAATTCCCATTAGAAAGAGTTCATGAAAACATATTGCAAGCGACTCTCTTGCACCATCTGTTTCAATGCCAGCTGTTGGAATATAAAGCACTTTCACATCCTTCGGACACTTTCCAATAATATCAAAGAATTTCTCTTTCATCTTATCGGTCAACCCTGCAGATGTAAGAAATAGATGTTTTCCATTCATATTCTTTTACCTCGTCAAACTCCGAGTTGTCGCGCTCCGTATGCCATAGTCTCCGCACGCAAAAAAAGCCCTTTGCGGCAAGGTGTGTGCTTACACCTCGCCCGCAAACTTCATGCCCCAGCTCATGCGGGTGTCGTACATCAGGCGGGTCAGGGCAAGGCTGTCCTGCGGGGTGTAGCGGTCGCTGTCGGTACGCCCCAGTTTGACGCAGCGGCTTGCTTCCCGGATCTCGTACTCAAAGCCGTTGATGTCCACCGAGCAGCGGATGACCTCCGGGTCTGCGTCAAGGGCTTCGTAGGAGTCATAGCAGCGAGGAATGCCATACTGCTGTGCAAACGCCTGTGCGCTTTCCATGTGCCGTGACCCCACGGCAACAAGCCGCTCCCCCTCTGCGCCCATCTGTTCCACTGTGGATGCAAACTTTTTGGCAATGGTGCCGGTGGCTAAAATTCCCCACTTCATAACGGTACCTCCAGGTTTATTACTTTGGATTCGTTGTGTTCAGTATACCATGGTTTTCCCCTACGGAAAAGATAGTGAAAAGCAAAAATGCCCCCGGAGGGCTTGTTCCAACTCTCCGGGGACAGATTCTATGCACCGGTATCTTTCATCTTGTTCCAAACATTCTCATCCATTATAATAGAGATAGAAAGAAGGTGCCAACATGAAACATCGCATTGTGACGGCTGCGCAGATGAAGGAAATTGAACGAGCCGGGGATGTCCACGGTCTGCCCTACCTGCAAATGATGGAAAATGCCGGACTGGCGGCTTACGCTGAACTGCAAAAGCAGTTCCCGCATCCCGGCAGGCTGCTGGTGGTCTGCGGAAAGGGCAACAACGGCGGCGATGGGTTCGTGATTGCCCGTGCTGCAGCAAAAGACGGTTGGAATGTGACCGTTCTTCTGGCTGAGGGCGAGCCGAAAACTGCGGACGCCACCCGCAATTTTGAGCGTCTGCACTCCCTGCCGGTGCCTATCTGCACCGACTGCTCTGTACTGGAAACCCAGTACTTTGATGCTGCTGTGGATGCCCTCTACGGCACCGGGTTCCATGGTGAATTGCGGCCTTCCGGCCTTGCTGCCTGCGGGCTGATGCGCCGTCTGCACAAGAGCGGTGCCTTTGTGCTTGCCGTAGACCTACCCAGCGGCATCAACACGGATACCGGGGAGGTTGCCGAGGGTGCTGCCCATGCAGATTTGACCGTAACCTTCGACAGCTATAAGCCTTTACATATCGCAGAAGCTTCTGCGCCGCTGTGCGGAAAAATCGTCTGTGCCGACATTGGCATCCGGGACGAATGGCACCCGGAGTTTTGACGAGGCTTGCCGCTGCGGAAAAGCACCTGCACGCAAAAGACCCCGGCAGCTTTCAAGGCACGCCGGGGTTCTTTTTGTCATTCTGCTGCAAAATGTCTGCACTTTCTTGGCAGAACGCAGAAAATGCGGAAACCGCTTGATTTAGCTCGGTTTCCGCACTAGAATGGAAACCAGAAAAGCAAGCACAGTTTCCACAAGGAGGACGCTCATGCAGGAAAAGCTCGATGCGCTGGTGCGCATACAGGCGATGCAGTTATTCCGTCAACAGGGGCTGCATTTCACCATGCAACAGGTGGCAGAGCCGCTGCACATCAGCAAAAAGACCATCTACACCGTTTACCCCTCCAAGGAGGCGCTTCTGCTGGACATGGTAGACCACGCCTTTGCGGACATCCACCGCTGCAAGCAGGAAATTCTGGCAGGCAGCGGTACTTTGCAGGAAAAGCTGCGGGCAGTCATCATTGCCATGCCGACGGAATATGCTGCGTTGGACCTGCGGCAGATGAAGGAGCTGGACGAAAAATACCCGATGGTGGCGGCGCGGGTGCGCAGTCAATTGGAAAACGGGTGGGAACCCACCATGGCGCTGCTGGATCAGGCTGTGGCAGAGGGGGTCATGCGCCCGGTATCCCTGCCGGTGCTGCGGCAGATGATCACCGCGTCCATTGAGAGCTTTCTGGCAGACCGCAGTCTGGCAGAAAGCGGGGTGCAGTATGTGGCTGTACTGGAGGAAATGATCTCGATCTTACTGGAAGGAGTGCTGCCGCGATGAAACACAGTTTTTGCGATGATTGGGAGTTTACCCACCACTGGACCGAAGCCTTTGGCAAGGGGCTGCCTGTACCAAAACAGCAAGCCGTCCGCTTGCCCCATACCTGCCGGGAGGTGCCACTGCACTATGCCTCCCCGGCCGATTACGAGATGGTCTGCGGCTACCGCAAACGGTTCCGGGTGCCGCCAGTGCAGGCTGCGCCCCGGCTGTTCCTCCGCTTTGACGGAGCCGCCCATCAGGCGGTGGTGCGGGTCAACGGCAGGGTTGCCGGGCAGCACCGGGGCGGCTATACCGGCTTTGCGGTGGAGATCACAGACCTTGTGGACCGGGAAGGTGAAAACCTGCTGACCGTGCAATTGGATACCCGTGAAGACCCGGCCATTCCACCCTTTGGCTTTGTCATCGACTACCTGACCTACGGCGGGCTGTACCGGGAGGTCTGGCTGGAAGCTACGGCAGAGAGCCGCCTGACCGATTTGTTCGTCTACACGCCCACCCTGCAAGAGGCCGTGGTGCAGTGGACGGCAGAGCTCACACCCGCAGCCGTGGCGGTCCGCATCCGGCTGGAGACCGCAGACGGCACCCTGCTGGCAGAGCAGACCGCACAGGCGGCAGAAGCCGGGAAGATGCAGTTTTCCGTCCCGGACGCACAGCCGTGGGATACCGAGCACCCGGTGCTGCATCATGCCGTGGCAGAACTTTTGAACGCAGCCGGACAACCCATCGACCGCAAACAGGTGACGTTTGGCTTCCGCACCGCAGAGTTCCGGGCGGATGGCTTTTACCTCAACGGAATAAAGACCTTCCTGCGGGGTCTGAACCGACACCAGAGCTACCCTTACATCGGCTACGCCGCACCGGAAAGCCTGCAGCGGGAGGATGCCCGCATTTTGCAGGAGGAACTGCACTGCACTGCCGTGCGCACCAGCCACTACCCCCAAAGTCCATATTTTCTGGATGAGTGCGACCGGCGGGGTCTGCTGGTGTTCACCGAGCTGCCGGGCTGGCAGCACATCGGAGATGCTGCATGGAAAGACGCTGCCTGTGCAATGTTACAAGAGATGATCTTGCAGAACCGCAATCATCCCAGCATCATCCTGTGGGGCGTGCGCATCAACGAGAGCGTGGACGACGATGCCTTCTACACCCGCACCAATCAAATTGCTCATCAGCTGGACCCCAGCCGCGCCACCTCCGGCGTGCGGTATCTGGAAAAAAGCCATCTGCTGGAGGATGTCTACGCCTACAACGATTTTTCCCACAACGGCGTAACGCCCGGCGCAAAGCCCAAAAAGGACGTGACCCCGGATATGGGCAAGGCGCTGCTCATCTCGGAGTGCAACGGTCACATGTACCCCACCAAGCCCTTTGACGATGGCCCTCATCGACAGGAGCACGCCTTGCGGCACGTCCGGGTGCAGAACGCCGCCTATGCCAGCGGAGAGCACGCCGGGTGCTTTGGCTGGTGTATGTTCGACTACCAGACCCACAAGGACTTTGGCTCCGGGGATCGCATCTGCTACCACGGGGTGCTGGACAGCTTCCGCAACCCCAAATTGGCGGCAGCGGTCTATGCCAGTCAGGGTGACGCTGACCCGGTGCTGGCGGTCAGCTCCTCCATGGACATCGGCGATAACCCCGCCGGGCAGCTGGGCACGACCTACGTTTTCAGCAATGCCCAACAGGTAAGGCTTTACAAAAACGACGTGTTCGTCACCACCCTGCGCCAAAGCGAGTGGACGGCGCTGCCCCACCCTCCCTTTGTGATGGACGATACCATTGGCGAGCTGCTGGAAACGCAGGAGCACTTTTCCCCCGCCAAGGCAGCCGCTGTGCGAGACTGCCTGCTGGCCGCCGGAAAATACGGCTTGGCGGGACTGCCGCTGGCCTACAAGGTCAAATTCGGCTGGTGTATGCTGCACTACAAAATGACCTTTGAAGATGGCGTGGCCCTTTACGGCAAATATGTGGGCAACTGGGGCAGCGAGGCCACCCGCTGGCGGTTCGATGCCGTGCAGGATGGCACCGTAGTGCGTAGCGTGACCCTTTGCCCCAGTGCAAAGCTGCACTTGGAAGTCAAGGTCAGCCGGACGACCCTGCGGGAGCAGGATACCTACGATATGGCGGCTGTCCGGGTGCGCATTCTGGACGAGAATGGCACCCCTGCCCCCTACGCACAGTTCCCGGTGCAGTTTGCGGTGGAGGGCAGCGCCGCCCTTGTGGGCCCACAGACCGCCGTTGCCGAGGGCGGCATGACCGGAACCTATCTGCGCACCGTGGGCACTGCCGGAGAAGCCCTGCTGACCGTTTCTGCACCGCAGACCCAGCCCGTTGTGCTGCGGTTTACCATTGAAAAGGAGGACGCTGTATGGAATTGACCCTGAAACAGAAAGCCGCGTTCGGCATTGGTGCCGTGGGCAAGGATATGGTATATGCCCTGTCGGCTTCTTACGTCATGTATTATTATCAGGATGTGCTGGGGCTTTCGGCCAGCTTTGTGGGCGTCGTGCTCATGGCTGCCCGGTTCTTTGATGCCTTCAACGACCCCTTTATGGGAGTTCTGGTGGCAAAGACCCGCACCCGCTGGGGGCGTTTCCGTCCGTGGATCTTTTCCGGCACGCTGCTCAATGCGCTGGTGCTCTACGCCCTGTTTGCCGCCCCGGTGCTGGATGAAGCGGCGTTGATGGTCTATTTCAGCGTGGTGTACATCCTGTGGGGCGTCACCTATACCATGATGGATATCCCCTACTGGTCCATGATCCCGGCCGTGACCCGCACCCCAAAAGACCGGGAGAACCTCTCCATGGTGGGGCGCACCTGTGCAGGCGTTGGCTCTGCCCTCATCGCTATGTTCACCATGCTGCTGGTGGGAGCCCTTGGCGGCGACAGCGAGCGCGCTGGCTTCCGCTGGGTGGCATTGATCGTAGCGGCAATTTTTGCAGTGACAGAGCTGGTGTGCTGCATTTCCATGAAAGAAACCACCCCCAGTGAGATGAAGACCGCCACCGTAAAGGAGATGTTCTCCGCCCTGTTCCGCAACGATCAGGCTATGGTAGTGGTAGGCAGCATCGTGCTGATCAACTCGGCGCTGTACCTTACCTCCAACTTCATCATCTATTTCTTCAAATACGACCTTGGCGGTGCAGGCTGGAAAGCCACCTACACCCTGTTTTCCACCGTGGGCGGTGCGGCGCAGATTCTTGGCATGATGGTGCTTTACCCCTTGCTGCGCAAAAAGTTCAGCAGTACGCAGGTATTTTACCTGAGCCTTTTGCTGGCGCTGTGCGGCTACGGCATGCTACTGGTGTTCTGCCTGACCGGCCTTTCCCATAGCCTTGCCATGTTGTGCATTCCGGGCGTGGTGGTGTTCGCCTGCAACGGTATGCTGAGCGTGCTGACCACCCTGTTCCTTTCTAACAGCGTGGATTACGGTCAGCTCAAGACCGGGCGCCGGGAGGAGAGCGTTATCTTTTCCATGCAGACCTTTGTGGTCAAGGCTGCCTCCGGTGTGGCGGTATTCCTGACCGGCATCGGGCTGGACCTCATCGGTCTTGTGGGCAACACGGAGGAGACCGGCCCGGTGGCAGTACAAAGCGCCGGAACCCTGCTGGGTCTGCGCCTGATGATGACCGTTCTGCCCATGCTGGTACTGGCTGGTGCGCTGGTGCTGTTCCGCCGCAAGTTTGTTCTGACCGATGCCCGCGCTGCCGAGATCAGCGCACAGCTCCACGGGGAGGAAACGCACCATGACTGAAATGCTGCACTGGTACGCAGAAACTTCCGGCGGCGTACAGACAGGCAACTGCACGGTCACGGAGAATGGCGGTGCGCTGCATCTGACGGCAGACCTGCCCGCCGGGACGCTGAAGGCGGTGCGTGCCGAGATGCCGTGGACGATGGAAGCAGACGAGCGTCTGTTCATGAACGGCTACCAGACATGGACCTACAGCCCGGAGCTGGACCGGAACGGCAAGCTGCGCGGCACCGACCACATCCCCGGCTTTCTGCGCAAAAAATATGCCTTTGACCGCTACGGCGATTATCATTTTGCGCCTTATGGGCATCAAAAGGGGCAGAGCCACGGCTTTTCCTACTGCTATTTCCGCAAGGGCACACAGTTCCGGCTGGTGGCATCGCTGGACGAGAAGCCGGGCTACACCATCCTCCGCTACGACAGCGGCAAAGCCCTGCTGACGCTGGAGCGTGACTGCGCCGGGGTGGAGCATCCCGGCGGCAGTTTCCCACTCCTTGACCTGTTTTTTGCCGAGGGCGGCGAGACCGAGGTGTTCGACGGCTGGTTTCAGGCTATGGGCATCAAGCCCCGGACTGAAAAGAAGCTGGCAGGCTATTCCAGTTGGTACAACCGCTATCAGGACATCACCGAGGATACCATCCGGGAGGATCTGACCGGCTGCCGCAGCCTGCTTTGCCCGGGAGACCTGTTCCAGATCGACGATGGCTGGGAGCCGGAGGTGGGCGACTGGCTGGAAACAGATGCACAGAAATTCCCCCACGGGCTGAAAGGCATGGTGGAGGAAATTCATGCCACTGGCTTTCAGGCCGGGCTATGGCTTGCACCTTTTGTGTGCGAAAAGGACTCTGCCCTTTTCCGGCAGCACCCGGACTGGCTGCTGAAGGTGAACGGTGCACCGTGGTGCTGCGGCTGCAACTGGAGCAGCTTTTATGCGCTGGATCTCGACAACCCGGCCGTGCTGGACTATCTGCGCCGGGTGTTCGACCGGGTGCTGAACGACTGGGGCTTTGACCTTGTCAAGCTGGATTTTCTGTACGGTGCTGCCCCCTTTGGCAACGCCCGCGAGAGCCGGGCAGCCCGGATGTACCGTGCTATGGAGCTTTTGCGCACATGGTGCGGGCAAAAGCAGATTCTCGGCTGCGGCGTACCGGTGATGCCGGCTTTCGGGCTGGTGGATTACTGCCGTGTCAGCTGTGACGTAGGGCTGGACTGGGACGATGTGTGGTATATGCGCTTGTTCCACCGGGAGCGGGTGTCCACAAAGCAGGCCATCAACAACACGCTATTCCGGCGGCAGCTCAATGGCCGTGCCTATGGCAGCGACCCGGATGTGTTCTTCCTCCGGGAGGAAAACTGCAAGTTGACGGCAGAGCAAAAACGCACCCTTGCCACAGTCAATGCCCTACTGGGCAATGTGTTCCTTACCTCGGATATGCCGTCTCACTACACGGATGCGCAGCGGGCAGAGTACCGCCGTCTGCGCACCCTCTTTGAGCACGCCACGCAGGTGCAGGCAGAAGCGGAAAACGACCGTCTCTATATCCGGTATCTGCTGGACGGAACTCCACAAAAATTATGTTTCGACCTGTTCTGACAGTGCGAACAAACCACAACAAAACCACACCCGCCCATGTACTGTGCTTTGCACACAATACGCAGGCGGGTGTTTTGCTGTTCTTCCGGTACGATCCTCAGTTTTTTAAATACAGCTTGGGTCTGTGCAGCACCGACGGTGTCACATCCTGCGCTCAAGGTTCTGCCGGAACAGCTCATACGCCGCCCGCAGATCCTCCGGCAGACGCTTCAAGGTCTCTGCCCGCAGTTCCTGTGGCATCCCGTAAAAGGCTTCGGCAATGCCGCCGGTGATGCAGGCAAGGGTGTCGCTGTCGCCGCCCAGAGAGACCGCATTGCGGAGCGCATCTTCAAAGCCGGTGCTTTCCAAAAAGGCGACGATGGCATCCGCTGTTACCTTGGTGATGTCGTTGCGGATCATCAAAAAAGGCATGCTGGTTCCTCCCTCATGTGGTTTTCTTCATTCCATCCCATTTTCATGTTTCCCGCTGCTCCACGATTTCCAGACTGTCCCGCCCGACATAGCAAAGCAGAAACAGCACCCTCACGCCTGCGGCTTTCGCTTCGGCCAGCGCTGTGCCAAACTCCGGCCTGACAAGGTCAAACTCCTGCTTTGAAAGCCATTCTCCTACCACCTTGTTGGGTGCCTGACTGTCCATGTTGACCCAGCCAAGTTCCTGCTTGTGTACCGCCACAAGGTCGTATTTTGTCTTGCGCTTCGGGTTGTCCGACACTTCCAGACGCACCGCCGCACCGGGCAGCAGCAGTTCCCTGCACCGTCCGGTGTTTTTGACATGGACGGTTTCCACCACACCGTTCACGTTTACATGGGCAATAAAACGGTTGGGGCGGTCAAGAAAAATGCCGTCCGCGATCTCTCTGTATTTCAATGTTTACTCCATTTTTGTCTGATACGCCTGCTTCGTCCGGGCATCAAAGCAGCAGAAGATGACCTTCATATCGTAGTCGGCGTGGCTTTGCAGCCAATCAGCCACTGTATCCACCGCAATTGGGGTGGCGGCATCCAGCGGATAGCCATACACGCCCGTAGAAATTGCCGGGAAGGCGATGCTGTGGATGTCGTAGGTCTTTGCCAGCTCCAGCGAATTGCGGTAGCAGTCTGCCAACTGCACAGCATCCTCCGGGGTGCCGGAGTAGATGGGGCCCACCGTATGGATGATATACTTCACCTTCAGCCGGTAGCCCCTTGTGATCTTCGCTTCGCCGGTGCGGCAACCGTGCAGGGTGCGGCACTCGGCAAGCAGCTCCGGCCCTGCTGCCCGGTGAATGGCTCCATCCACGCCACCGCCTCCCAACAGACTGCGGTTGGCCGCATTCACGATGCAGTCACAGTCCAGCTTGGTAATGTCTCCCTGCACTACTTGAATCTGATTCTTGATTTTTGGGGGAATCGTTGCAGACACCTCACTTTTTGAGCAGTTCCAGTGCCTTATCCATAGGCACGCAGCTAGCATAGAGATCCGGCCAGAGGAATTCATTGTAATAGCGGTAGCTCTGCTCCCCTGTCATATACTCGTTGTCCCGCGTTGAATTTGCATAGGCAGGGACGATCATATGAAAATCGTGCTCAAAGCCTGCTTCTATCGTTGCATTGATGCAGAAGTCGGTCATGATGCCGCAGACCATCACATCTTTTTCGCCCTTTGCGGTCAGATATTCCAGCAATCCGCTCTCTTTCTTGAAAGCGTTGCATACAGTCTTGACGAACCGTTTTTCGGTCTGCAGTGGTGCAAACTCAGAATAGATATCAAACTCATCATCCCCGATGGAGAAACCGGTGCCGGGCCCATCATCATGCTGGACATAGACGACCTCGATTCCCTGTTCGCGGGCAGTCCGGATCAGCTCCTTGATGTTGCTGACAAACTTTTCAAACGCATACAGGCGTTCATCCACGATACCTTTCTGTGTATCCACAACCAATAAAACCATGTGTAAGCCCTCCTGTTTTTCTTTGATTTCATTCTACCATAGACCGTTTCTTTCTACAATCGGATTCAAAAAATCCCCACAGGGAAAACCTGTGTTTCACCTGCGGGGCTTGAGTCAGCTCCCCATACCGAGGAGCACCAGCACGACCACCACCGCAATGGCGATGAGGCAGCCGCAGCCGCTGCCATCTCCCCCGCCGCCGCCATTGTTGTGATTTCCGCCGCCACCGCCGCCAGACGAACCGCCAAAGTTGCGGTTGAAAGCCGTCATGTACTGGGCATAGCCCGTGTCGCCTTTGCCGAAATAGCCATAATCACCGTTTGCCATTGTATTTTCCTCCGTCTGAAGTGTGTTTTGCTTCTTCTGAGGTCATTTTACAAAAGGTGATGTCCCATAAACATCTCTTTCAGCATTTTTTGTCATCTCATTCTTCTCCGATGCCCAGATACACATCAATGTCCATGATCCCCTCCCCGCTGACCTCCACCAAGTCCTCAAAGGGCACCACGGTATCGCCCACCTGCAAAGTGCGGAACACCGGATCGATGCGGTCTGCTTTTCCGGTCAGGGTGATGTAATTGCCCACCGCCGGAACCTCCGGGTGGGCGGTATCCTCTTTGAAGTACCGCACCGTGATGGTCATGCCTTTCGTGACTTGCATCAGCCGATCGGACAGGGCGGACGTTTCTTCCTCGGTCAGAATGCGCTTGGTCACGCGCTCGGTGCGCTGCTTTTCTGCGGCAAGCTGCTCGTCATAGCCCCGCAGCGGAGAGAAGGGCGAGAAAATTTTGGCACGGTTCTGAAGGGTCATGCGAAGGTGCTTGCGGAGGGATTCTTCGTTCTGGGGGCGTTCCATCTCTATGATGTCCCCGTACTTTTGGGCGGTCTCCTGCCCGGCCTTGCTATTTTTGTAGTTTTCCATCTGAACCTCCTGCACTGTGCCCGCCGATCTGTGCGTTGCGCTGGCGCATGGTGGCACCTTCTTCGTAGCTGCTGGCTTTCAGCACGGCGTTTTTGCCGTACTTGTTCTTGATGCCCAGCATGGCTTGCTGGAGTTTTTTCTCCTTTTCCAGCTTCTTCGTGTCGGTGAAAAAGTCCACCTGATAGAAGCCCTCGTCCGGCGTGACCTTGTTGGCGTTGATGGTAATGCGCCGCACCGTCAGCGCCGGGTCGGTGATGCGCTCAAACAGCTTTGCGCTTTCGTTGATGAGGGTGCTGCCCAGATTGGTAGGGGCATCAAACCGAACGGTGCCGTGGGCTGCCTTGGGGATAACTCTGCCGTAGCGGTCGGTCTGGGTCAGACCACGGTAGCCGCCCTTGTCCACGTTCTCCCGGTCGTAGCCTATCTCCAAGGTGATGGATTCCGTCACCAGCTTCTTTTCGGTGAGCCGGAACATCAGAATCTCTGCCATCTCTCGGACGATGAGCTTTGCCTTATCGTTGGGGTAGGGGCAGGTCAGCACCTGCCCCTCGCTGATACTGTTGGTGCTGGGCTTGTAGCTTTTGATCTCAGCCATACCGCAGGGCTCATAGCCCCATGCGTGGTCGATGAGAATTTCTGCATCCACGCCAAAAATTTCATACAGACGATCTTCTCCGTAGATAGAAAACCGTGCCAAGTCCCCCATCGTATAAATGCCGTGGGCTTCCAGCTTTTTCACGGTGCCTGGGCCTGTCATCCAGAAATCCGTCAGAGGGCGATGATTCCACAGCAGATACCGGTAGGACTGCTCGTCCAGCTCCGCAATGCGGACACCATCTTTGTCCGCCGGGATGTGTTTTGCCACAATGTCCATGGCCAGCTTTGCAAGGTAGAGGTTGGTGCCGATGCCTGCCGTTGCGGTGATTCCAGTGTTGTACAGCACCTCCCGCACCATGGTCATGGCAAGCTCGTGGGCGCTCATGTGGTAATAGGGCAGATAGCCCGTCACATCAATGAAAACCTCGTCGATGGAGTAGGGGTAGATATCCGCCGGGGACACATATTTGAGGTAGGTCTTGTAGATTTGGGTGGAAACGTCCAGATACCGCTGCATCCGGGGCGGCGCAACAATGTAAC
The DNA here is from genome assembly GCF_010509575.1 of Faecalibacterium duncaniae. Taxonomy (NCBI): domain Bacteria; kingdom Bacillati; phylum Bacillota; class Clostridia; order Eubacteriales; family Oscillospiraceae; genus Faecalibacterium; species Faecalibacterium duncaniae. Next base: position 1,213,403 of record NZ_CP048437.1, on the reverse strand, counting down.
TCAACCCCAGTGCAGGGTCTGCGTTCAGGGCATTGGCATCAAAAGAGGTGCTGGCAAAGTGATATTTGCCATCTTCCCCACGCACCGCCTTTTTCTGCCGGATGGCAGTTTGCAGCCGCTGAGCGTTGACCTCTTTCACCCGCTGAACGGCTTCAAACAGCCGTGCTCTGCCGGGGATCTTGTAAGCTTTCAGGGAGGGCGATACCGCAAGGCAGATGGTCTTTTCGGTGCGGGAAGCATCTGCCACCACCAGATTGGTGGTCAGGGGGTCCAGATGGCGGTCTACGCACTCCACCGAGGCATAGAAACTTTTCAGGTCGATTGCCAGATAGGTGCGCTGCGCTGCCATACTTCAGCCCTCCTTTGCAAAAGTCACAACTATTTATTTTATTATAATAAATAGTTGCACTGTTTTCAAGATGGAACGCTATTTTATCTGTGATATAGACAACAAAAAAGAGTGGCAGCATTTCAAGCTGAAACGCTGCCACTCTGTAGGAACTGCGTAATGACTGACGATTATCCTTCTACTTTGACCGTAGCACGATCACTCTTTGTATTTCCATCTGCATCCAGCGTGATATGCACAAAATGTTCCGGCTTATCATAATCCTTTGTCTCGCCGTCATCGGTATAGTATTCATAGGATGCACCATCGGGAGCATAGGCAAGCAGGCGCAGGTCTGCAAAATCCACATCGGCAACGCTCTGGATTTTTTTGCCGTCCTTGGCAAGGGGCAGAAGGTGTCCCTTGCGCATAAAGAACACCACTTCATCCAGCTCCACCGGAATGTAATGATGGCCTGCTGGCAACACGCTGGTTTCGATGCGGTTGCTTTCGCTGCACTTTACCCGCACCTGCAGCATCTCCTCCGGCAGATAAACATACCGACCGCGGGCATTTTGCTCATATACCGGGGCAATCAACAAGCTTTCACCGATCATCACCTCATCCTCCACCCGGCGGGCAAAGTCGTCCCCCGGGAATGCGAACGCCAACGGCATACAGTACATGCCGTTGTGCAGAGCAGCCTTCATGTACTCGCTGTAAATGTAGGGCAGCAGCAGGTAGCGCAGCTGTAAAATCCCGGCAAAGGCAGCCTTGTTCTTAAAGCGGTAGGGTTCCTGCCGGCGGGTGCCGTTGGCAGAGTGGTTCCGCAGCAGCGGAGAGAAGATGCCCAAGCCGTACCAGCGCAGCACCAGATCCTCCGTGGTATTGCTGCCAAAGCCGCCAATGTCGGGGCCTTCGTACAGGAAGCCGCACATATTCAGGGAGGGCATCATGTGCAGCGCAAGCAGAATGTGGCTCCACCAAGAATGGTTGTCGCCGGTCCAGATGCCGCCATACCGGTGCATCCCGATGCAGGCAGAACGGGAGTATATCAAAATGCGCTTGTCCGGCTCCAGCCGCTCAAAAGCCTCGCCTGCCGCACGGGTCATGTTATAACCAAAAAGATTATGTACCTTGTCGTGCCGCATACGCCCCTGTTTGGTGTTGTGGTAGAACAGCTTATAATCGTTTTCGTTGTTGGAAAGCCCTGCCACCATGCCGGTAAAAGCACCAAAGCTGGAAATATCCAGGTTTTGCTTGCTGTATTTCTCAATTTGAGCAAAAGTCTTTTTCAGTCTTTCTTCTGCGTAGAAGATAGCAGGCTCGTTCATATCATTCCAGAAGCCCTCGATCCCCTGATCCAGCAGAACTTTATATTGACTGCCAAACCAAGCACGGGCTTCCGGGTTGAGCATATCGGGGAAGTGTACCCGTCCCGGCCACACACCGGCTACAAAGGGGGTGCCATCCTGATTCGTGCAGAAGTAGCCGTTTTTCACGCCCTCCTCGTACACATCATATCCCTCTTCGACCTTGACTGCTGCATCGATGATGGGGACAAGATGGATGCCCTGCGCTTTCATCTCAGCGGCAAAGTCTGCAAAACGCGGGAAGCGCTGCGCATCCACCGTAAAGTCCTTGTAACGCTCCATGTAATCGATATCCAAAACCACAGCGTCCAGCGGCATATGATTGGCACGGTAATTTGCCACCACCTCGCGGACCTCGTCCTCGTTCATGTAGCTCCAGCGGCTCTGGGCGTTGCCAAAAGCCCATTTGGGCGGAATATAACTGCGCCCCACCAACTGGCGGAACTGGTGCACAATATCGGTCAGGCTCTCGCCCTCAATGATGTAGAGATCGTAATTTTCCTCGGCCACCGTGATGCGTAAGGTATCCAGGTCGGTGTAGCCGCAGTCAAAGGTGACCTTGCCCGGGTAGTCGATAAAAAAGCCAAATGTATCCTTGCCGGACACGATCATAAAATTATAAGCACCGTACAGCGAGGATTTGCCCTCGGTATGGTTGCCGTCATCGGAGCACTTGCTTTCGTACACCCACCCGCGCTTGTTGATACCACGGACGTTTTCGCCAAGACCATACAGAATATCCTGCGGTTCCATGGCATAGGAGAAACCATCCGGCTCCTTGGTCAGATAGGGTATCGTTTCCATCATGGGCAAAAAAGAACCCACTACACTTTCGGTATCAAACGGTTGACCGTATTGCTTTTTGTAGATCATAGTAAAATATCTCTCCTCTGTTTTTGAATCGTCACAGTGTAAAACGTACCAACATATTTTTGATGGACAATTAAGAAACTCTGACATTGGCTGGAGCAATTGGGGCTTCAGCCTTATTTTCAACCCAATAGCTGCGGTTGTGCAGCTATTTCAATACAAGATCCTTGAAACGTGATGTTCCTGTTTGCCCAGATACAGCTCCACGATCATTCGTCCGTTTTCGGTGTTGCAGAGGTCCTCTTTGCAATAGTCAGACAGGGCGGCGTTCAGTTCCGCCTCCGGCACATCGGTCTGGTACAGCAGAATGTGCAGCTGCTGCTCTGCTGTCTCGCTTCCCTGCTCCCTGTCAGGCGGCAGGGTCACGTCTGCATGGATATGCAAAGTCATAAAACATATAAAATAGGAAAAGCGTCAAAAATCATCTTGGCCAGCGCTCTTTTCTGGACATGAGTGGCGCGAATGGTACATGAGGATGCGTCTGGTACCAGTAAGCTGTGGTAGCGACATCATCCTGACGTTCAAAAAGACCTCCGTGGCTGACACCAATCTGCTGCAGAGTTACCTTAAGGTCCTTCTCAAAAAGGATAGGATCAAGAAGGTGCCAGCGGTAGAAGCTGCGTTGTGGCATCTGATCATCATTGTGGTAATCATTATGAAGGAAGGTATCGTGGCTAGAGTAGTAAGGATAGCCAAGATACGGAGTACAGTACTGATTTTCAACGGTTTGGCCATTTTGCTGTGTTGCAAAGCTCCAGGCACCGCCGAAGTAATCTTCTGTTCCAGTTCCGCAAATGGTTGGATAATCCTTGTCTCCATCGATGTAGAATTTCATCTCACCTTCTCCGTACCAGTAGCGTTCGAGGCTGGTAAGCGCAAGATAAGTTCCAACGTACTGGCCTTTCCCTTTGATGTTGTCGAGGACAACGTAGTCTTTTGCCTTTTCCGTTATGCGCTGACGACGCCACTGGGCATGGAAATAGGCAGCATCCTCCGGAACCGTTGTCAGGCAATAGTCGATCTGATAAAAGAAGGCCGGAATCGGCTCATCACACTGATTTTCAATGGTAATACGTGCGTTTTTACGGAACGGCATCGGGAAATAGCTGTTGAAACCACGGGTCGGATTGACAGCAATCGGGACTGAGTTTACCTGGTAGGAAACACCGAAGCCGCAGCAGAAGAAATCGCCAAGCGGGCATTCAACGGATGGGAATTCTTCATCGTCCCAGTACATGCGCAGAACAAGATCCCGCAGAACATAACGGTTACGTTCACTGGTACGGTCTGTAACGGTGATCCAGATGTGCTGAATCATGCCTTCTCCCTGGATCTCACCAAGTGTTACGGTCTCTCCTGCTTCTATTTTCGGGATACACGGGGAACCTTTTCTGGACGGACCAAGATCGCTGGATGCCATGCCGCCTTTTCCTTTTTCTCCGTTCCGGTTTTCCCAGTTGATGGAACGGGACTGTCCGTTTTTCAGCCGGAAAATATTCTGTAAACCACAATCAAACATCATATATTCCTCCTACTCACAAATGAGCAACTGTCTTTTATGTTGAATTGAATTCATTCAAACAATTCCGCTTAACAGGTACAGTCTCCACCCATGTTCCAGTTGATTCCTTGAAGGGGATTGCTTGCAAAGTTGTTATTATTGTACACTTTTATTTGTATAAAAGCAATGTGCTACTGCCATAAATCTTTAGCACCACACTCATGAATGCATAATGGTGTCCCGAAAGTACACTACACTTACTGCTCCATCCGTAGCAAACTTTTCAACCGCACCTGCTGCACAAAGGACGAAGCCCAGCGGCTGTGTGAAGATTGGCTTATAAAACAGGACCGCTGCTATATAAATAAACTAAAGAACGCCGAGGGTTCCTCCCACATGGGAAGGGATTCCTCGGCGTTCTTCATTTCATGCTTTTTGATTGCCCGGTCAACAGTATCACGCGCCTTACTGCAATGCACGGATCACAGCCACTGTTTCAGCACATCGTTCAGCTTATTCAAATCAAGCGGTTTGGCGATATGCTCATTCATGCCGGTGTTCTTTGCCAGTTGCACGTCCTCGGCAAAGGCATTTGCCGTCATGGCAATGATGGGCACTTTGCCCCGGCTGCCGGCAAGCGCACGGATCGCAGCAGTGGCTTCGTAACCATTCATGATGGGCATCTGGATGTCCATAAAAATGAGATCGTACCACTTTTCTGGCGCTTCCATCACCTTTTCGACTGCAATTTTTCCGTTTTCGGCGCTGTCGATGGTCACGCCCGTCATTCCTATGATCTCGGTTGCGATCTCACGGTTCAGCTCGTTATCTTCCACAAGAAGGATCCGCTTACCCGCATAGTTTTCCTTCGCAAAGTCTTCCAGATAGTTCCGGGCGTTTTTCTCCTTCTTCCCGGATGTAAACTGCCGCAGAGTTGCCGTAAGACGGGAACGGAACAGTGGTTTTGCCATAAACGCATTCACGCCCGCTGCTCTGGCTTCTTCTTCGATCTCGCTGAAATCAAAGGAAGTCAGGATGATGATCGTGACATCTTCTCCTACCCGTTCCCGGATTTTTCTGGCGGCTGCAATACCGTCTATTTCCGGCATCTTCCAGTCCAGGATCACCGCAAAATAGTCGCGGCCGGTCTTGTGCCGCGCCGCGCAGCGTTCCACGGCTTCCTTGCCGGTCAGGACCCATTCGCCCGCTATGCCGATCTCCTGAAGGGTTGCAACGGTGCTTTCGCAGCAGGTCTTGTCATCGTCCACGACCAGTACCGGCAGATCGAGCAGTTCTTTTTCCTGTTCCTTCTCGTTCTCCTGAAGCTTCAGATAGACCGTGACCGTGATCTTCGTTCCCTTGTTGGGAGCGCTTTCGACCTGAATGTCACCATTCATCAGGTTGACGATGTTTCTTGCAATGGCCATGCCAAGACCGGTGCCCTGCACCTTGGTCGTCCGGTGATCGTCTGCCCGGCTGAACGGCTCGAACATGATCTTCTGGAATTCCGGCGTCATACCGATGCCGTTGTCCTCGATGGAAAACTCGTAGCAGCCAAGCTCCGAAAAGCCGTTCGGTTTTTCCTTGATCGTAAGGGTGATATTTCCTCCATCCGGGGTGTACTTGACGGCGTTGCTCATCAAATTCACAAAGACCTGCTGGATGCGCAGGCTGTCGCCGCAGACCGCTTCGTGCTCGATGTGCTCAATGTGGACTTCGAGCTGATGGTGGTGCTCGTCGATTACCGGTTTTGTGAGGGTGAGCAGGTTATCGACCAGCTCCGGCAGGCTGAAATCCTCCTCCGCAAGGCTCATTCGCCCGCTCTCGATTCTGGCCATATCCAGCACTTCATTGATCAGTCCCAACAGATGACGACTCGATTTTGTGATCTTGCCAAGGCACTCGACCACCTTGTCCTGACTCTCGATATTCGCACCCGCAATGGCGGTCAAGCCAACGATTGCATTCATCGGTGTACGGATATCATGGGACATATTGGAGAGAAATTCTGTCTTGGCGCGGCTTGCGTTTTCCGCTGCCCGGTACGCTTCCTTCAGTGCCTTATGGGATTCGATCTCGGCTTTTTTCTCCTGTGACACATCCATAGATGCCAACAGTGCTTTGACCAGCTTTGTGCCATCCCACTCCAGCGGAATGAAGGAACCGATCTTATAGGTGTTCTCATCTATGGAGCAGTATTCAAATTTGTAGATGTCGTTCTCGCCCTGCAGATTCTTTCGGATATTTTCCGGTGAGAACAATGCGTCCATCGCCGCCAATGGCTCCAACGTCTTATACCTTACAGCCACCTGCTCCACAAAATCATGGTAAGCCCCCGTCGGCGCATAGATCATGTCGCCTTGCAGGTTATAGAACCGATACCGGTCATTCTCCAAATCGCAGACGACAAAGCGGTCCAGCAGACGCACCATGCTCTGGATCAAAAGATCCATCGATGCGTTATCTGAGGCCATCTGCATCCGCCGTGCCGTCTCTGCTTTGGACTCTGTGATGTCCCGCAGAAAAATCATCGCATATTCGGAATCTTCGATCTCGCCGCGCATGACCACGTTGCTGACCCATCGTTCCTCCCCATCCAGAACGATGCGGCACTCCTGACGTAGCTCCGTCTCCAGCCCCTTTAATTTTTCCGTGATGTAGGCGCGATTATAGAAATTCGTTACGGTCTTTTTGTCCTCTTCCACCACATAGTTATCCACAAAGAATCTGACCAGTCCATCCCATGTGTAGTTCTGCTCAAAGGCCGTCATCAAAGAGGGCTCCACTTTGAACGTATCAAAGGTATTCTTTTCCAGATTTACATAGTATTCGCAGAGGTTTGCGCTGGTAAATGCACGGTGAAATGCCGCCGCCCGCTGCGCCTGCATCCGGCTTCTTTTTTCCGCGTCAATATTGCTGATGATTCCAGCAATTCGATTGGCCGAACCATCCAGACGACGTATCACCTCCGCTGATGCCCGGAACCACTGGTACTGGCCATCCTGCATTTTCAGCCGGTACTCTACATTATACTTTGTAGTATTGGTTTTGTCCGCAATCGTTTCCAAAAGCAGCTGCATTACCCGGTCATAGTCCTCCGGGTGCAGAAGGTTTGACCACGAATCCAGTTTGTTCGGAAAATCCAGAATGTCGTGATATCCAAGGATCTGCCGGAACGCATGGCTCCAGTTCACATGAACGATCTCACCGTTTTCATTACACTCAAAATACCATAGTGCAGAATGGATGGATTCATTAACCAGCGCAAGGTTCTCATACGCCCAGTTCATCTGTACTGACATGATCCAGATCGGCGTTCCATCCGTATCGACTGCATCTTTTTTGTAGAGACGCACATAGACGGGAGAGCCATCTGCTGTAAGGATCCGGCCTTCCCCTTCGCCTTGGAGCTGACGAAAGCGTGCATTGTCAAGGAATGCGGCATCTTTCTTATAGAAAAGATTCTTCAACGAACCCTTTGTCTGCTCCATCAGGGATGCATAGCTGTGGTTCAGATTATGCAGCAACAGATCACTGACCGACAGGATCGACAATTCGGCATCATAGTACCCGGTAATGGTTCCGACACCGCCATTATGATAGACCGTCTCCCGCATGGCCTGAAATGCATTTTTTCCCAGCCTTACCGTATCGGAAGTATAGATTTCATCTGTAAGTCTTCTATCGAATTTCATTTTCATCCTCGTAGGGTTTTGATTCTGCCGCGCATTTCAATTCTGGTATGTCTTTTATGGTCAACTGGCATACTGATTTTTGATCAAGCTTGTACAGTATAGCTAGTATAGTATACTTGCGCAGCATTTCGATTTCAAGCGCTAATTGGCATTGGCTGTGTAAAAAAGAGAGGCCAACCTGCGTAAAAATTTGCGCAAGTTGATCCCTGTACTTTTCCACAATCCGGCTATCAGTATAGACAGTCGCCTTGCGATGCGGTATACTCGAACCAGATCAACATTCCCGCCGCAGCACGCGGAAAGATCGTGGGGAAAATATACGGGTAACAGGCGCATTGCTCCGCAATGCTGCTATATAAACTAAAAAATCCGCCGAGGATGCCTCCCAACTGGGAAAGCTCCTCGGCGGTATTCGTTGATCTGCTCCGGGCTATGGTGGTGCCCCACCAGATAAGCCACCCGGTTCACAGGATATATTCCATCTGCCGTTCCTTTGTCCTCATGCCCATTTTTTCGTAAAAGTGCTCTGCCGAGGTGTTTCCTGCCCAGACGTTCAGCGTCACCTCATAGCACCCCTGCTCTTTTGCCTGCTGCTTCACATATTCAAACAGGCTTTCCCCGATGTGCTGTCCCCGTGCCTACTGATCGACGCACAAATCGTCGATAAACAGTGACTTAAAGGGCACCATATTCGTAGAAAATGGCTGTTCCTGCATTTGACAGAAGGCATATCCCATACACACATCATCTTCGTTCACGGCAACGTAGATGGGTTTATCTTCCTGCTTCATAAGTTCAGCCAGTTCGCAGACAGTGTATTTGGTGGTGCCGGGAATAAAAACATCCGGTCGGATCTCAGCGTGGATCTGCAATACCTGCCCCAGCAGCGCAAGAAGTCTGGGAATATCTTTTTCCTCTGCCTTACGGATCTTCATTTCATTTTGCTCCTTCCCTGTTTTCAATTTTACGAATTCAGTATACCACACCCAATCCCATTGTAAAAGAGGATATGTACGCCGCCCGCAGGCGGCACCCTTTATTCTCCCGGTGATTCTTGAAGCCAACCTTTGCGCAGCTGATTCAGTGCGTGGGTCTCGAGCCTTGAGACATAACTTCTGCTGATCTGGAGCAGCTGTGCCGTTTCCAGTTGGGTCAGGGGCGGCTGACCCGCCAGCCCGTACCGCAGCAGAATCAGCTTGCGCTCCCGGGCGGGCAGGCCCTCGATCAGCCTGCGCAGCCGCCGGGCCTCGTCCTGCCGCTCACAGGCATCCTCCATGCAGAAACCGTCCTGCAGTACATCGGAAAGGGTCAGTGCGCTGTCCTCCTTTCCCGCTTCCAGTGTTTCCTGCAGGGAAACGACCACACCATTTCTGCGCTCCCTGCGAAAATGCATCCGCAGCTCATTTGCTATCCTCTCCCCAGCGCACTTTGGGATGGAAAAGAGAATCCACCTCTTTCACGCAATGACGTATCTACGTCAAAATGGATTTTTGGGAGCCGAGAGAGCGGTTCCTTTTTTCTGCTTCAGAGGGTGTCATGTGAGGGTTGTGGTCTAACCCCTCTATACATCTTACAGGTAAGTTTGGCAGGCCCCCGCACCACCGTAGAGGCGCAGGCGTTCTACCGTATGTACCACTCTTACGCCGACATCCCGAACCCATGGGACCGTCTGCGTTGGTGCCGCTATGGTCTTGACCTGCTGCAAAAAGAGGTTGCTGCCATGGTTGGCATGGAGGAATGGCTCTATCGGGATCTGGAAAGCGGCATATTTCACCGCAGCTTTACGCCGGAACTTGCGGACAAGCTCGCCGCCCTTTACGGCATCCCGGTGGAGGATATTCTGGACGACTACACCCTGTTTCTGCACCGGGGCGGAAGAGCCTTCCTCCGCAGATACCGGGAGGCAAAAGGCTGGAGCCGTCAGCAGCTTGCCGGCCACGCAAAGGTCAGCCGGACAAGCATCCGCTGCTGGGAAAGCGGACAAAAGACCATCAGTCAGAAGTGCTTTTGCCATCTGATGGAAAACCTTGGTTCCGATTTTCCATCTATGCTTCGCATGTGAGGTATGGTAATTTTTCTCCGGCCAAACGAAAAAGCTCGTCTGCAAGCCACGATATGTGGCAGCGCAGACGGGCTTTCGTTATGGAATCATTCTGTTTCAATTATTCTGATATTCGCTCTGACTTACATGGCGTTCCGTAAAACACACAGTCGTTCTTCAAACGTTGCTTTCCATGCCGGATGCTCGGAGAATACGGTGTGCTCCACCTGACGGACTTGGTTCAGTCCGATGTTCCGCACCGCTTCCACTGCAGCATCTTTTTGGCTCAGATGGCGTTTTCCCACGGTCAGACAGTTTGCGCCTTCTGGCGTGTCGTACTGCTGAAACGCCCGGTTGAAGTCCATCAGGTCATGCAGACGGATGGGCTGATTGGTTTCGTTATCTACCAGCAGACCCCAATTTTCCCAATGACGGTCGGTATTGCCCACCAGATAATCCAGAATGTTCATCATATAGTAGCTGGGAGCATCCAACTCTAAGATCTTATCCAGCGTGTTCCAATCATGGTTCGTGCAGTAGACGTCATAGGCTGCATAGGTCACAAGACTGTATCGCTGAGATGTCATGATTTTGCTGATAGAAACCGGCTCATTTTCAAACATCCCCTGCTCATACAGTACCTGATGGCAGTCAAAGCACCGGCAGATTTTGCTTGCCAGCACTTCACGTTCCACCGCTTCCCTGCCACCATCCTTGTAAAGATAGAAGCCATCCTCTTTTCGCACCCACGCCTTGGGGTACAAGCCGCCCGTAGACAGGTCATTTGCCAGAAGATGGGCGTTTGTCACCGTCATTTGGTGCCCCCGCAGCGCAATATCCACAAGCGCATTGCTTAAGGAGTGTGCAAAAAGGTTGATATCCTCGAATCGAATCTTCTCGTTTTCTTCTTTCACCCAGAACACATCCAGCAAAGACAGACAATGGTAGGATAATGCAATCTGTGCTCGTTCCCTGTCCGTAACACTCTGAGATGCACCGATACTGTTCAGGATTTCCTTGGCGTAGGTGCGATCCAACGTCAACATCCGGGAGGCACACCAATAGTAAAAGTTCGTTACATTATTGATGCGCTCGTCAAAATCATCCGATTCCACCAGAACCAGATCATAGGGCATGAAATCCTCGAGGCAGACCCTGCATTCCCCTGTCGTGCTGAGTTGTGCCACACAGCTTTCCCGGTGCATGATCTCGTAAAACATGGTTTTCATCCCTCCCTGCGTTCTGTGTCTTGCTCTGTATTTATATTACCTTCTTTTTTCACGGGACGCAAGAGCTTTTACTTTTCAAAAAGCTTTTTCTGCTGCTCCATCAGGACGGTTTCGATACGCTCTTTCAGCAAAAAGCGGAACTGTTTTGCGTGTTACGCAATGTCACAGGATACCATATTGGCTGCCAACAATCAACAGTTTTGTTGTGTCAGCCGTATTTCAAAAAACTTATGTAACACAAAAAGCCCCACGCTCAACACTGCCTCTGAATCTGACCGTCTCCGGTCAGAGCAGAAAAGCATATGTTGAGCGTGGGGCTTTGTTTATCGGCTCGGCTGCCAGCCGGGCTTTTGGTGTTCCTTGGGTTTGTAAGTTCCTTTGGTAGTATCGATCACTGCCTGCAGCAATTCGAGCTTCTGCCATGTGGGGCAGTTCAGACGGTCGATTTTTTCGATCACATAGTTGGCGTGGGCGGTTGCGACCAGTTTTCCGAGTTCGTCCCATCCCTCTTTCGTTTTGGGGTAATGTACCACCACTTCAATGGGGGCACTCTTTCGCATGGCTCACTCACCTCCGATTACATCGCTATCACCTCATTTTTACGGGTTACTGGTTGTCCGCTATTCGCTGCGGTTTCCGCTCAGAACATTCAGAGCCAGACTGACCAGCAAAGCCATATCAATGCGGAGCATTTCAGCCTTGCTGGCATAGCCCATAAAGCGTTCGATGCGGGGTTTATCGATCGTGAAGATCTGCTCCAGAAGAATCATGGACGGTTCTTCAAAAGCCGGGTTGGAATCCACCAGCACATGGGTGGGCTGGTTTTTCTTCTTTTCCGTCCAGGTAGTAACAGTTGCAACGATCAATGTAGGCGAATGACGGTTTCCAATGTTGTTCTGCAGAACTACCACAGGGCGTTTCCCTCCCTGTTCCGAGCCGATATGCGGCTCCATGTCTGCATAGTAGATGTCCCCTCTGAGATATCTCCAATTGTTCGGTAACATAAAAATCAACCTCCTTTTTATGTAAGAAACAGCCGCCGCAGACGGATACCACGACGGCTGTTGTTCAGGAGGTAAAACGAAACTGTCAGTTTTTCAGCGGCAGACTCATCTCACGGCTGGCACCGTTATAGATACGAAGAATCTGCCGCATATGACGGTTGGCAGAGCTGCCGGTATCCTTCTGCGCCAGTTGGGTGATGGTCTTGGGGTGGGTTCGTGCCAACTGCTGCACCAGCCGTTCCCGGTCGTATTCGCCCTCATAGACGGAGATAAACCGGGTCACGCCCCGGATCACCCCGGCAAGGTAGGCATCCACATTGCCCCGCCACGCCTCGTTGATGATGTTCAGCATCTCAATATAGCGCTCCCTGCCGTACTGCTTGTAGAGTTCGTATGCTGTTTCGATGCAGTAGATCTTCCAGGCTGCCCGGATGCCGTCGTAGGCAAACTCCACACCGGTATCTACGGTGGCTCTCACAAAGTGGATCGCATCCGGGTTTCTTGCCACCAGATTGGCACGCAGACGTTCGCCCGCCGTCAGGCAGGTGGAAATGCCGGTCTGCAACGCAAAGAGCGTTGCTTCGTCCTCCTTGCTCAGACCAAGGAAAACCTTGCAGCGGATGGGCAGGTCCTTACCGCCGTTGCAGGCCCGACGTGCCTCCACCGTGTTCTGCCCGTCAAAAACGTAATAGCGGCCATCCCGGAAGCTGACCTTCGGATCATTCGCAATGTACTCCGAGAAGTTTTCCGCAATGGATGCCACCTTCTCCGTGCGCAGAAGGCGCTGGTATTCCATGCAGGGGAAGAGCAATGCGCTGTTCACGAACTGGTAGGTAAAGGTGCTTTCGGGCAGGGTGCTGAGGTTCAGGTTGGAATTCAACATATTTACATCTCCTTTACAGTGTTCAGGTAGGTCGTCATTCGGTCGATCAATGCAGAAACTTCTTCCCTGCTGGTTTCATTGGTTAAAACATCCGGATAGTTCTGGAAAATAATGCCCCATCGGAACATAAAATCCTCTGCTGCGCCTTGCAACTCGCACAGCATGATGGAACCACTTTTTGCAATGCGGTCTCGGTACCGGCTGTCCACCGATACCTTCAACCGTGCCATGTCCTCCTCCGAGAGGTGGCGCTTGTGCCCCTGTATCTTCTGAAGAAAACTTGGTGGTCCGTTGCTGGCAGGTTCGATTTCCTCCTCCGGTGGGGAGGGTGTCACCGGCTCCGGTGCTGCGGGTTCCTCGTTCTGCGGAGGTTCCGGCGGTTTCGGCGGCGCAGACTTTGGCGGCGGACGCTCCGGCTTCAGTCTGGAAAGCAGATTCTCGTTCCGTTTGCCTTTTTCTTTCCGAAGCTCGTCCAAAATGGCCGGACGCTCTTCCTTGGGGATCGCAGGCAAAGCAGCAATCTGTGCATCCGTTGCCTTGATGCGCCCGGTCAGGATCTCCTCCTGTGCTCCGGGCACCGCTTCCTCAGCGGCATCTATGCCCTGCGAGTATTTTTCGGCACGTCGCACCGTCTTTTCTCCAACGCCGTGCTCGGAAGCAATGCGTTGACAGGTTCTGGATTCTGTGAAAATGTGGTCATTTTTGACCACATTTTCGTATTCCATGTTTGCTGCCGAGAGGTGCGCCCACCGCCAGCTTGGTCGATTCGTACTCTTTGCCCAGAAGAAACTTCTTTCGTTCCGGGCTGAGATTTCTGCGGCCAAGCTGATTTTTGCAGATCCATGCAAGCGCTTCGTACTTGTTCGCAAGCTGGATTTCTTCCACTTCAAACTTGATAAAGCCGTGCTTTTTCAAGATGCGGTAGCGGAGTTTCCCATAGTTAAAGATACCACACCAAATATGATGAACCCACGCTTATACACTACCAGCTATAATAAACCGCAAGGACAGCAATTTGATGATACTGCTGTCCTTTCTTTTATAAAATTGCAGTACACATAAAAAAGCTGTAAAATGATAAATATATTTGTCCTTGTAACAATTCTCGGACATTTGCCTGTTATACTATCTGCAAAAAGCAAAGGAAGTGAGAATATGGAGCAGATTTTAATTGTCGAGGACGACAGTTTTTTGAATAAGATGTTAGACTATAACCTGACCGCAGACGGCTACGGCGTGACTTCTGCCCTAAATGCCAGAACCGCAGCCGAAGCCATCCGCCAGCGGGAATTTGATTTAGTGCTGCTGGACATCAACCTGCCGGACGGGAACGGTTTTGAACTGTGCAAGCTGATAAAGCCCCAGCACCCGGACACCATCGTAATATTCCTGACCGCCAACGATCAGGAGAGCGACCAGATACGGGGCTATGAGGTGGGCGCGGTGGACTACATCACAAAGCCCTTTGTAATCGGGGCCTTGCAGCGGAAGATCAAAGCCATGTTCGCCATGCTGGAACACCACAAACCGGCTAAGGACATTTACGATGACGGACGGCTGTTTCTGGACTTCTCGGAGCAGACGGCCTCCTTAAACGGCAAGCCCCTGACCCTATCCCCGATGGAGTACAAAATGCTGAACCTGTTTCGTAAAAATCCCCGGCAAGTGCTGACCCGTGGGCAGCTTTTGGAAAAGCTGTGGGATATAGACGAAAGGTTTGTGGATGAACACACCCTGACAACTTCCATCAGCCGGATTCGCAGCAAGATTGAATCCGACGGCGGCGCACCCTACATCAAGACCGTTTACGGCATGGGCTATCAATGGACGGGAGGCGAGGCAAAATGAAGTTTCAAAACCTATCAGTAAAGCGGCTGTTTGGCCGGGTGGCAATGGGGCTTGTCCTCTCCATGTCCGGGATCACCATAGCCCTGTTTTTTGTGACAAAACAGACGGCGGTGCTGCTGACAGGCGGGACGCTGCTGCTGTGCGCCCTTGTGGGGATTTTTGTACTGACGCAGGTTTTTGGAAAGAGGCTGTCGCAGTTTACCGCTGACCTGTGCCAGACTTTAGACCACATGATCGCCGGGAATGAAGCGCCCCAGCGGCCAGAGGACAGCGAAACCCAACTTGCCAGAATTGGACACCGGCTGGCAAGGCTTTACCAGATCATGCAGGAGAACCGCCGCCGGGTGGACGAGGAACGGCAGGAGTTGCAGACCCTTGTATCGGATATTTCCCATCAAGTGAAAACGCCGGTAAGCAATCTGAAAATGGCGACGGACACCCTGCTGGAAAAGCCTATGACCGAGGCGGAGCGCACCGACTTTATCCGGGGAATCCGCAGCCAGACGGATAAACTGGACTTTCTCTTTCAGGCCCTTGTGAAAACCTCCCGGCTGGAAACAGGCGTGATCCAGTTGGATAAGAAATCGGGCCGCCTCTTTGATACTGTGGCGCAGGCCATGAGTGGGATCGTGTATGCAGCGGAGAAAAAGGAAATCGCCGTGTCTGTGGACTGCCCGGAGGATTTGACCGTTTCCCATGACAGCAAGTGGACATCCGAAGCCCTCTTTAACCTGCTGGACAATGCGGTGAAGTACACCCCGGCAGGCGGGAAAATCGCTGTGTCGGTGGTGCTGTGGGAAATGTATGTGGAGATCAAAGTGACCGACACTGGCAAAGGAATTTCTGAAAGCAATCAGGCCGCTATCTTCCGGCGCTTCTATCGTGAGGAAGAAGTACACGAACAGCAGGGCGTGGGCATTGGCCTGTATCTGGCCCGCGAGATCGTAACGCGACAGGGCGGCTATATCAAAGTGGTTTCGGAGCCGGGCAAGGGTTCGGAATTTTCCATTATGCTGCCGACTAAATAAAGCACACTTATAACAGGAGAAAACACCATGAAAAAAATCAATTTTTGCAAAGCAACAACAATCATCTTAATAATCAATGTTATTTTATCTATTGTTTTATTTTTCGTTGTTCCTGATAATATAGCAATTCAATGGGTAGGTACAACCCCCAGCAATGCAGTAGATTCTTACTATATATTTTTGGTGCCGATATTGTCAGTACTCTTTGCTTTTGCTGGAAAACCTATTTTTACAATGTTCCTGTTTAGATTGTGGAATAGAACTAACGAGCATTTAGTGACATACTTAAATTTGTGTCTGCAAGTTGTATTTCTTACTTGTGAAATCTATATCGGATTATATAACCTATGTAATTTTAATTTTGCCATTAGTATAATTCTCATTGTGGAACTTATGATAGATGTGGTGATTGGATTGAAATTATTTCACAATCAATCTATCTAAAAGATCGTGTAGCTTAGTTTACAAAGGGCGAAAGGTTGCGTTGTATGGCGGCGCTTATGCGCCGTCATATCTTCCAAACGATGTTGATACTTTCGCTTGTGGCGTAAATTGCGGAAATCATCAAATCCACCACCCGCCGCTTATCGTCAAAGTCCACTTCTTCCCATGTGTCCAGATAACCGGAAATTTCTTTGACCTGTTCCGGGCTGATGGTATCCACACTCAACTCCGCTATCTTTTTGACAAGCTCCTGCTTGCGTCCGTCCAGTTCTTCAATCTTGCTGTTCACATAGGAGAGCAGGACGGGATTTGCCCCGGTCAGCGTGTCAATGAGCGTTTCAATTTCGTGCTGGATTTGCGCGAGTTCTACTTGCAGGGCGGTCAGCTTTGGATTGGACTTCATAGCATTTTTTCGCCCCTTGATGGTCTGGAACGGTTTTAGCTTTTTTACCATAGCGGCATAGATAACAGCTTCCGTATCGGGAATACGGAGCGTCCCCGCACCCTCACAGCTTTTGTTATCGGAACGCTTACTGCAACGGAAGTACCACCGCCCATAACTGCCCTCGGCTTTTAACGCTTTCTGGCACCTGCCACATTTGATTTTCCCAGCTAACCAAGTATTGACCGCTTTTCGTCCCGCCTGATAACTGGTGTTGGCTAAAATCTTCTTTCGGCATTTCAGCCACAGTTCAGAAGAAACCAAGCCCTCGCTGGGAGCCATAACCAGCGTATGCCCTTGCAGATTGTGTTTGGTGTCGCCTTTCATTCCCCGGCCACGATAGAAGTAGCACCCATTTGTGCCCGTAAAGTCAGCGGCGTCATTGATGATGACCGTCCCCTGACTTTTGAAAAACTCATAAATATCAAGGTCAGCCTTGACATAAATGGGATTGCACAAAAGGCTTGCGAGTGCCGGACGGGAAAAATCTTTAATACCATGCTCCGCAAAATGCCGGACAATATCGCCGTAGGAAGTTCCCGGTTCGGCGTACATCTCAAACATCAATTTGACCTGTTCCGCTTCTTCGGGATTTGCCACTAACTTCTTTGTATTGATACCATCTATCTTGATTGGCTCCGTGTGAAACCCATAGGGAGCTTTGCCGCCCATGCGGAACCCCTTTAGGCTTCGTGAGTAGTAGGCATCGGCCACCCGCTTCTGTATCGTTTCCCGCTCAAGCTGGGCGAACACAATACAGATATTCAGCATGGCCCGCCCCATCGGGGTGGAGGTATCAAACTTCTCCGTCGAGGACACAAACTCCACATCGTGCTGCTGGAACAGTTCCATCATGTTTGCAAAATCCAGAATGGAACGGCTGATACGGTCAAGTTTGTAAACAATGACCTTTGCAATCAAGCCCCGCTTAATATCCCGCACCAGTTCCTGAAACTTTGGGCGGTCTGTGTTCTTGCCGCTGTACCCTTTGTCTGTGTATTCCTTGCAGTTCCCGCCTTTCAATTCGTATTTGCAAAACTCAATCTGGCTTTCAATGGAAATGCTGTCCTTTTTGTCTACCGATTGCCTTGCATAGATCGCGTCTATCCTGTTATTCATTTTGTCGCTCCTTTTCTTAAAAAAGAAACGGAGCTGCTGACAGTCCTATTATACCGCCAGCAGCCCCGCAAATCAACGATGGCTTCGGGAATTATGCCCCGGCTTCCTCTTTCCGCCGCTTATCGGCATACTTGCGGAACACCTCATAAAGCTGCTGCTCCAGTTCCCGGCGTTTGGCCGCTTCCTGCTCCGGCGTGAACACCGGGGAGAGGTTTTCCAGCGTGATTTCCTTTCCCTGAAAAGTCACGACTTCTGTTTCCTTTTTGTATCTGATATTGCTTATAAAATCACCTTTCCTTTCCATGCTGCTGCCGTTTCAGTTCCGCCAGTATATCCGGCGGGATACGGTCAACCAGCCTTTGCATATCGTGCAGTTCGCTTTCCAGTTTTGCCCGTTCCATGCGGTCTTTGATTTTGCCGCTCTCGCTGGCTCTGGCTCGTGCTTCCAGCTTCTCATTTTCCGCCAGCAGGTCATGGATTGTGACCTTGTACTTTTTCAGTTGCCCAGAGAAATTCTCCATCTGCGGAAACCACTTTTTCAGCATGGAGAGGGCTTCCTCTTTTTTCTTTCCGGCGTTCAGCGGGTTAATGCCGTCCAGCGTGGCTTCAATGGCTCTGGCCTGCCGGGAGAGGGAAACTGCCTGTTTGAAAAGCCGGGTGGGGATATGCTTCCGGCCTGTCTTGCTGGCGCTTTCCCCACGCTCCAAGTCGGGATATTTCTCCACCATATAGGCGTGAAAGTCATCCTGCCACTTCGTCAGGTTTGCCCGGTTGCCGATAATCTCCTTTGCACACAGGCGGTTGTCCTTTGTCAGCGGAACAAAGGTCAAATGCAGGTGGGGCGTTTTCTCGTCCATGTGTACCACCGCCGACACGATATTTTCCCGTCCTACCCGGCTAATGAGGAAAGCCGCCGCCCTCTGGAAAAACGCCTGTATCTCCTTTGGGGATTTCCCCTTGAAAAACTCCGGGCTGGCAGTTATCAGCGTATCGACAAACCGTGTGCTGTCTTTCCTTGTCCGGCACCCAGCCTGCTCGATACGGCTCTGAATGAAGTGGTAATAGCGTCCCTCCGGCTTGACGATATGGAAGTTGTATTTGCTCCGGCTGGTGTCAATGTCGGGGTTGCTGGCGTATTGTTCTTTCTGTCTTTCGTGATGGGCTTCCAGCGGCCTTGCCGGGTTGCCCTTGTGCTTCTCAAACCGCAAAATTGCGTGTTGCGCCATTCTGCTCCTTTCCCCATTCCTTTCCTATCCGGGGTTTTCCACAGGGAAAATCCCGCCGGAATTATCTCTGATACGATAGGAATGGAATGGATATAAATCAATCATTTTAATCTTTGTATTTCTATATACCGTCCGGTTTCCGTACTTCAGGGGGGCGGTTTCCGTACTTCATGGGTACAGTTTTCAGTCCTCCGGCGTACCAGAACGGGATTTCTTGAAGTCGGTGTTTGGAACCGCTTCATAGGATTTGGGGAAAATGCGGTTGGGTTTTCCACAGCCCTGCTTCTGGATCTCCACCAGTCCGGCGTATTGCAGTTCCCGCAGGGTGTTCACCGCTTTCTGCCGCCCACAGTGGAGCAGGTCAACTACTTCACAGATAGGGTAATACAGGAAAATCCGTCCGCAGTCATCCGCCCACCCATTCTTGCGGGATAACTCTGTCCGGCGCAGGATAAAGGCGTACAGAATCTTTGCCTCGTTGGACAGGGGCTTGAATGTGGGGGCTTCAAAGAGGAAATTCGGGAGCCGGGTGAAGCTGAACGCCTTTTCCGGCTGATGGATATAGATGGTATTTGTCATAGTGCGTTTTGTGGACGGTTAGAAGCCCGTTTTCCGGGGCGGGCGATACTTTATACCACCTGCCCCGGTTTGGGGCTTGCAAAGCCTGATAAATCAAGGCTTTTTTCGCTCCTAACTGTCCACAGCAGACCTCCTTTTCCGTTCACTTTCTGTTTTCTGCCGCCTGTGAACTCTGGCGGCACAGCCGGGGCAGTATTTTGCCCGGTTGGATTTGGGGACGAACACGCCGCCGCAGACCGCACAGCGTTTCAAGTCCTTATCACGGAAAATCTCCGCTTCCAGCGTCCCGTCCAGCGGCAAGACCGCCCAGCGGAACCACTTACAGCAGACCGAGAAAGAAGCCGTCTGCGGGCAGGTGCAGGTGTCCCCATCGTCAAGGACAATGCAGTTGCCGTCCTCACAGCAACAGCACTCCCGGCGTATCAGGCTGGCCGCCTGTTTTCTCTGCGCCGGTGTCATGCGGTAAAGGGAACCGTCCGGCCTGCGTTCCAGCGGCGGCAAGTCTTTATAGGGGTTATCTCTCATGCGTTCCCTCCATTTTGCTTTCCGTTGCCGTTCTCCCCGAAAAGGTTTCCTGCCCCATTCCTGCGGCGTGTTCCCAACAGGGGCCCCCACAAAGCTTGCTTTGTGGGGAGAGGAGCCGCAGCGGAGCGAGTGAGCTTTCGCCATCTGGCGGAAGCGAATGATACGCAGCTTGCGGCGACGAGGCACGCTCCCCGCAACTTCGGGACATTTTGTCCCGAAGTCCGGCTCCTTGCGGTGCTTCCCCAGCCGGGGTATTCCTTTTCGGACGGTCATTCTGTTTTCAAGGTGCTGTCCATCGATGAACTACCCTAAGTCTACACCTAAATGACCGTCCGTCCCGTATATCCGAAAGGTAGGAAATCGGCTTAAAAAACAGGCTATTTCCACGTTCTCGGAATTGTGATAGAATAAAAGAAATCCATAAAAAATTATAGAGGGGGTATCTACGTGAACAATAAAACCAAAAGCAAAATACAACAAATGATGGATTCATTTGTTGATACCGGAATGGATACAGCAACTGAATGGGGAAACGATTGCATTAAAACAAATCTTCCAAAGGTATTAGATCAGATGTCCTCTTATGTCAAAGAGTTATTTGCATCAATAATAAGCCAAAACAATAATTCAATTCGAGAAAATGTGCGACAGGCAATTTTTGCGGGAATTGAAATAGGGGAAGATAATAAAGAGCAGTCATTAGTTCGAGCGATGGTCGATGAAGGGATAGAACAAGAAAAAATTCGCCTTATTTTACAAAAGTCAAATCAATATCTTATAACTCCCGAAGAACTTCAAAAATAAGCAACTAACATATCAGAAATTTGCCCAGAAGGAGGGAGAGCATGGAACTATCCATACAAGAACGATTGAAAGACCTGCGTGTAGAGCGTGGCTTGACGCTGGAACAACTTGCGGAGCAGACCCATCTCTCCAAGTCTGCTTTGGGTAGTTATGAGGGGGACAAGTTCAAGGACATTAGCCACTATGCCCTTATTGAGTTGGCAAAGTTTTATGAAGTGACCGTTGATTATCTGCTGGGCCGGTCTGAAACGAAAAATCACTCAAACGCCGACCTTGCAGACCTGCGTTTGAGTGACGATATGATTGAACTATTGAAAAGCGGGTTGGTGGACAATTCCCTCTTATGTGAACTGGCGACACACCCGGATTTCCCCCGGCTCATGGCCGACCTTGAAATTTATGTGAATGGCGTGGCGGGAAAACAGGTGCAGAGCGCAAATGCCATCGTGGACGCTGTGAGCGCAACGATTATGAAACAGCACAATCCCGGCTTGACCGACCCGCAGTTACGGCAGCTTATTACCGCCCATATTGACGACGACAGCTTTTGCCGCTATGTGATACAGCAGGACATAAACAAGATAGCCCTCGACCTGCGGGAAGCCCATAAGGACGATTTTTTTAGTGTCCCGGAGGACAACCCACTGGAAGATTTCTTGCAGACCGCAGAGGAAACCACCAGCCCGGACAGCGACCCAGAGCAGGCGGCTATGATGTTTATCTGCAAGCGGCTCAAACTGAATTATAAGAAGCTGTCCGAGGAAGAAAAGAAGTGGCTGAAAAAGATTGCACAGAAGTCGGACTTGCTGAAAAATCCAAAGCCGCAGCGAGGACGGAAGTAAGAGAATAATAAATCAGATTATATGGAGGTATTGGTTATGAAAAAATGGTTACTGATAATTTCAGCGACTGTTATTTGCGTTGCTGCCGCTTTTTTATATTTCTTTAGTTTAACTCCCAAAGGAGATACCATTACCAGCAGAGAAAGCATACTGAACACCGCAATTTCAAAGGGGAATGAATGGACTATTGCAAAAGAACTGGAACTTGGCGGTTATATCGTGAGTGGAGCATATAGTGCAGATAATAAATCTACACTTGCCATCTTTGAACCAACAGGAAATGGAGATTACAAATTTAGTACATCAACAAACCGAAATAGTGATGAGATTATTGTTGGTGGCGTTGCAATAAACGGAGAATGGTATGATTTAATTTGGTTTAATGGTGCTAAAACAGAGTATGCCGAAATCACTTATACAATAAATGGACAAGTGCAAGATACATTGAGATACAGCACAGATGATATGGATATTATCTCAATTAAAAACCCAGAAAAAGAGTATTCCATTCATGTGGTTTACTATGACAATGATGAAAATAAGTACGAATAAATTGTTTTTCATCGAGAAAATAGCAAAGCCAGCCGAGCCAGTCAACGGTCAAGATGAACGGCGCATTTCATGCGCCGCCGTTGACAGTCCCGCCCGTCTTTGCTAAAGGGTAATCAAGGCGGGAAAGCCCTAAAATGGTTTCACACCTATTTCAATAATTGGAGGAGATAAAAATGAGATCAGAAAAGGAAGTTTATGATATTGTTTTGAATTTTGCAAAAACAGACAAACGCATTCGCATGGTTACTTTGGAAGGATCTAGAACAAATACAAATATTCCGCCTGATGATTTTCAGGATTTTGATATTACTTTTTTTGTTACGGATATGGACAGCTTCACAAGTGATGATAAATGGCTAGATATATTTGGTGAAAGGTTGATTCTGCAAAAGCCGGAAGATATGGAATTATTTCCAGCTGTAGAAAAGGGATTTTCATATTTAATGCTGTTTACTGATGATGTTAAGATAGATTTAACTTTGCTGCCGCTGGAACTGATAGACGAGTATTTTACATGGGATAAACTGGTAAAGTTACTGTTGGATAAAGACAACCGTATCGTAAAGCCGCCAATACCAACGGATATAGACTACCACTTGCAGAAGCCTACTCAAAGAATGTTTGACGATTGCTGTAATGAATTTTGGAATACTACAACATATGTAGTAAAGGGCTTATGCCGCAAAGAAATTCTTTTTGCTATTGACCATATGAATGATATAGTACGAAAAGAATTGCTTCGCATGATTTCCTGGCTGATTGGTATCAAACAGGGATTTCATTTCAGTTTGGGAAAAAACTATAAATTTATGAAGCAATATGCCCCAGAGGAATTGTGGGAACGACTTATGTCCACTTATAATATGGATTCCTATCCCCATATGTGGGAATCCTTTGAACAATGTATGGCATTGTTCCGGGAGGTTTCGTCAGAAGTGGCATGCCAGTTGGATTACCAGTATCCACTATATGATGAAAAAATCAGTAATTATGTGATTCGGCAAAAGAAAAAATATGGCATTGAAGATGATAACAAATAAAATTTTTTCAATCGAAAAAATTTATTTTGATTATTCAATTTTGAAAAACTGAATACCTCAAAATCAGAAAGAGCGCGGACAAGCACTTTGAGGGATTGACCGCCTTGTCCACCCATTCAGTGGGACGGCGGGCGGCGGTCAAGGCCGGGTGTAAACCCGTTCATTTCAGCCTTGACGGTTACCCGCTGTCCTGTTACTTTTCCGGGAGTGTGGCCACAACTTCGGGACACTTTGTCCACAAGTCAGAGCGTAGGACGAAGAACGGGGGCTTTCATATACCTGCCGCCGTTCTCTGAAAACAGCCCGATTTTTTGCTCATTCCCATTCGCAAAAATTCAGCCTGTTTTCCTGCCGGAGCAAACGGGGCGCATAAAGCACCGCACCCCGTTTCCCCCGTCAGCCACGCCAGCAGGTATAACACACTACACTTTGCAAGCAAAGTCGTGTGCCAAAGGGGACACCCCTTTGGAAACCCCAGACAACAAAATAGGCTGAACACCTCGCACTTTCCTGTGCTTGATGTTCAGCCTTTATTTGTTGTCAGCAGCCCGTTTCACGGTCTGTTTTCGCCCTTTGTAAAGTTTGGCGTAGTATGTTTCGGCGGACGGCCATTTCCGGCTGCCCGCCGTAAATTTTTTTGAAATGTCCGAGCGTTGTAACATTTCACCCCGATTTTCAATGAAATTTTTTGGCCGCTGTAACATTTCACGGACATTTGGGTTTTACAATACCCTTATCAAATATGGAGGTGATACAACTATGACATGGCCTTTTGAGAATGACACCAGCGCCATTGTAAAGAAATTAGCAAAACGCAATGTATCTTCAAATCGTATTTTTTGCTTTTTTAATGTTTTGACCATTGCGCTGGCAATTAGTTTGATTGTGGGAATCTCCTTATTCCAACAAGGCAGCAAAATTAGTGAACAAAAGATTTTGAATCAAATGCAGCAAGCTACCATCGGGGGGCTTACAGCAGAACAGATAGAAGTTCTGAAAAAAGAACCTGATCTTGAAGATATTGTACCCTATAAGCATAGTGATAGTTTTCTGATGGATGGGATCAAATTTGAAGCGGTTTATATGCCGACTGGTTTTGGAATTATAAAATCCTATGAATTAGTCAGTGGAACCTGTCCAGAACAGTACAATGAAATTGTAATTGATAAAAATGTTCAATTAGAGCTGGGGTATCAGCTAAATATAGGAGATACCATCACTTTACCAACGGCGGGGAGTAAAACAGAGGATTTCATCATTACTGGTTTTACTGATAATGTGGAAACAGGAACATTTTACTTTTATGTCTCCCCAGCGTATGCAGAACAGGGTGTGTTATTATCGGATATTCCATATAGTGCCTTGATTCGTGTAAATGGTGCCACGGAAATGGGACTTATTGATTTTGAGAATACAGTATATCGTCTGGCTTTATCCCAAGACATAAGCAGGAACCAACTTTATTTTAATAGCAAATTCTGTTCCTCACTTATTAGTGGATCAGGAATGGGAGGTGTTCTTTTAGCTACTCTTTTTATTGCATTTTCAAGCGGAATTGTCATATACAGTGTGTTCTACCTTTCGGTATCAAATCAAGTATCGCAGATTGGACAGCTCAAAACTATTGGCATGACAGAAAAACAAATTAAGCGGATGATTCGTAAAGAAGGGTATCGTTTCTGCCTGTTCGGAATACCTGCCGGTATTACAGTAGGTATCATATTTGCATATTTGTTAGAGCCGAATGGAATAACGATTATCAATGCCATAGCCACAAGTATTTTAGCAATAATATTAGGCATTATCATCGTACAAATTTCCGTATACAAGCCCGCACAAATAGCTTCAAATATTTCCCCTATTGAAGCAACAAAATATGTTGGAAACGATCCAGAACTAAAAGAAAGTAGAGTGCAGAATAGGAAAAATCATATTCGGCTCTCACCGTATTCTTTAGCCGTATTGAGCGAAAAGCAGAATCGAAAAAAACACAATCTGACGATTGCCTCGCTTGCAATCGGCGGGATTTTATTTATGGTTGGAGCCACTTTTATATCATCATGGAATCCAGATTCCTTTGCAAGAATGGGGAATTTGGAAGATGGAGAATATTATATTACGATTAACCACAATACATTAGTCAACCCGAAACCGTATGGTATTTCGGAGTATCAAGTTAATACGCCTTTTTCACAAGAACTCATGGAAGAATTGCAACAAATCCCGGAAGTTAAAGAGATTTATGCTACGGAGAGAACCGCAGCCATTATTGAGTATCACGATGAACAATTAGAAATTCCCATTATTCCGATTACGCCTGATAATCAGGAGGAAATTTTGAAAACGCTTCCTGTTGATTGGACATACGAAACATTGGTGAAACAAGACGCTATGGTTATATTAGGAACAAGCGTACAGAAAGAAGTCTATCATGCTTGCCCGTCAATAGGAGAAAAAGTGACATTACGATGGTTTGATGGGGCTGAACACAGCATAGATATTTTGATTGCCGGTACTTCCGAAAAAAGTATGAATGAGGGCTTTTATCTCCCCAAAGAAACCATAGAAAAGTTGTGGGGCGATATGGATTTAACAGCTTCCTTAACTTTGTCCGTACCTGAATATGAAAAAGTGGGTAAATCAGTAGAAAGCAAATTAAATAATATACTGTCCCGACACCCTGATTTGGTAATGGAAACCTTACAAGAGGTAAAAGCATCTTCGGCAAATACGATTCATAATACCAGCGTACAAGTTTATGGGGTATCTGCCTTTGTCATTATGTTTAGCATTTTTAATCTGACAAACACCTTGATTAGTCGTATCAGTACAAGGAGAAAAGAATTTGGAATATTGGAATCTATCGGTATGACAAAAAAACAGATAAAGAAAATGCTGCTGCATGAAAGTGTCTTACTGATTATTCCATGCTTGATTATTACGGTTGTGGCAGGAACCTTGATGGGTTATTTGTTAGTACGGATATTGTCTGCGAATGGATTAACTTATTTTCAATATACTTTTCCTTTTATTCCATTACTGATTTACGGTGTCTGCTTAATAATAACACCTATTATAATTTCTGCTATCTGTCTAAAAATTCAATGCAGAAATTCGTTGGTGGAACGGATCAAAATGGCAGACTGATTTTGAAATGTCCGAGCGTTGTAACATTTCACCCCGATTTTCAATGAAATTTTTTGGCCGCTGTAACATTTCGCGGACATTTGGGTTTTACAATACCCTTATCAACAAAAGTGAGGAGGCGACGCAATGGAACTGCCCCCGACATTGATTTTGAATCTGGCGCTGCTGATCGTCCCGCCCGTTGCCCTTGTGCTGGTGTTCCGGCAATGGCTGGCCCGGCACATCCGCCGGACGGTTGCCTTGACTGCTCTCTGTGATGTTCTCCTATTTTGGGATGAACTGTTCTACTATGAGAGCTTCGGCCTGTTCGCTGTGCTGATTCTGGTGCAGTTGGCGGCCACCGGCGCAGCAGCGTTCCGCATTTACAACAAACAAAAAAAGGATTGAATTTTATGAGCATTTTACAGACTATCGACCTGAAAAAGTATTACGGCACAGAGCCGAACATCACCCGCGCCCTTGACGGCGTGAACTTCTCCGTAAATGACGGCGAATTTGTGGCCGTTGTGGGAACCTCCGGCAGCGGCAAGTCTACCCTGCTTCACATGATGGGCGGGCTGGACACCCCTACTTCCGGCAATGTGATTGTCCGGGACAAAGAACTGTCGAAGATGAACGACGAACAGCTCACCATCTTTCGCCGCCGCAACATCGGCTTTATCTTCCAGAACTATAACCTTGTTCCCATCCTGAATGTGTATGAGAACATCGTCCTGCCGGTGGAGCTGGACGGGGACACGGTGGATCAGAAGTTTTTGGACGAGATCGTTCACCTGCTGGGGCTGGAAGATAAACTGAAAAATATGCCGAACAATCTTTCCGGCGGACAGCAGCAGCGTGTGGCTATCGCCCGCGCCTTGATTACCAAACCGGCTATCGTGCTGGCCGACGAGCCGACCGGCAACCTTGACAGCAAGACCAGCGCCGAGGTGCTGGGGCTTATCAAGCGCACCAGTGCGGAGTTTCGGCAAACTGTTGTGATGATTACGCACAATGACGACATTGCCCGCCTTGCAGATCGGATTGTCCGCATTGAGGACGGAAAGATTGTGGAGTAAGGAGGTGGCAGGCTATGACATGGCCTTTTGAAAATGATACCAGCGGCATAGTAAAGCGCATATCAAACCGCAGTATATCGGCAAATCGAAAAAGAAATATCTTTATTATTTTGACGATTGCACTTGCCAGCGCATTGCTATCTGCTATTGTCCTCTATGGCTTTGGGGTTATGCAGGAAACGCAGAACCGCAACCAAAAAACAGCGCAGATTATGTATCATGCGATTTCTGAACAACAGGGACAGGAACTATACAAGCAAGAAGAAATTGCGTGGGTTGGGGAATTTTTTAACGCATTTTCTGAACAGGTAAACCATTCAACCGTGAATTTTACTTATGCAAATGCAGATATGCTAAAATCCCAAAGTATGCTCTATTCGGGAGATTTACCAGCTTCGGAGAATGAAATTGTAGTGCAAGAATCCTTTTTGGATAGTTTGGGCTATTCAAATGAATTGGGACAGACAATTCAAATCCCCTTTTCTGACGGCACTACCCATGATTTCAAATTGACGGGAATCTTAGATGTGAAAACCGGCGATATTGGGCGCTATACAGCCATTATATCGAAAGAATTAGTAAGACAGCAGTATGGCGACGGAGGCATGATTGATTATTACATTGGGCTGAAAGGCGCTCAAAACATGAGCGAGGAAGAAGCCACCAACTATGCAAACACTCTGGCGCAGCAATTAAAAATTTCCGATGATAATGTGATTGTCCGTTCCACATATTTTAACTTAAAGGACGAAAATCACGGAAGCGATATGCTGTTCTATTTCTTGATCGGTTTTGTAACTTTCATTGGTTCCGGCATTGTGATCTATTCGATTTTTTATATTTCAGTAGCAAGCAGTATCCGTAACTATGGACAGCTTCGCACAATCGGAACTACAAAACGACAGATCAAAAAGATGGTTTACCGCGAGGGGAAATTACTTGCTGCCATTGCTATCCCGATTGGTTTGGTTATTGGAAATGTGATTGGGTACTTCCTGATTCCTGCCGGTTGGTACTGGCTGACTACTTTATGTGTGACGGTCGGGGTTGGCCTTTTTGCATTTATTATTGTGATGATTGCCATTCATACTCCTGTAAAAAGAGCTGCGGCAGTATCTCCGCTGGAAGCATTGCGATATTCCGATTATCAGGGGAAAATGAAAGAAAGTTCCGTGTTGCACCGTAAAATAACGCCTGCTTCACTTGCTAAAATGAATCTGTCCAGGCAAAAGGCAAAGTCCACTTTAACAATACTTTCTCTTTCACTCGGCGGAGTATTGGTTGTATTGATTTCGACAATGTTAGTTTCCTATGATGGCGTTGCAGAGGCAAGAGGCAGGGCTTTCCCTGTCGGTGAATTTAACATTCAGCTCAACGCAAATCAATCGTGGGACACTGCTGGTATTTCTTTGTCTGGATTGCAGCAAAAGAATTTTCTAAATGCCGATTTTATAAATGCAGTAGAATCTATTGATGGCGTTACAGGAATCAAGCACTGGTATTACACGGACGCAGAATATCGTGTAAATGGTAATTCTGGAAAATGGATTCAGGGCTTTTGCCGAGATGAACAGCAGAATTTGGAGAAAGAGCGAATTGCGGGAACGACTGATTATGATGAACTGGTGGCAGGCAATGGAATTGTCTTGCTTCAAGAGCGTGCCGATCTCTATGATATTGAGGCTGCGTTGGGTGATACCGTCGAAGTGGACTATAAAACCGAATCCGGCCAAATTCGCACAAAGGCCTATACCGTCATGGGCATTGTAAACGAATATTCTTACTCCGGCTTCTCAAAATGCTTTGCGCTTCCGGAGCAGTTTATGAATGAAGCGACCGGGATAGATTGCACAGGTACGATTTCCGTAATTACCGATATGAAAAAATATGATACGGTAGAAGCTGCATTAAATCAACTGATAGACGGAAATAGCGATTTGGTTATGGAAACCATAAAAGAAAGTATCACTTATTATAGCGGACTTCAACAACTTTCTTTCGGGGTATTGTTGATCGTGGCTGTTATTGTTGTGTGCTTTTCTTTAATCAACCTTGTCAATACGACAATCACAAACTTCTTATCCCGTAGGCAGGAAATTGGAATGTTACAGGCGATTGGTTTGAGTAAAAAGCAGCTTATCAAAATGCTGTGCTATGAGGGGTTAATGTATTCAGTTTTTGCTACGCTGGTAACATTGGTTTTGGGGACTGGACTGGGCTTCCTATCCGTACAGGTCGTTGTGAAAACGATGAATCCATACTTTTACTATTCATTTCCGTGGCTGATCGTATTGATATATTTAGCAATCCTGCTGATTGTGCAATTCACCTTGATTTCTTACACAACTGGAAATCTGAAAAAACAATCTCTTGTTGAGCAAATCAGGACGATGGAATAGCCGTATGGGATCGGCGGGGCGGCGTGTGCTGCCCCGCTTTTTTCGCCATTTCTCAAAAAAATTTTTGAAATGTCCGAGCGTTGTAACAATTCAGCCTGTTTTTCTGTCGAAATCAAAGGCACCTCGGACATTTATAGTTCTTCCAAAAGTTTGATGATAATATTACCATTCATGGAAGAAGCAATCTGTTATTGCAATAATGCGAAATTGACGATAGAAAGTTTTTCATATCTCGGTCAGCTCAACAATTACATTACTCTGCTGATACAGCCAGTCCGTAAATTCTTTCGGGCTGGCCGTTCCTGTTTTTACAGCCTTTTTTCTCTGTAAGGCTTCTTTCTTAAAGTCGGAAAAGGAAGCCTGTATTTTTTCCAGACGGTCAGCCGGAAAGCCTGCGGTATTTTTTACCCGGTTTATTTTGTTGCGCCAGTTCTGGCATTCATTTTTATAAAGCAGGTCATAGTTATTTTCTCTTGACCTCTCGTCAAATTCCCGCTTGTTTTGAAGCGCCTGTGCTTTTCGGCACTTGTCGCTGCACAGCTCATACCGCTGGCTCTTTGCCAGAAAATATTTTCCACAGACCTTGCACCGCCGGAAGCAAAGCCCCCAGTCATTCAGCCTGTTCAGATAATAGGTAATCAACGGGTAGAGGGACGCATAGGCAGACACACATTCTTCTGTGCGCCGGTTGTCCGGGAACCAGAGGTCAAGCCGGGTATCTTCTGACGGTGCGCCTTTGAAATAAAGGCTGCCAGCTTGAAATTGTTTCGGTTTTCCTGTCTCCCTGTCAAAGCTCATGGTTTCGTTTTGGAATACCCCGGTCAGTCTGCTCATTTTATCCATGAAGCGGTCACAGGCAGCGTTACGGTCACGGGGTTCTCTGGCAAGCAGATAGCTGTTCCAGATACGGAACGCCACATACATTTTCAGAGGGTCGTTGCTAAGATATTTCTCCCAAAGAAATTCGCTTGCCGCCTGCTCCAGCTCCGGCTGTTTCCATCGGTTGGAGTGGAGAGCTTGCCGCAGCGGAGAAAGCCCGTATAAGTTCCAGTCTCTGTCCGTGTCACGCTCAAAGTTTATCAAAAAAGTTCCCAGTGGGCGTGTCATATCACAAAGCACCTCTGCGTTTTGGCTCCCGTTCAGACGGAAGCGGATCTGCTGTTCTTCCCCAATCAAAATCCGCTCTTTCATTTTCTTCCTGTCCAGCGTCAGGACAAACAAAATCCTCTCAAAACATGGCTCATGCCGTATAAACTGATTCTCCATCCCTATCCCCTGCCTTTGTTTATGGTAATTATATAATTCAGTTATATCCGTTACACTCATGGTATCGCAGAATCATTGTTTTGTCAAGGATAGTACGCTATGATGATTGCGGTTGGTAATTTCGTACCGCACAGTACCTTGACAAGTGAATGACCGTCCAAAAGGGATATGACCGGCAGGAGAAGTGACGCATTCGGCGCACCAATGCAGGGAAACACCGCAGGAATGGGGCAGGAAAACGGCTTTTGGGGAGAACGGCAACAGGAAGCATTTTAACCTATTTGATTTATGGGAGGAACAGAATGAACGATAAAAAGAGATTGAACAGCTACGAGGATTTACCGCTGGTTCTGGATGTGGCGGACATTCAGCGGATTATGGGAATTTCAAGAGCGAGCGCCTATGAGCTGGTACACACACCCGGCTTTCCAGCGTTCCGCAGGGGCAGACTTATCAAGGTCAGCAAAATTGCTTTCTTTGAATGGATGGCAAAAGGCTCCGAAACCGTACCGGGAAGCGACAAATAAGCGTGAGGTATCATTCCCTGACTTGCAATACTGCCGCACTTTCCAAAGGGGCATACAGAGGGAAAAAAACTTAAAAATGATACCGAGACGCTACATCAAAACAGCCTATCTGCGTACATCAGATAGAAACGGAGAAAGGAGCCGGTTATGGCAAGAATGAGTAACAAGCGGCGGTTGGAATGGTCTTTCTTCTTAAATGACCGCAGCCGTATCACTTACAACGAACTGTGCCGGAAATGCCAGCACGAATGTAAACAGAGCTTCCGGGCGGTTGTGGTTGACTGCCCGAAGTATCTTTCCAAGCGTTCCAAGAAAAAGGACAAGACTGCCGGAAACGGCAAAATCCCTTAGGAACTAAGGGCGCACTTCTATACATAGTCTAAAGACCATGTATCGTGCGTCCTGCGGAGCTTACCTCTGCCGCTGATAAAATCAGCAATCCGAGGTCTGCGTTCGCTTCGCTCCGACAAGGTGGCTACACCCCCTTGCGCCGCTAAAGCGGCTATCCCCTGTGTACCCGCCGCAAAGAGAAATCCGCTCTGCGGTTTTCCCTTTTCATCGGGTTTTATAGAAGCACTGACACACGGACTGTCTGCGGATGGTCTTTCTTTATCTTATCAGCAAAGGATGTGAGAACATGGAAAAATCTTTGGAACAGTTGAAGCAGGAATATGAAAAAACCACTGTCCTGCTGGAACAGGAAAAACGGAAAATGCAGCGTTTGAAAAACCGGCAGGCGTATCTGGAAAGCGGTTCCCGGAAACAGAGGACGCACCGGCTGATTACCCGTGGGGCAGCTATTGAGAGCATTGCACCACAGACAAAGGAGCTATCCGAAGCGGAATTTTATTCCCTCATGGAAAGCATTTTGAATCTGCCGCAGGCGGAGCATTTCATCCGGTCTGCCACAGAGAACCACGCCCGTATTTCCGGGCAGGAGAAAGGCGGTGACTAAGGATAGCACTTTATCATTTTTCAATCGCACAGATCAAGCGCAGCGCCGGTCAGAGCGCCATTGCCAGCGCAGCCTATCGAGCCGGGGAGCGTCTTTACAGCAGCTACTATGGAGAAGTCAGCGACTACACCAAAAAGGGCGGCGTGATCGCTTCGGAAATCATGCTGCCGCCCCATGCGCCGGAAATATATCTTGACCGGGCGACCCTCTGGAATGCTGTGGAGAACTGCGAGAAACATCCAAAAGCACAGCTTGCCTATTCCTTTGATATTGCCATGCAGAATGAATTGACGCTGGAAGAAAACATGGAGCTGGCGAGGAAGTTCGTACAGGAGCAGTTTGTGACAAAAGGCATGATTGCCGACCTTGCTTTTCACAGCCCGGAGAAAGAGGACGGCGGCATCCCTAACCCGCATTTTCATGTGATGACAACCATGCGCCCTTTGAACCCGGATGGCACATGGGGACAAAAACAGCGTCGGGAATATCTTCTTGATGAAGATGGAAACCGAATCCGGGATAAAAACGGCGATTATATGTTTAACGCTGTCCATACAACAGACTGGCATGAGCCGGAAACGCTGGAACACTGGCGGGAGCAGTGGGCGGCTGCCGTTAATACAAAATTTGAGGAAAAAGGGCTGGATGTGCGTATCGACCACCGTTCCTATGTGCGGCAGGGGCTTGACCTGATACCTACTGTCCACGAGGGAGCTAATGTCCGGCAGATGGAAGCAAAGGGCATCCGCACCGAGAAAGGGGAACTGAACCGCTGGATTAAAGCCACCAACCGGCTCATGCAGGATGTGAGGAAGAAGATCAAAGCCCTGTTTGTCTGGATGGCAGAGGTAAAAGAAGAACTTTCCAAACCGCAGACACCGAGCCTTGCCGACCTGTTGATCGCTTATTACAACCAGCGCAACGCAGGGGCATGGAGCAATAAAGCCAGAACCGGAAACTTAAAGCAGTTTGCCGAAGCCGTCAATTATCTGACGGAAAACAAGCTGCTCACATTAGAGGATTTGCAGGAGCGTCTTTCCTCTGTCAACGAAGAATTTGAAGCGTTAAGCGACTCCATGAAAAAGAAATCTGCCCGGATAAAGGAATTGCAGGAATTGATACGGGAGGGCGAGAATTACCAGCGGCTAAAACCTGTTCATACGGAATTGAACAATATCAAGTTTAAGAAACAGAGGGAGAAATTTGAAACATCCCACGATGCGGAGTTACGGCTGTTTTATGCCGCCCGCCGTATTTTGAAAGAAAAACTGGACGGAAAACCCATTGCCCTGAAAGCATGGAAACAGGAATACGCACAGTTAAAAACAGAGTATGCCGAACTGTCTCCGCAGCACAAGCCACTCCGGGAGGAAGTCATACGGCTACGGCAGGTGCAGAACGCCGTAGATACCGCACTGCGCCGGAGGGAGCAGCCACAGGCAGTACAGAGAAAGAAACATGAGATGGAGCTATGATATAACCGGCAGCTTTACCGCTACCAGTATTTTTATGGAGGGAGCATTTGAATGTATTTGAAGCGGTGAAACAGTCTGTTACCACCCGGCAGGCTGCTTCATTCTATGGAATCCGGGTGGGGAGAAACGGCATGGTCTGCTGTCCATTCCACAATGACCGCACGCCCAGCATGAAAGTGGACAGCCGCTTTTACTGCTTCGGCTGCGGGGCTTCCGGGGATGTGATCGACTTGGCCGCTTTGCTGCATGGATTGGGGAAACGGGAAGCTGCGGTCAGGCTTGCGGAGGACTTCGGCGTTTCCTATGAGAAATCCGGCAATGCGCCGCCAGATAGGAAGCGTCACAACAGGTCACAGCCCCGACAAAAATCAGCGGAGCAGAGATTTCAGGAAACGGAACGGTATTGTTTCCGGGTGCTATGCGATTATCTGCGCCTGCTGGAGCATTGGAAAACAGCACACGCCCCACAGCCGCAGGATGCCATCTGGCATCCTCTTTTTGTGGAAGCGTTGCAGAGGATAAGCTACACAGAATACCTTTTGGATATTTTGTTATACGGAGAAATAGAAGAAAAAGCGGCATTGATCGCCGCACAGGGAAAGGAGGTGTTGCGGCTTGAACTGCGAATTTCAGAGCTTGCCGCCGGAAACGCAGGAAGCGGTCAAAAGGACGATGGACACAATGGAACCGGCGCAGACACCGGCAGAAATCCGGGAAACATTAGAGGGGACGCAGAAAGGCGGCGTGAAGAACAGCATCCGAAACTGCCTGACGGTGTTCCAGCGTGACCCTCTGTTTCGCGGGGCGCTGCGCCTGAACCTTTTGACGGAGCAGATTGACATTGTGAAGCCGCTGGGCTGGGAGCGCACCAGTACCACGCTGACCGACATGGACATGAACTACCTGCTTTTGTATCTGGAAGAAAATTACGGGCTTACCAGCGAGAAAAAGGTGCAGAGCGCCATCAAGATTGTTGCCAATGAAAACCGCTACCATCCAGTCAGGGATTACCTGAACAGCCTGCAATGGGACGGCACAGAGCGCATCCGTTACGCCCTGCATCACTTTCTGGGAGCCGATACGGACGAATACACCTATGAAGCCTTGAAACTGTTCCTGATGGGAGCCATCCGGCGGGTATTCAGACCGGGGAGCAAGTTTGAGGTCATGCTCTGTCTGGTTGGTGGTCAGGGAGCCGGGAAATCTACCTTTTTCCGGCTGCTGGCAGGCAGGGACGAATGGTTTTCAGACGATTTGAAAAAGCTGGACGATGAAAATGTGTACCGCAAGCTGCAAGGGCATTGGATTATCGAGATGTCGGAGATGATTGCCACAGCCAACGCCAAGAGTATTGAGGAAATCAAGTCATTCTTAAGCCGCCAGAAAGAAACCTACAAAGTGCCGTATGAGACACATCCGGCAGACCGGCTGCGGCAATGTGTATTTGGAGGGACGACCAACCGGCAGGACTTTTTGCCCCGTGACCGCACCGGCAACCGGCGCTTTCTCCCCGTGACGGTGTACCCGGAACGGGCGGAGGTTCACATACTGGACGATGAAGCGGCGGCGAGGGCGTATATCGAACAGATGTGGGCGGAAGCCATGACGGTTTATCGCAGTGGGAAGTATAAGCTGTCATTCAGCATGGAAATGAACCGATACCTGAACGCCCACCAGCAGGACTTTATGCAGGAAGACACACAGGCCGGCATGATCTACGCCTATTTGGAGGACTACACCGGCGACAGGGTATGTTCCAAGCAGCTTTATGAGGAAGCGCTGGGGAACTTAAATTCCCCGGCAGACTGGGAGACACGGGCAATCTGCGAGATTATGAATACCGGCATTGCGGGCGGCATCATACAGGGCTGGGTAGCCTACAAAAGCCCGAAGCGGTATAAGAAATACGGTTCTCAAAAAGGCTGGGAGCGTGTCAACCAAGCTCCGCCGGAGGGGGACGGTTTTCAGGAAATCACGGAAGAAGAAGCCCGGCAAATGGAACTTCCATTCTGAAAAGCCACCGGTTGACAGTTTGGTTGACGCTTTGGTTGACAGCCGGTTGACGGGGAAAAGCCTGATATTTGGGGCATTTCTCTCCTTTGTCAACCATGTCAACCAAGAAATCAAAGAAAAAGTAAAAAGTAATAATAGAGCGCCTATGGATTGTTTTCAAAGTCTTTTCTGCCGGTTGACACGGTTTGGTTGACACGGAGACAGTCTGCGGCTGTACACCTGTCTGACATTCCCTTGTCGGGCATATTTCATTTATGGAGGTAACTGCCTATGGCAAAAAGCAAAAACGAGAGCAATAACAAAAACAGCGGCACCCTGCTTACCGAAAAAGACGGCACCCAGTATTTTGTCATGGGGAAAGTCCGTATCAAGGTATCGGAGCATTTCGCACAGGATGGGAAGCCGCTTGACAGCCTGCTGGAAGATGTGATCCAGCACGCTGCCGCCGCTTCCTGAAAAAATACGGAATAACGACTGTCAATCAGCCCACGCTTATGATATACTTGTACCAGCGAGTATTGTATAAGCGTGGGTTGTTTCTTTTAGAAGGAGGATTTTTAACCGTGAAACAACCATACAATACAACGATTTATAACACTGCACTATATTTGAGATTGAGCCGTGACGATGAATTACAGGGGGAAAGCGGCAGTATCCAGACCCAGCGCATGATGCTTAGACAGTATGCCGCAGAGCATGGGCTGACCGTTGTAGACGAGTACATTGACGACGGATGGAGTGGGACAAATTTCGAGCGTCCAAGTTTCCAAAGGATGATTGATGACATCGAAGACGGGAAAATCAACTGCGTTGTCACAAAGGACTTATCCCGTCTGGGAAGAAACTATATCCTGACCGGTCAGTACACGGAAATCTATTTCCCCAGCAAGGGAGTACGCTACATTGCCATCAATGACAATGTGGACACCATCAACGGAGAAAGCGAGCTTGCACCGTTCTTAAACATCCTGAATGAAATGCACGCCCGACAGACCAGCAAAAAGGTCAAGGCTGCCATGCACACAAGATTTGCCAATGGCGCACACTATGGAGCCTATGCACCGCTGGGCTATGTAAAAGACCCGGACAAAAAAGGTCATCTTCTGATCGACCCGGAAACACGCTGGATTGTAGAGAAGATTTTTGACCTTGCTGTACACGGGCGTGGAGCCGCCAGCATTACACGGATTCTGGTGGAGGAAAAAGTACCTACCCCCGGCTGGCTGAACTATGAAAGATACGGGACTTTCGCCAATATCTACGCCGGTGCGCCCGCAGAAAAAGCCTATGCGTGGACGATAGCACAGGTCAAGAGCATTTTGAAAGAGGAAACCTACATCGGTCACAGCATTCACAACAAGCAGAGCAACATTTCATTCAAGAACAAGAAAAAGGTGCGGAAGCCGCAGGAAGAATGGTATCGTGTGGAAAATACCCACGAAGCCATCATTTCTGAAGAAGTGTTCCAAAAAGTTCAGGAGCTGATTGCAAGCAGACGCAGGAAACGCAGAAACGGTACGACACAGATTTTCGCAGGATTGATAAAATGTGCAGACTGCGGATGGTCTTTAGCCTATGGGGAAAACAAGCAGAATAAGAACCCATACGGGTACTACCATTGCAGCAAGAACGGGCAGGGATTACGCCAGTGTTCCATGCACTATATCCGCTATGATGTACTGTATGCCTATGTGCTTGCAAGACTGCAATACTGGTCTATGCTGGCACAGAAAGACGAGGACAAGCTGCTGAAACGCCTGCTCAATGCCAGCGACAGGGAAAGAAACTCTGCGAAGAAAAAGCAGGCTGCGGAGCTGAAAAAGGCAGAGAAGCGTAAAGCCGAGGTTGACGGGCTGTTTGCTAAAATGTATGAGGACTGGTCTGCCGGACGCATAACCGAGTATAACTTCAATATGCTGTCCGAGAAGTACCAGAACGAGCAAAAGGAGCTTGAAACAAAAATAAGACAGCTTCACGAAACGATGGAAGCCGCCGTACAGACCGCAGCGGATGCTGAAAAGTGGATTGCCCTGATGAAACAGTATGTCAACCCTGTGGAGCTGACCGCCGAACTTCTGAACACTCTAATTGAAAAAATAACCGTCCACGAAGCTGTCAAGGGCGAGGACGGAAGCCGTGAGCAGGAAGTAGAAATCTACTACCGCTTCATCGGCAAAATCGACTGACCTTTCTTTTTTACCCAACAATATCTTTAATTAAGGGAGACGGGGTGTGCCCATCCAGAATGTAGCCATTCCATGTGATGATGGGATTCAGAAGACGACCCTCGGCAATGATGTTCTGCTCAAGCTGCTGTTCTTCCTCAAACTGCAGCGGCGGAAT
The DNA here is from genome assembly GCF_010509575.1 of Faecalibacterium duncaniae. NCBI lineage: Bacteria > Bacillati > Bacillota > Clostridia > Eubacteriales > Oscillospiraceae > Faecalibacterium > Faecalibacterium duncaniae. The sequence continues at coordinate 1,174,847 of NZ_CP048437.1, read as the reverse complement.
TTTGCTTTGAAACTCCGGGTCAATTTTAAGCTGGCTCAGTTTCACGTCGGTTCTCCTTTCCGGTCATTTTCGATTTACGGACAATGGGCTGAACGTAGTAGTCAAACCCATATCGTGTCTGGCAATACGTGCAGACATCCTTGACGAGCTGCCTGGGGTCGGCTCTGCGGAGCCGGACGTCCTTTGCGTCCAAAAATGCCCCTCGGCAGACGGCGCACAAAGTTGTCAGGGTGGATTCGTCCACCTTTTTTGTGGTCTTGCGGTTCATTTGCGTACTCCTTTTCGCTGATATATAAAAACGCCGTCCGTGGTTCCCCTCGAACGGCGTTTGGAAAAGGTTTTGTATGGTTTCTCTTAATTTGTCCCCGGCACCCCTGAGAAAGGGAAACAATCAGGCGTTGGATTTGCACCACTCCATTGGCCTCTCGGCCACCCCGTCTTCTTTATGACCGGGCCGCGAATTACGGAAGTATCATTATCTGGAAGTACCTGAAGCTGCATATTCAATTTTCAAGGTCCGCCCGGCTGCGGCTCCCGATCCCTTTCGGAGGTGGGCCGCTGCCGTGACAATAGTGTATCGTACTTTCGAGCAAAAGTTTATGGACTCGTAGTCCAAGTCACCCACCCTCTTAGTCCATATATTGTATACAACAGTCCCAAAAAGCAAAAAAATCCCGCCTGAAAAGCAAAACCTTCGCTTTGCCCTCAGACGGGATGTCTTTCTATAAAATTTCAAAAAGGGATTGACTTGAAATCAACTTCAAAGGTTATACTGAACGTCTCAGAAAATTTCAGTTGCCTCCTGTGCGGCAGGTACAGGCCCCAAAATACCTCTCCCGGCCATCACATGGTCAGGAGAGGTTTGCCTAATTATTTGGTTTATCAGTATTTTCCCTTTGGTACAATGAGTGGTGCTCCAGAAAGTGGATCCTTCATAACAATGCAATTAAGTTGATACACCTTTTGCATCAACTCTTCTGTAATGACATCTGCCGGTTTACCTTCTGCAATCAATTTTCCACGGCAGAGCGCAAACAAATGATTCGCATATCGTGCAGAAAGGTTCACATCATGCAAAATCATTACGATGGTCGTTCCCTTTCTGCGGTTTAACTCTGTCAGCAAATCAAGAATTTCCACCTGATAGGCAATGTCCAGATAGGTTGTCGGCTCATCAAGCAGCAAAATGTCTGTCTCCTGCGCCAGTGCCAGAGCAATCCACACTCGCTGCCGCTGACCGCCAGAAAGCTCATCCACACATCGGTTGGCCAGTTCTGTGATTCCCATCCGTTCCAGAGCATCCTCAACTGCGGCATAGTCCTCTTTGGTCATATTCTGCATGAACTTCCGGTATGGATATCGTCCACGTGCGACCAAATCTGCCACCGTGATTCCCTCCGGTACCGTTGGAGACTGGGGAAGAAGTCCAAGCATCTGCGCCAGCTGCGTGGAAGGATAACCGTGAACTGCTTTTCCGTCCAGAACCACCTGTCCTTTTTCGGGCTTCAGCAACCGTGAAAGGGTTTTCATCAGGGTGGATTTTCCGCAACCGTTCGCTCCAATGATCACACTAACCTTGTGAGCCGGGATTTCCAGATTCAAATCTTCAATGATGGTGGTTTCATCGTAGCCCACAGAGAGATTTTGAGTTTGCAATGTATGCTCTGTCATCAGACACGCTCTCCTTTCTTATTGATTTGCAGCAGGAGCAGCAGCAGATATGGTGCACCCAAAATTCCAGTGATAACACCCACCGGATATCGCACTGCAAAGAGATTTTGTCCTACCAGCTCTGAAGCCAGAATTAGAACCACACCTACCAGTGCCGAAGCAAGCAGATTGGTACGTCCTTTCCCAACGATTCTTGATGCGATTGGACCTGACAGAAAAGCAACGGACGCGATGGGGCCAGTGATAGAAGTTGCCACAGCTGTAAGAAGTAATGCGCACAGAATGGAGCCCAACCGTACACGCTGGACAGGCGCTCCAAGCGTGATGGGGTATTCTTCTCCCAACTGCATAACCTGCAAGCTTCGATTTAGCACTATTAAAATGAAGCCACCTACCAAAACTGTGATGCTCAGCACCGGAACATCTGACATCTGGACACCATTCAAGCTGCCCCGCAGCCATCGTAATGCTGTGGCAACATCGTATTCAGAGCCTTTCAATAACATCCATGAAATCAAGGCATTGAGCATAGCCTGCATTCCGATGCCAATCAGGATCATCCGACTGCCGGAACAGCCATGTCGGTCACGCGCCAGCAGGTAAATCAACGCTGCGACGAAAAGTCCGGCCAACACAGCAACGAGCGATACGATACCGCCGCTCCATTTGAGCATCAGAATACAAAACACTGCTGCTGCACTGGCTCCACTTGTAACACCAATAATATCCGGACTTGCCAGTGGATTCCGAAGCAAGGTTTGAAATGTGTTTCCGGACACCCCGAATGCGATTCCAGCAAGAATTCCAATGAGCATTTTAGGCAGCCGGAGAGTTTTGATGGTAAATGCAGCTCCTTTTGTCCCTTCACTGGTAAGAATCTTCCAGACTTCTGCCAACGAATAGTAAGTGTTGCCGCATGTCATCACCAGACAAGCCAGAACAACGCTCAGAATGATGAGCACAGCGGCTGCCAGAACAGAGCGACGGTGTCTTTGGGCAAACCCCTGCCGCACAGAAATGTTCGGTTTGTTCATAAACTGCGCACCTTCGCTTTCTTTGCTACAAGAATAAAGACAGGTGCTCCCAGAACAGCCGTTACAATTCCTACTTCCAGTTCACCAGGGCTGCCCAGAACACGGCCAAGCACATCGGCGAGAACCAGCAAGGCGGCACCGTATAATGCAGAAAGCGGAATTACTGTTTTAAGGTCAGCACCAAGCGTCAACCGGACAAAGTGCGGCACCATTAACCCTACAAAGCCGATTGGTCCTGCCAATGCAGTGGTGGCTGCACACAACAGCACACCGCCCAGTGCAGCCAGTGCTCGCACCAGTTGCACATTGACACCCAGACCAGCAGCCAATTCATCACCCAAAGCCAATGCATTCAAGGCTGGAATCAATATCACCGCTAGTACAAAACCCACCAGAAGATATGGCAGAATGGTGCGTATCTCCCCCCAGCTTGTACCACTGATGCTGCCGACCTGCCAAAAGCGAAATTCTTTCATGACAGAACTGTCCGGCAGCATAATGGTGTTGACTAAGGCAGAAAGAGCCGTGCCAGTGGCAGTGCCAGCCAATGCCAGTTTGATCGAAGTCGGACCGCCATAACCTACCGATGCGATACCGTAGACAAAAACAGCAGTCAAGGCCGCACCTGCAAAGGCCAGCCAGATATATTGCTGGCTGGATGTAATGTGCATCCACGCGATTCCAATCACGACAAACAGGGATGCGCCGGTATTGACTCCAAGTACACTGGGATCAGCAATCGGGTTTCGGGTCACAGCCTGCATGAGAGCACCTGATACGCCCAGTGCGGCTCCCGCCAGTACTCCAAACACAGTGCGCGGAATACGAGCCCAGACGACCGATGCCTCAAAAGTTCCTGAATCTGGATTTTGAAGAGCCTGCAGAACCTGCCCGATGGGAATAAGATTGGAACCATATGCTACGGAAGCCAGCATACATCCTGCCAAAATGATCATACCCAGCAGAGTGATTCCAATCACACGCTGCCCATTCTTCATACAGCTTTCTCTGCCACAGCATTCAGGACTTCCAGATAGCGGTCAATCGTATACGGAATCGACAGGATAGAGGGTGTGCTGGAAGCAGCCAGATCATCCGAGGAATCCAGCAGAACCACAGCACCGTTCTTCACCGCCGAAATTTCACTCAGCAGGGGATCAGCCTGAAGCGCGGTCAGCAGTTCATCTGTACCGTAGGTGATGATGATTTCCACATCGCTGAACTGATTTGCATTCTCCGCACTGACTGTCAGTGCAAAATCCTTCCCGTTATCCAGTGCGGCAACACTATCCGGCAGCGGCATTCCAAGATCCGTCAGAAATGCGGCACGCGGATCCAATGTGGTGTAAATATAGAATGTGCTCAGATCCGAAGCACTCAGCCAGAAGAAGGCTGCCTTCTTGCCCTCAATAGCAGGATACTCTGCCAACTTTTTCTGAATCATAGCGTCAGTCTCAGCCACCAGAGCTTCACCTTCACTCTTCATGCCCATCGCCGTAGCATCTACAATTGTTTCTTCGCGCCAAGTAGTAGACCATGCAACGCTGGGATATGCAACCGTCGGAGCGATCTGGCTCAACATATTATATTCTTCTTCGGAGAAACCGGAGTAAGCAGCCAGAATCACGTCCGGAGCGCAATCACTGATGGCCTCATAATCCCAGCCGTCCGTATCACTGAAGACATTCGGCGATGCACCCAGCTTTTCAAATGCGGCAGCAGTCCAAGGCAGCAGGCCGTCTTCGTTGACCGGGCCGAAGTTTGTTTTGGAAACACCAGTGGGCACGACACCCAGAGCCAGAGGCACATCCGGATTACCCCATGCAATTGCAACAATGCTTTCGGGCTTCTCCTCAATGACCGTCTCGCCATAAGCATGCTGGATGGTGATGGGATATTCCACCGCTTCATTGGAAGCTGCACTTTCCGCAGAAGAAGCCGTGCTTTCGGAAGCAGATTCACTGCTTGCAGAGGAAGTGGAGCTGCCGCAAGCGGCCAGCAAAGCGGCGGCACTGACCACACCTGCGGTCAGAAGAAAATTACGACGCGAAATCTTTCTCATAGTTCCCTCCAAAAATAGAACATCATTTCAGATAACATAAATGCATTCCGTCAGTTAGTAAGTTGTAACTAACGTCAACGGCGAATATTATACACTCCCTTTTGATGGCTGTCAATTAAAATTTTATTTTTAGCTAAAGTTATTTTAATTTCTTGACAAAATTTAATTCTTCATGCAAAATAGAAAAAAGCATTGCAAAAGGGGTATTTCTTTATGGCTGTAATGAAAGATGTTGCAAAACTGGCCGGCGTTTCCATCTCGACTGTCAGTTTTGTTTTGAATGGAACTGCAAAAGAGCACAAAGTTGCGGATAAAACTGCCCAAAAAGTACTCTGTGCTGCGCGTGATTTGGGATACCAGCTGAATGCGCCGTCTGTTATTTCCCCTTCTCAGCTTACCATCGCACTGTTTTTTCCATCTGTCTCTCTCAGCGCAGAAGTCAACCTCTTCGCTTCTGCAATGGAACGACAGATTCAACAGACAGACACCCCTTTTAATCTTCTGCTCTGCCTCTACGAACGAGGTCAATTGGAAATGCGAATCCGGAACCTTGCACCTTCCGCATATACAGCAGCCATTGTTGTTGCTGAATCCGAATCCGACCGAAATGCATTGGAAAAACTGCCAAACACGCTGCCGTTGATTCTTTTCAATGGCACAAGTCGTAATTTCTGCAGCGTATCCTGCCAGACAGAGGATTCCATCCGACAGGCCGCGCAAATCATCTCCGCAAAAAACTATCACAACATCGTCATTCTATCCGGAGTTCAGCCTGATTGTTCCGAAGATGATACGCTGAATCAGCTAATGATTATTTTGCATCAGCAGGGAATCCCGATTTCACTCCAGCAATGTTTCTCCACAGAAAACTCTTATCAAGGAGGGGCTATCGCAGCAAGACGTATCCTGAACCTTTCTGAGAAGCCGGAACTTGTGATCACGATGAACACAACTCTTGCCTTTGGTGCGATCCCTCTTCTGGCTCGAAATGACTTTATTTTTACGCAGCAGGCCGAACTTCTCAGTTTTGGACGAATGGAAGACCGGAATCACCTGAGCAACTATATTCCCTCAATCTCTTTTATTGGAATCCCGATGTCTTTAATTGCAGAAGATTGCTTTACGCTGGCACTTCGTCTTGCTCGTGGGGAACTAAAAGCCGCCGAGCATGTTCGCTGTCAGTCCAATCTGATGCTGAATGCCAGTTTTACGATTTGATACTAGGAGCCTGCTGCATCCGTTCTCTTTATACAAAATGCCGCCAGTGTATCATGTGAAATCCATCACACGGTACACTGGCGGATATGCTTTTATCCCTTATGGCCAGTTACAGCCCCCCACATCCATATTCATTTAGACAGACTGCGGAATTCCAGTGGGGTGACGCTATAAGTTTCTGCGAATACCTGCGCAAACTTGCCTTGATTTTCATATCCGACGGCATTTGCGATCTCAATAACTTTCATATTATGCTGGGAGCAACCTTCCAGTTGACGGCCAATGAGGCCAAAGTTCTTTAATGTGTAGCCATCTCCGCAAAAGAACAGGAACCAGCCTTTACAATAAAAAACAAAAAGTCCCGCCTGAATTCACTTTCAGGCGAGATGTCTTTCAATATGACTGCTCTGGCGGCATAATCCCCTGTGCTGATCTGATATAGGTGATGCAGATTCTCCTCGGTAATCGTATTCTGACGATTCGCGATAAACTCCAGTCCGCGCTTCATACCATAGATGCGGGCTTCTTGTTCATCACGAGGGGCATAACCATCGAGGATATAACGGATACTGCTGCGGGTCGAGCGGATACTTTCAATTTGAAAAGTCGCATAAATTTCCTCGGTCATCGCCGACAAACCGAAGTTTTGTCCACTGACAGGGACAGAGAGCAACTGCTTCATACCATTTGTTGAAATTTGCGCGAGGTTCGGCAGGTAAAACAGCTTATTTCCAGAAAAATCAGTCAACGGCAGAGGCTGCGCAAAGTTTTGCCGCAGCAATTCGGCAAATTCTTTGACGCTGACAGTCGAGTACTTGTATTCCATCCGATTGAGTTCAAGCAAATGCTTATCTGAAAGCATTTTGGCAAACTGTGCCCCATCCATTCTGCCCACCTCGCAGTTGATACTTATTGATACTATATAGTATCAATATATCGATTCTTTATAAAAAAGTCAACCGAAACAGGCCGAACCAACTTTTTTCCATACTTTCCGTCAAAATTCCCGTGGCACAGCCACGAATCACATCTCCATCGGCTTATTCCCCACTTCGTCCAGATACGCATTCAAAAATTCCGCTGCAAGGCTGTTGGGACGGATGTTTTCTCTGGCTTCCTGTGGGGTGAACCACTTGCAGCGGTCCACCTCGTGGTTGATATGCAGTGCCTTTGCGGTTCTGACGAAAGCCGTAAAGTTGCACATCAGCGTGTTAGACGGCTCAAAAAACTTGGTACGGTTGAACCGGAGGTGCTCTACTTCCAACCCGGTTTCTTCCCGGACTTCCCGCACCACGGCGTGTTCTTCTGCCTCACCGCGGTTCACATATCCAGCCACCAGAATATAAGAGGGCTTGCCGTACCGCATTCAAAGCAATGCTTCTGAATCATTTTTACACTCCAAACACTGTTTTCGTCAGCCGGATACCTGCTGTCGTTTTCATCGTATGTTCCATAAAGGTTCGGATTGCCTGCTGACCGTACCCGCTTTCGGACGCATTGACGATATAATCCGCCTCAATCAGAATTTGATAGTCAATGCCGTCGATCTGCGCCGGGCTATGGTGGTGCCCTACCAGATAGGCCACACGGTCGATCTGTTCTGCTGTCATGCCGGTATCCGCCAAGAACTCCCGCACCAGCGGGGCACCCTCCTGCTCCTGATATTTACCATTGGTGTTGCCGTACTTTTTGCGGCAGAGCGGGCAGGCGATATCGTGGGTGATGGCCGCCACCTCCAGAATAAACTGCGTGTCTGCGTCCAGCCCCTCCAGCTCACCAATGGTTTTGGCATAGGTCCACACGCAGCTCAGGTGCGTGATGTCATGGATATTCCCTTCGGAAAAGGCGATCATCTTTTCCATGATCTGTGCAATGGTCATCATTTGTTTTCACTCCCGTTTTTAACACTTAAATGTTCACCTTGATAAACGCGAATTTGTTTACTGTTTCTTATCATTGAAGTAAATGATAAATGCTCCCATCACAGCAACAGCAAGAATAACGCCCCACTCTGGTGCATTGACCCAATTTGCAAAGATGGCACCACTTATATACCCAACAATTACGGTTACGATCATTGCTAAAATCGCTTTCCCCATACAATCACGCTCCTCGTCAAATTTCGATTTATCAAATAAGAATTTCCGTCAACTTTTCTCTTGATGCGGCTCGTTTCTAAGAGTAGGAACGAACTGTTCTGTTGCCGGAGACGGACCATTCGGGTCGGTCTCCGGCAGTATTTTTGTTATCGCGTATTAAAAAACAGCCGGAACGACTTTCTGCTGCGCTACATCGATGATGCCGTATGTATTCAGTCTGAGTTTGGGAATGACCGGAAGGCTGACGAAGGCGAGGGTCATAAAGATGCCGATATCTTCCGCTACACCATGTGCCTTGAGGGCATCGTTCAGCGCCTGCATTTTCGCCGCAACGCTCTCTGCGCTTTCGGTGCTCATCAATCCGGCCACCGGAAGCGCAAGTTCTGCCACGACCTGTCCATCTGCCACAAACGCAAGTCCGCCTTTGTTTTTCCGCACAGTGTTGCCGGCCAGCATCATATCGGTATCGTTGTCCCCTGCCACGATCAGGTTATGGGAATCATGTGCGATGCTCGATGCAACGGCTCCGCATTTCAGGCTGAAGTTTCCTAAAAAGCCAATGCCCACATGGCCGGAGTGATGATGCCGCTCAAAAACGGCCAGTTTTACGATGTTGTGTTCCGGGTCCACACCGGGAGCTTTGCCCGGATGCCGTTGGAACGGGATGATTTTTTCCTCCGTAAGCAGCTCGCCCCGGTTCAGGCAGATGACACGCTCCTGCTCCCCGCTTTCCCGAAGTTCCAGGTCCTGCAGTGTGATCTCATCCAGATCAAAGGAATCCATAACGTGGGAAAATCTCACACGGTCGATGTCAAGCGGTGCGGGTTTCAGCGTTTTTCCGTGCTCGGCCACCAGCGTGCCATTCTTGTAAACCTGTTCGACCGTAAAGGATTCCAGATCAGAAACCACAACCAGATCTGCCCGGTACCCCGGTGCTACGGCACCGCGCTGCTTGAACCCAAAATACTGTGCCGGGACCAGCGTTGCCATTTTGACGGCCACTGCCGGGTCTGCGCCCAGCCGGATCGCTTTACGGATGTTGGAATCGATGTGTCCGCTGTCCAGCAGGTCACCGGGGTGCTTATCATCCGTCACCAGCATACAGCGGCTGCAATAGGGCTCCCGGAACAGCGGCATCAGGGCCTCCATATTTTTGGCAGCCGTTCCTTCCCGGATCATGATGTATTGTCCGCGCCGGAGTTTTTCCATGGCTTCCTCGATGTTGGAGCACTCGTGATCGGACTGAACGCCTGCCGCAATATAAGCATTCAGGTCCTTAGCGCTCAAAAGCGGCGCATGGCCATCCACGATCTTTCCCGCTTCGGTGCAGTCGCGGATCTTCTGCAGGATCTTCGGGTCACAGCGCACCGTTCCGTAGGCATTCATCAGTTCCGCAAGCCCCAGCACACGGGGATCGCCGTAGTAAGGCCGGAGCTGTTCTGCGTTCAGCACCGCACCGGATTCATCCAGATCCGTGGCCGGAACACAGGAGGGCAGCATGAAATAAACCGAAAGGGTCAGATTTTTTGTCGTTTCCAGCATAAAATCCAAGCCTTCCAGCCCCGCAACGTTCGAGATCTCGTGCGGGTCTGTGACCACCGCAGTGGTACCGTGGGGCAGCACTGCCTGCTCGAAGGCCGGACCACAGAGCATGGAGCTTTCGATGTGGATATGCCCATCGATCAGGCCCGGGCAGACATATTTGCCGTGCAGATCAACTTCTTTCCGGCCATGATACGTTCCCACGCCCACGATCGAATTTCCGCTGATGGCAATGTCAGCGGTGTCGATCTCATCGGTAAACACATTGACGATTCTGGCATTTCTCAAAACCAGATCGGCCAGAGCATCTCCTCTGCCTGCCGAGATCCGGCGTTTCAGTTCATCGGACTGCATAGAAACATCTCCTCTCTCTGAAGTTCGATTTTTTCACCTGTGGATCGGTTCTGCCCTTATTCTACCACGCCCTGCCGCTGCGGAAAAGATGTCGGGAAACAAAAATGGCCCCGGAGGGCTTGTTACAGCTCTCCGGGGCCACCTTATGTGCGTGTGTGACTTGGCGCACACCGTCAGCACTCCACTGCCACCTTGATCACGCCGTCCCGTTTCTTTTCAAACAGCTCGTAGCCCTCTGCGATCCGGCGCAGGGGGTAGGTGTGGGTGATGAGCGGTTCGGTATCGATCTTGCCTTCTGCGATGAGACGCAGCGTTTCTTCACAATCGCAGCCGTCCACGCCGCCGGTCTTAAAGGTGAGGTTTTTGCCGTACATTTCCGGCAGCGGCAGGGTCTGCGCCTTATCGTACAGTGCCACCACCGTCACAATGGCGTTGGGCCGTGCACACTCCCATGCCAGCCGGAAGGTGGAGTCTGCCCCTGCCACCTCCAGCACCACATCGGCCCCGCCGTGGTCGCTGTGGGCACGCACAAAGGCGGCGCAGTCCTCCGGCTGCACGGTGAGCACCTGCGGGTAGTGCCGACGGATGAACTGCAGGCGGCTTGCGTCCTTTTCACAGACGATGATGCGCTTGGGACTGTGCAGCATGACGCACAGCAGCGTGCAGATGCCAGTCGGCCCTGCACCGAGGATCAGCACGGTATCCTCGGGGGTGATCTCCGAAATGCGTGCCGCCCAAAAGCCGGTGGCCAGCACATCGCCCACCAGCAGCGCCTGCCGATCGGTGACGCCGTCCGGGATCTTGTTCAGTCCCTGATCCGCAAAGGGCACCCGGACATACTCCGCCTGCCCGCCGTCGATGCGGCAGCCCAGTGCCCAGCCGCCGTTTTGATCGGTGCAGTTGTTCACGAAGCCCTTTTTGCAGAAGAAGCACTCTCCGCAGAAGGTCTCCACGTTCACCGTCACCCGGTCGCCGGGTTTCACATTGGTCACCGCACTGCCCACTTCTTCTACGATGCCCACCATCTCGTGCCCTACGGTGATGCCGGGCACCGCCCGGGGCACGCTGCCGTGCTTAATGTGCAGGTCGCTGGAGCAGATGCTGGCAAGGGTCACCTTTACAATGGCGTCCCGCTCGTGCTGCAGCACCGGCTTTGGTTTTTCCATCAGGGCAAACGTCCCCTCTGAAACATAGGTATAGGTCAGCATGCTTTTTACCTCCATGCGCTTTGATATTTCCGGACTTGAGTATACCACGCAGCTCTCCGCCGATTAGATCTTGGGCTGATACTGCATGCTGGACACATTGTAAACGGTAACAAAAGCCTTGGGGTCTTCCCGGTTGATAAAGTTCATCAGCTTCTGATATTCGCTCTTGTCCACGATGGTAATGATCTCGTTGTGCTTTTCCAGATTGTATGCACCGATGGCCTCGTACATGGTCGCACCGCTGTGCAGGTCATGGAGGATGAACTGACGCAGCGTCTCCTCTTTTTCGGTGATGATGCAGACGCGGCGTTTGATGCTGTTATCAAAGATGAAATGGTCCAGCACGATGCCGTTGAAGTAAGTACCGAGGATACTCAGCACCACGGTCTTTTTATCGTAGACCAGGGCCGCGGAAAGCGCCACACACATTCCCGACAGAGACATGGCTTTTCCCAATTCCATGTGCAGGTACTTGTTCATGATCTTTGCCACGATATCCAGCCCGCCGGAGGATGCATTGCGGTTGAACAAAATACTCAGCCCGATGCTGACCACCAGAATATAGCACAGCACGTCCAGCTCCTGACTGCCGGTCATCGAGCCGAACTCCGGGAACAGCTTTTCAAACAGCCCCAGAAACACCGGCAGCAGCACACTGGTGTATACGGTCTTTGCGCCAAATTCTCTGCCGCAGGTAAAGAACCCGATGATGAGAAGCACGACGTTCAGGATCATCGTAATGACCGACAAGGGCAGCGGCACAAAATTGGACAGCACGATGCCAAGGCCGGAAATGCTGCTGACGGATGTATGGCTCGGCACCAGAAAAAAGAAAACGCCCGCCGCAATGATCGCCACCGCCCCGGTCAGGACTGCCGTCTCCCTCAGGACTGCGCCGGTCTTTTCTTTTACATCACTCATCTTTGTCCCCCTAAAATCAAATTTGTTTCACCGATTTCCTCATCTTTGTCGATGCGGACAAGGAGCCTACCGCCAAAGCGTTTGTATTCCATAGTGAAGTACCTCCATAAATTCCGAGTTGCTGTTCTCAGTATACCATGATTTTCCCTTGCGGAAAAGATAGCGAAACAAAAATGCCCCCGGAGGGCTTGTTGCGGCTCTCCGGGGGCATCTTATGTGCGTTGTGCTTTGGCGCACACGACCGGCGTTTTACTCGATCTCGATCAGGTTCGGGTTCTCAGGCAAAGCCTTCGTCTGCTGAGGAGCAGGCAGCTCGACGTGCAGGACGCCATCCTCGAACTTTGCGTGGATGTCTTCCTTCTTCACATCGCCCACGTAGAAACTGCGCGCGCAGGTGCCGGAGAAGGATTCGCGCCGCAGATAGCGGCCCTTCTTATCCTTTTCGTCGTTGCTGTGGCTGCGCACTGCCTGAATGGTCAGGTAGCCGTCGTTCAGATCCATCTGAACGTCTTCCTTCTTGCAGCCCGGCAGGTCAACAGCTACTTCGTAGCCGTTGTCCGTCTGTTTGACATCGGTCTTCATCATGTTTGCACCACGCTTACCAAAGGTATCACGAGCCTCACGGTTCATCATACGTTCCAGTGCAGCGTCATTCCAGAACGGATCGAAGAAATCATCGAACAGGTTTTCATGGAAAACAGTCGGCATAAGCATAAATCATTCCTCCAATCCCGGCGTTCGGGTCGGGGCAAAAAATCTGAAGCGTCCACTCGGAAAGGCTTTCCGGGGAGCCTTGCGGCTCTCCTTTTGCCCTTCCTCCTGAGCACGCCACTGTTATAGCACCGTTCATTAGCAGTGTCAATAGAAGAGTGCTAAAATTCACGAAAGAATAATACTTTTATAAAATCCTATGCAATCTTTTCAAAATTCAGTCGCATCATCGCATTTTATATCATCTTGGCAATCATGAAGCACAACAGTTCATATGCTTCCCGGATATCCTCCGGCAGACGTTTCAAAGTCTCGTCCCGCAGTTCCTGCGGCATCCCGTAAAAAGCTTCGGCAATGCCGCCGGTGACGCAGGCAAGGGTGTCGCTGTCGCCGCCCAGAGAGACCGCATTGCGAAGTGCATCCTCAAAACTGACGCTTTCCAGAAAAGCAATGATTGCTTCCGGCACAGTTTCCTGACAGGTCTCCACATGATGATAAGTCGGGCGTATCTCATCGCAGGTGCGGTTCAGGTCATAGCCGAAGGTCTGCTCCACATATTGTTTGATTTCCGGCTTGCTGTGGCCGGTACGGGCCAGAAAAATCACTGCCGCCGTGGCCTGCGCGCCTTTGATGCCCTCCGGGTGGTTGTGGGTGACTTCAGCGGTCACTTTTGCCATTTCCAGCGTTTTGTCCAGCGTGTCGAACAGCCAGCCCGCTGCCGACACCCGCATAGCCGAGCCGTTGCCGAAACTGCCATAGGGATTCGGATTTTCTGCGTGCAGCCACCGGCGGAACATCCCGCCGTAACCGGCATGGGGATATTCACGGCCCCAGAACCGCATTTCATGCTGCACTGCACAAAATGTTCTCTCCGGCAGACCCTTTCCGTCAATCAGACCAACTGCCACCGCAGCGGTCATGACGGTATCATCGGTGAAGTGCGATTTCTCGCTCAGCAGCGGAAAATCCTTGTGCTTGTAATTGTTGTGGTCAAATTCATAGGGACTGCCCACGATGTCACCCAAGATTGCTCCTAACATGGCTGTTTCCTCCCTTACCTATGATGCCGCTTCTGGAAATCAGCTTCGATTTGTTCTTTCCACTCTGCGCCGATGGACGCGCAGCAGGGTGCTTCCCGCATCCGGGAGACTGTCTCGCTAACAACGTGGTAGTTGACCGCCACGCCCTGTGCGTCATTCTCAAACCGCACCGCCCGGTCTGCCCCGATGCCGAAGCGGGCAGCTTCCTTCACGGCGTCCATGTTGGCACCGAGGAACAGGAACTCCCAGCCGTATTGCTCTTTTTCCCGCTCGATCATCCGGCGGATCTTCTCATAGCCAAACCGTTTGCTGGCGTTTTCCAGTCCGTCGGTGGTGATGACAAAGATGACCTTTTCGGCACGCTCGTCCTCCGGCAGATGGCGCTGGATATTCACCATCTTTTCCATGCCATAACCAATGGCATCCAGCAGCGCCGTGCAGCCCCGGACGTAGTAGTCCTTTTCGGTCAGCGGCGCAACAGCCTTCAGCGGAAAACGGTCGTGCAGCAGCTGCACCTCATGGTCGAACAGGATGGTGGTCACGTTGGCCTCGCCCTCCTGCTCCTTCTGCCGGGTCAGCATAGCATTGAACCCGCCGATGGTGTCCTGCTCCAGCCCGCCCATGGAACCGCTGCGGTCCAGAATGAAAACAAGCTCGGTAAGATTTTTCTTCATAATAAATGCCCTCCGTTTTGTGGTGTATCGCTTTCGTTGGCAAAAGGATACCACAAACCGAAGGGCAAAAGGTCAACGGGCAGGCGACAAATCACGCACCCAGCTGTTCCTGATCGTATTCAAACAATAGCGTATTGACCTGATTGATGTTATAGATTTTGTGTTCCAGGCAATACCGCACGATCCAGTCCCGCTTGGAGCCATCCGAAAAGGCATAGCCCGCACTCTTGAGCAGGTCGATGGTTTCATCTTCGGACAGGTGCAACCCAACCGCAAAGGCCAGCACGGTTTTCTTTTTGGGGTTGTAGTCGCGGTTGCACTGAATTTTGGAGAAATGCTGCCGGGAGATGTTGGACTGCTTGTACACGGTGGAGTCTTTCAGCCCCCGCTCGTCAATGAGCCGCAGCAGCCGAGTGGTGAAGCTCTCGCCAAGGTTGTCCATCAGGCTTTCCAGACTGCGGGCTGTCCTGGGTGCCGCGGCGGGTGCCGGAACTGCACCTAGCATCGGCAGGGCAGCATCTTCTTCCAGAAGCCTCCGCTGCTCTGACAATTCCCTGCGCCGACGGCCAAATCCGTAGCTTTCATCGTTCTGTGCTACATAGTGGTCGTCAATGTACTCCTCCACCGAGGCGAACAGCTTCCGGCTCACGGCCAGCGAGCCCCGGTCGTAAAGCACCAGATACACGGTCAGGTCGTGCTCCATGACGTACTGCGTGATGGTATCCACCGCAATGCGGAAGGCCTGCTCCTTGGGGTAGCCGTAGTTCCCGCTGGACAGCAGCGGAAAGGCCACGCTCTCGCAGTGGTACTTTGCGGCTAATTTCAGTGCAGAGTGGTATGCACCGGCTAATTGTTCAGCTTCGCCGAACCCGCCGCCGTGCCACGCCGGGCAGACTGCATGGAAAATATATTTTGCGGGCAGACCGAACGCCGGGGTACACACGGCTCTGCCCAAATCGCAGCGGCCGATGGCTTCGCAGGCGGCGGTCAGCTCCTGCTCCCCTGCTGCCTGATAGATGGCACGGCTGGTGCCGCTGCCCTGCAAAAGGTTCCGGTTCGCCGGGTTGACGATGGCATCCGCCGCCACCTTGGTGATGTCGTTGCGGATCATCAGAAACGGCATGGTGGTTCCTCCCTCACATGGTTTTCTTCATCCTATCACATCCGGCGGGGCAGTGCAAGGGGTGCTCTTGTTTCCTGTCCGCGCAGCTATTATAATAATAGGTACAGAAAGAGGGTGAGCTTCCTGCACGACATCTGGAATCCATGGCACGGCTGCGTCAAGTGCAGCGAGGGCTGCCAGAACTGCTACATGTATTTTCTCGACCGGATGCGGGACCAGAACGGAGCCGAGATCTACAAAACGAAAAGCGGCTTTTCCTATCCGCTCCAGAAAGACCGCACCGGACACTACAAAATCCAGAGTGGTGAGCAGATCCGGGTCTGCATGACCTCGGACTTCTTCTTGGAAGAAGCCGACCCGTGGCGGGCTGAGGCGTGGGACATCATGCGCCAGCGCAGCGATGTGGTGTTTTTCCTTCTCACCAAACGGCCGCAGCGGGTGCGGGAGTGCCTGCCGCCGGACTGGGGCAGCGGTTGGGACAACATCTTTTTCAACGTCACCTGTGAAAATCAGCGCCGCGCCGATGAGCGCATTCCCATCCTGTTCGACCTGCCCTTCAAACACAAGGGCATCATGTGCGCGCCCTTCATCGGGCCAGTAAGCATCCGGCAGTACCTTTCCGCCGGGCAAATCGAGCAGGTCATCTGCGGCGGCGAAAACTACGATGGTGCCCGCCCCTGCAATTTTGATTGGGTCAAGTCTCTCCGGCAGGAATGCGTGGATGCCAACGTAACATTCTGCTTTATCGAGACCGGCACCGTGTTCATCAAGGACGGCAGGCGCTACCACCTGCCAAACAAGCAGCTGCAAAGCCGAATGGCCTGTAAATCCGGCATGAACTATCAGGGCAGGCCCATTCATTTTGACCTCGTGGACGACTGGGGCTACCCCATCCCGCAGGAAGATCTCTATGTGCCTCATTTCCGCGCAAACTGCGAGACCTGCGGTAGCAAGTTGATCTGCAACGGCTGCAGTGACTGTGGAAAATGCTTATAAAATAAAGGAATTCTATCAATACAAATGGAACTTATGGCTGATCTGATGTGCAATTTCATCCGGCAGCGGGCGGAAACCGATGCAGGTCAGGGTCATGCCTCCTCCGTTTTCATCAAATTCTTCCGGCTCCAGCTCGGTGTGGCAGGCATCCCGGATAAGGAAGAAGTCTTTGTTTTCCACCAGTCCCAATTCCTCGGCAATTGTCTTTGCTTTCGGCAGTTGATTGCGGTTCTTTGCCCCGCAGATAGTTTTGGTAAAAGAGCCATCGAACCATTCTTCATAGGTTGCTTTCTCCAACATGATTTCTGCCCGATAGCCGGTAATTTCTCCGTCTTTCTCGATGGGTTTCACGCTCTGTCCCATGCCGATGGGGTCGGTGAGGAATGCCAGCGAAGCGTGGCAGCACTGCGCCGCCAGCTTACCGGGAGACATCTGCAGATCTTTTCGTGCAATGATGAGTTGACGCATTTTTTCTCCTTCTTACGACAGTTTGATCTTCAAATCTGCCAGCAGATTCACCGCTTCCGGCAGGGAAAATTTCGCATCCTTCAGGCGGCTGCCCAGAATGTCCACCTTATAACCGGCGGCATCCCGGAAATCCGCCTTGCGCAGATCACACTGGTAGAACTCCGTTTCGTGAAGTTCTACACCCTTGAAATTCGCCAGCTGCATCTCGCATTTGGCAAACATGGAGCCGACAATTTCGTTGCCGTCCGAAAAGTCGAAGCGGTTAAAGTTCATTTCGGTGAAGGTGTTATATTTCAGACTGCACTCTTTCAGCGTATTGATAGGGTCCGGGAAGGCACCGTTGGACATCAGCGGTGCCCACTCAATTTCATTCAGGCGGCAGTCATCAAAATCCAGCGACTGCACCGAAGAATGAGTGCTGCGCAGACCTGTGATCTCACACCGCACGAATTTGCACTCGTTCAGCGTGGTATGATCCAGTTCGCATTTGGTAAAGGAGCAATCCACAAACACGCAGTCGGTAAAGTCGCAATCCTCAAAAGTCTCCTCGGTGAACGACAGGTCAGCAAACCGTTCACCCTCACAATAGCGCTCTGTCATAAAATTCTCCTGTCAGCGCAGTTTGCCTCTTTCCATCGTGGGACAAACCGTTCCGTGTAAGATTCTACGCCTTCGTGCAGATACACCGATACTTTTGTGATCTCCTCCGGCACCTCAGACGGGTCATGAATGATCTGATAGTTGTTCCCGATGAACTGGATGCGCTGGAGCATTCCCAGACCCCGCTCCATCAGGTATGCAGTATTCTGGCCGGAAAGCATCACTTCGCCCTGCCCGTCGCTGCGGGTCCACAGGTCGTTGGCAATTTCTTCGGCCAGTGCACGGGGCATCGGATTCTTGGCGATGCACTGTTCGCCCTTATAGATCACGCCGCCGTTCTCACAAAGAAACACACAGCAGTCTGCCACCGGTGCAAAGAGCTTGCGCAGGCTGGTATACTGCCGACCGGATGCCGGGCAAAACAGAATGCCGCGCCGATGCAGCTCCCGTATCTGCTCAAAGATCTCGTCTTCCAGTTCCTTTTTGCCGTATTGCAGCAGCGTACCGTCAATGTCGCTGCAAATCAGTTTGATTGACATTTTCCGTCCTCATTTTTCAAGATAATTTTAGGCAATTCCCCGGCATCCAGAACACGGACGCCTTCGTCCATCAGCATCTTGGCAAAAACGCCCTGTCCGGGAATCTTTGTCCCGGAAAACGTTCCATCGTAAATTTCCTTCACGCCGCAGCTGGGGCTGCGGGATTGCAGGATGGCAAGCTCCACCCCATTTTCTTTTGCGATGGCAAGGGCCTTGGCTGCGCCCGCTCGGAACTCCCGGTCCACATTGATGCCCTCTTTGTTCGTGACAACGCCCTGCACGATTTCCGCCGGGCACCGCGGTGTGGGCAGGCCGCCCAAAACCTCCGGGCAGACCGGAACCACCTGATGCCCCCGCGCAAAATCACAAACCGCCTGATTGTAATTGTTTCCGCCGCTGTATTTGCAGTTTTCGCCCAGCAGGCAGGCGCTGACCAGAATCTTCATTGTTGCGCGCTCCGTTTTTCAGATACTGAATCTTTTACCTATTCTACCACGCTTTTGGGCATTGAAAAAGAGGATTTTGCTTTTCCTATCCCCATACCGGGAGGTCCGCCGTAATCTTTTCTAATTCCTGTGCAAGAAACGTCAGTCTTTCCCTCAGATGGTTGTTATGCGGTGCATCTCCGTTCAGCAGATAGTCCGTTCTGACATTCAGGCAGGACGAAAGATCCTGCAGCAACTCAATCGAGCAGCAGCGGCTTCCCGTTTCAACTTTTGCAAGATGGTTCGCACTAACGTTCAGCATTATACTCAACTGTTCCTGTGTAATCCCCTTCTTTTTCCGCAAATCGCGGATACGTCCGCCGAATTCTTTTGCATCAAATCGCATTGTTCAATCCTTTCCTTTGCGCCGAAAACACAAACAGGCCGAGACTCCTTTTCCGAGTCCCGGCCTGTTTTCAGCTTGAAAATGCACAATGACCGCGACTCGATGGAGCTGCTCTTGTGAGCAGCTCACGGAGTATTATCAGCCTTTAATGCATTTCAGGCAATTTTCCCTCTTACGCAACTGAAACCTGCGCCATGGCGATATTATAGCAAGTGTTTTCATCACTGTACCCTCCCAGTAGCCATCCTGACGGTTGGTCGCACCGAGAACTTTTGCATAAGCAGCCCCGACTGAGGGCTTTTCTGCGATTACTAAGCGATAAGACAATAAGCATCAACTCCTAACTTTTTATAATACGATTAAAACACCCAGATGTACTTGAAAAAGACAAAGTTTTCGGCTAAAATGGAATCATAAGAAAAATCGGCCGAGATTGGAAGCAGGTGATCAATATGAGTTACATTACAAGAAGTCTTGAGAAAGTTGTGCAGCAGGTCACGCAGGAATATCCGGTTGTGCTTGTGACCGGCCCCCGGCAGGTAGGAAAAACAACTATGCTGCAAAAGCTCATGGAAGGAACTTCCCGTGGATATGTTTCACTGGACGATTTGAACGAGCGGGCACTCGCAAAAAATGATCCAGAATTGTTTTTGCAGCTGCATAAGCCGCCGGTTCTGATTGATGAGGTTCAATATGCACCGGAACTATTTACCTATATCAAAGTCTATGCAGATACTCACCATGAGCCGGGTGCCTTTTGGCTGACCGGGTCACAGGTGTTCAAGCTGATGCACGGGGTACAGGAATCACTTGCCGGGCGTGTTGCAGTGCTGTCAATGACTTCTCTTTCGCAGTCAGAAATAAACGGTGCAGATACCGAGCCTTTCCGTGTGGATTTGGACGCTCTGCTGAACCGCGAGGAAAAAGCTGTGCCCGCAGATACCAAAGATATCTTTGAGCGTATCTATCGGGGCTCCATGCCCGCTATTGCAAGCGGAAAAAATACCAACAGCCAGATTTTTTACAGCAGCTACCTTTCTACCTATATTGAACGCGACGTAAAAGAGCTTTCAGATGCCATCGATGCGCTGAAATTTCTGCGTTTCATGACAGCGGTTGCAGCGCGCTGCTCCCAGATGCTGAATGTTGCCGAAATTGCACAGGATGCGGACATCAATCAGAAGCAGGCAAAAGATTGGTTGCACATTCTGGAAACACTGGGTATCATCTTCTATCTGCACCCCTACTCCAATAACCTTCTGAAGCGTTTGGTAAAAACCCCCAAGCTCTATTTTTATGATACGGGATTGGTCTGCTATCTGACCAAGTGGAGTAGCGCAGAAGTTCTGGAGTATGGTGCAATGAACGGTGCAATCCTCGAAAACTATGTTGTTTCCGAAATTGCGAAAACCTATCTGAATACCGGCAGAGAGACGTTTTTGTACTACTACCGCGACAAAGATGCAAAAGAGATTGACATTGTTCTGGAGCAGGATGGTGTTCTGAATCCCATTGAAATCAAAAAGACCTCGAATCCCGGCACCGAACTGACGAAGGTATTTTCTTTGCTGGATAAAGCCTCTGTCCCACGCGGGAAAGGTGCTATCGTCTGCATGAAGCCAAAAGTCGGCATCATAGATCGAGATAACTATATCGTTCCGATTTGGATTATCTGAATGGTGTCTTCCTCATCCGGGCAGACCCGGAGCAGCAAGTCCACTTCCAACGATTGCATAAAATACGCTTCCAGCCGTGTGCGCTCATCCGGTTCGCTCTCCGCGTCGGAAGAGAAAGGATCAGGTTCACTCCCCTCGGTTTTATTCCACTCAGTCTTATTTCCTCGTGATTTTGCCGTTTCCTGCTGCGCTGAATCCGCGGCACCGGAACCGTTCTTTTCACGATTGCGGCATCGTGGGTCTGCAAAGTTTTTGACGTAAATCAGATTGGGTTTTCCCAGCCCGCGCCGTTTGCGCTCAATCAGACCAAACTTTTCCAATTCCCGGAACAGTTTGGTTGCCTTGTTGTCTGCGCAGCCCAGTGCATCCATCACTTCCTGCACAGGAAAAATGATATACACCCTTCCCTGCTCATCCAGCCATCCGTTTTTCACCGACAGCCCCATGCGGTCCAGCAGGATGCCGTACAGCGTTTTGGCATCGGTGGACAGATCCTTGAATTTTATGTCCCGGAATAAAATTTTGGGCACCCGGAAATACGAGAACATCTCGCCCGACTGCCCATAGAAATAGTCAAACATTCTGGTTTCCTCGCTTATCCTGCCTTGTCACATCCTTGACACCTCCGTTCGTAGTATGATGAAATATGTATGACTATCGTTATTTTTCTTTACAAAGATGGCCTGCCATGCTACAATAGCCGCATCTACGGCCACCGGACAACAGGAAAGGAGTATCTTATGGCCAAAACTGCCGACACCATTGCCATCTATTCCCGCAAATCCCGCTACACCGGCAAGGGCGAAAGTATCGGAAATCAGATCGACCTCTGCCGCGAATATATCCGCACTCACTACGGCGATGCTGCCGCGGAACATACCGTTGTCTTTGAGGACGAGGGCTTTTCCGGCGGCAACCTGAACCGCCCGGATTTCAAAAAGATGATGACTGCGGCCAAGGACCGGAAATTCAAGGCCATTGTGGTCTACCGTCTGGACCGCATCAGCCGCAACATCAGCGACTTTTCCAGCCTGATTGAAGAACTGGGACGGCTGGGCATCGACTTTGTGTCCATCCGTGAAAGTTTTGACACGTCCAGCCCCATGGGCCGCGCGATGATGTACATCGCATCCGTGTTCAGTCAGCTGGAACGTGAGACCATCGCGGAGCGCATCCGGGACAACATGCACGAGCTGGCAAAGACCGGGCGCTGGCTGGGCGGCACGACCCCCACGGGCTATGCTTCCGAGAGCGTCAAGAGCATCACGGTGGACGGCAAGACCAAAAAGGCCTGCAAGCTCAAGCTGCTGCCGGACGAAGCAGAGATCATCTACAAAATTTTCGACCTCTACGAGCAGTACGATTCTCTGACCATGACCGAGACCGAGCTGCTGCGGCAGGGCATCAAAACAAAAACCGGGCGTTCGTTCACCCGGTTTTCCATCAAGTCGATTTTGCAGAATCCTGTCTACCTGATTGCAGACAAGGACGCCTATCAGTATTTTGTGGACAATGAGGCAGAACTGTTCGCCCCGGAGTCCGATTTCGACGGTGTGCGCGGCGTGCTGGCCTACAACCGCAGCGATCAGGAAAAAGGCCGTGCTACGGTCTACAATCCCATCAGCGAATGGATCGTTTCGGTGGGCGAGCACCCCGGCATCATCTCCTCGAACCGGTGGATTCGGGTGCAGGAGTCGCTGGAGCGGAACAAATCCAAATCCTACCACAAGTCCCGCGGCAACGAAGCCCTGCTCACCGGCCTGCTGTGGTGCTCCTGCGGCAGCCGGATGTACCCGAAGGTCACCGGGCGCAAAACTGCCGATGGGCAGGTGGTCTTTCCCTATATGTGCAAACTGAAGGAGCGCAGCCGGAGAGAGTTATGTAATGTCCGGAATGCCAACGGCAATTTGCTGGATGCTGCCATCTGCGAACAGGTCAAGCACCTTGCCGACCATTCCAGCGACTTTATGAAGCAGTTGGAAAAGGCAAAGTCCGCCCACGCAGGCAACCGCTCCGAGTTTGAGACCAAGCTTTCCACCCTGCGCAAAGAGCAGGCCGAGACGCAGCGGAAGATCAATGCACTGATCGATTCGCTGGCTGACTTCAGCGACAGCACCGCTGCTGTCCACCTGAAAAAGCGCATCGAGGAACTGAATGCACAGGATGCCACCCTGAGTTCCCGCATCCGGGAATTGGAAAGCCTCACCGACAGCGGTGTTCTGGGCGGCATCGAGTTTGACGTGATGCGGCAGCTGCTGACCGTGTTCCACGACAACATCGACGACATGACCGTGACGCAGAAGCGCGCTGCCATCCGCACGGTGGTGCGCAAGGTGGTGTGGGACGGCAAGGTGGCGCATGTGGTGCTCTTCGGTTCACCGGAGGATGAAATCGACTGGACCACCTTCCCGGTAGACCCGGAAGAGGACGACAACGACCCCGAGGGCGGTGGAGATGGTTCCGATTCTCAGTCCGGCGTTCGCTCGGGTGAGGATAGCATTCTCAATGCATCTGCTGGCATAGGTCGCAAACCGCGCCTTGCGGGTGATGTCAAAGGTATCCACGGCCTTCATCAGCCCAATGGTTCCAATTGAGATCAGGTCCTCCTGGTCGCCGGGCTGGGCGTAGTATTTCTTTGCCACATGGGCCACCAGCCGCAGGTTGTGCCGGATGATCTTCTCCCGCGCACTCCTGTCCCCCGCCCGCAGAGCCGCAAAGGTTTCGATTTCCTCCCGCGCACTGAGCGGCTTTGGGAAACTCCCCGCTTCCAGATGCAGCGCCAGCACCAGAAATTTTGTAGCGAAAAATTGCAGCAGCGTTAATAGCATACACAGCACCCCCCTGGTGCTACTGTATGCTGTTGGAAGATCACAAAGTATTCCTCCGAATCCGGAGCGCAGGGATGGCATTCTGCAATTTTCCTGCGGGTTCGTTCGTATTAAGGATAAGGGACCGAATTTTGTTGGTAAAACGGAGGAACCATTATGGCGATCTTTGAAAAGACCATTCAAAACAAGAAATTTGATCAGCTGCTCTGGAAGTTGGAAAACGAAATTCCGGCCAGCAGCTGGTCGGCAGAGCTGGAAGCCGGAAGTGATTTCAAAGAGGGCGATGCCCGGTGCAGCGTCCGCGTCTTTGAACGGTACAGCGTGATGGGCGGCAATCGCCTGAGTCTGACGCTGACCATGTTTCAGAACGGGGACAGCCCGATTCGGTTATCCGCCATCACCGCAGGCGGCAGTCAGGCGGTGTTCTTCAAGGTGAACACCCTTGGAGAGGAATCCTTTTTGGAGGACGTAAAGGGACTGCTGGAAGAAATTTTGGAGGAGTAAGATGTTTTTCGCTGGATTTGATCTGTTGTTCAGCATCCTGTTTCCCATCCTGTTCCTTGTGGTTCTGGGCATGATCCTGTATGCCATCATCGGAAATATCCGCACCTGGAATAAAAACAACCATTCGCCGCGGCTCACCGTTCCGGCAGCGGTGGTGGCAAAGCGCACGGAGGTCTCTCATCACCACACGGACAACACGATGATGCATACGTTTACCACCTATTATGTGACCTTTCAGGTGGAAAGCGGCGACCGCATGGAGCTTACCGTAAGTGGTTCGGACTACGGAATGCTTGTGGAGGGCGACATTGGAAAGCTGAGTTTTCAAGGCACCCGCTATCTTGGGTTCCAGCGGAACTGAGTGTTTCTGCACTGCTGCCCAACTGGATGAATCGTAAGTTGAACAAGGCAGGATTACACACAAAAAAACATCTGCTGCCCCTTTGCCGGACGTAACAGCCTCCGGCGCGGGACAGCAGATGTTTTCTTTTTTTACGATGCAGTCAGATTTACTCCGCAATGGGCATGGTCTGGTAGAACCAGTCCTCAATGGCCTTGCGGGTCCGGGCGAAGAACTGCTTCACCGGGCAGGCAGCGTCGCGGGCTTCCTGCTCCAGATCCGTACCTTCGGGGAAATTGCGGATGACGGTATAAGCCACCGACTGCGGCGGCAGCGACATCATCACGGCAGGGTCGTGCACCACACAGATCTGCTCCCCTACTGCAAGGGTAGCGGGATCGGAGGTGGTCTTTTCGTCATGGTCCTGCCACTGGGTGCGCTCAGTGATCACCATTTCATAGGTCTCCTGCCCCTCTGCGGTCACCAGTACAGACTCCACTGTACCGTCCGCAGCGCGGCTGATCTCTTCTACCGTACCATAGTAGTAGAGCCGCTCCGAAAACAGTGCCGAGGCAGCGGGCAGTGCACTGACACTGAGCAGCAGCACTGCAAGCAGGCAAAAGAACGAGCGATAGGTCTTTTTCATAAAAAGCCTCCATTTTTCATGTTGAAGCGGAGCACCCGCCGCATGGCGCTCCCGGATGCCTTATTCTAACACAACTCTTGTCGGATTTCTATATCCAGGCTTAACCGGCGGAAAAATATCGCAAAAGGCATCGCGTCATAACCCTCTCAGTCATCGCTGCGCGATGCCAGCTCCCCCTTTCGGGAGAGCTTTATTTGTGCTGACCGGAAAATGCAAAAAAGCTCCCCCTTTCGGGGGAGCTGGCAAAGCCGTCAAGGCTTTGCCTGAGAGGGTGAAAAAGCAAGCCCGGAAGGCACACAGACCTTCCGGGCTTGCACTTTTGGCGATGCGCTGTGCGCATCTCAGACTACTTTACAGCTGGCAGGCGGTATCGTAGCCGGTACGGATGGCGTTGGAGATATCTGCAGCCTTGCCTGCGGCATCGCCGACGGAGTACACCGGGATATTGGCAGCTTCCAGCGCAGCAGCGTCAAACTCGTTGGAGCGTGCGCCCATAGCCAGCACGATGTAATCGCAGGGGATGGTCACCTCTGCGCCGTCTTTGTTCTCGCAGACAACGGCATCCATGCGGAACTCCTTGACCTTGTGGCCGGGGTACTGCTCCACGCCGTAGGTCTTGTAGTTTTCCAGCAGGGTAGGCAGAATGGTGGTGCTCTCGCCTGCTGCGATCTTGTCCATCATCTCGATGACAGACACCTTGCAGCCCCGGGCAGCCAGATACTCTGCGGTCTCGCAGCCCACCATGCCGCCGCCGATGACAGCCACGGTGCCATAGACCTGCTGCTCACCGGCCAGCACCTTCCAGGCATCGGCCACGTTCACGCCGTCAATGCCGGGGATGCGGGGTGCGGCGCTGTGGCCACCCACAGCGTTGATGACAGCCTCAAAACCGGCCTCCTTCAGCTGCTCTGCCGTGCGGGTCTGTCCCATGCACAGGTGCACCCCGGCATTGCAGACCGCGCGGATCAGATCCTGTGCGGCGCGGCGCATCTCCTCCTTGCGGGGAGGCACGCAGGCGATGTTCAGCTGACCGCCCAGAGAGGTGGTCTTCTCAAACAGGGTCACGTCGTGACCGCGCAGGGCTGCCACACGGGCAGCTTCCAGACCGGCAGGGCCGCCGCCCAGAACAGCCACCTTCTTTTTCTGTGCGGCAGGCTGGATGCTGCGGCTGTTCTCATAGCCATTTTCGGCATTGAGCACGCAGGACAGGAACTGGCGGTTCTGGATGGCATCGGTGCAGCCCTTGTTGCAGCTGATGCAGCGGCGAATATCGCAGGCCTTACCGGCAGCGATCTTTGCGCCCCAATCAGGGTCTGCCAGCAACGGACGGCCAACAGCCACCATATCAGCCATGCCGCTCTCGATGACACGCTCTGCCATCTCGGCATCCACGATACGGCCCACGGCGCTGACCGGCACGTTGACAGCCTTTTTGATGTCCCCGGCGATCCTGACAAAGAAGCCGTAGGGCTGCACACCCATGGGAGGAATGGTATCGGCCATGTTGCCGGTGTGGTTGGCCTGGGCAACGTGGAACATATCCACGCCGTCCTCCACCAGCCACTGGGCGAACTGCACCGCATCGGCCTCGTCGATGCCGCCCTTGCCGCGCTGCGGGGTGACGATGGACAGCTTGTAGTCAATGATCATCCCCGGCACAGCCTTGCGGATGGCCCGGGTCAGCATCCGGGCAAAGCGGACCCGGTTCTCCAGACTGCCGCCGAACTTGTCGGTGCGGTGGTTCATGCGGGTGGAGCACAGGCAGCCGTTCAGGCGGTCGCCGTGGATCTGGATCACGTCCACACCGGCCTTCTGGGCACGCACCGCGCAGGCGCACATCTTATCGATGATGGCCATCAGCATTTCCTCGCTGACCTCATCGGTAAAGAACATCATGTCGTGATGCAGGCGCTGACGCATCTCGTCAAACTTCTTCTGCATGAACAGGCTGTTGATGGCATCCACATCGTACTCCGGGTGGAAGAGCTGGACGCCCAGCTTGGTGCCGTAGGCGTGTACGCTGTCGGCCAGTGCCTTGAAGGCAGGGATCTGGCTGTCGTCAAACAGCTTGGGGGTGGGAGAAAAGCTGTTGATGGGTGCCACATCGCCCAGAACGATGTAGCCCACGCCGCCCTTTGCCAGACGGGTGTAGAAGCCCATGTCCTGCTCACTGATCATGCCGTTTTTCTCGTAGCCGGTGGTCAGCGGGGGGAACATGATGCGGTTTTTAAAGGTCTGTCCGCCCACCTCGATGGGCTGCAGGATCATGTTTTCCATACAAATGCCTCCTTACAGATGTGCTTTGATGAATGCGGCGGTCTTTTCCTCCACGGCGGCACGGGCGGTCAGCGTGGCAAAGTTGTGTCCGCCGCCTGCAATGGTATCCACCTCGGGTGCGGTGTATCCCTCGGCATAGCGGCTGCAGGTGCCCTCGTCCACCAGACGGTCATCGTCGGCGCGCAGCAGAAGCACCGGGCCGTTGTAGCCCTTGGCCTCGGTAAAGGGATCGGGGTGCTTGGCCATCTCATAGTTGAAGGCCATCTTGTAGCACAGACCCTCCATGTCGGCGTAGTCCTTGCCGGTCTGGGTCACACCGTCGGCGCGCTGGGCGCAGCCGAACCACATTCCTGCGCCCGGGCACAGCAGGATCAGGCCGTGGGGCTGGATCACCGGAGCGCAGGAGGCAGCAATGTAGCCGCCCATGCTCTGGCCGGAGAGGAACATCTTTTCGCTGTCCACATAGGGCTGCTGGGCTGCCCATGCAAAGATATCCTGTGCATCGGTGTGCAGGCCGTCAAAGCTCATATCCTCGAACTCGCCGTCACTCTCGCCGTTGCCGTAGAAATCAAACCGGGCGCTGCCGATGCCCTGCGCTGCCAGAGCGCGGGACAGGTGGGTGTACATGGACTTGTAGCCGCTGCAGCTGCCGGCAAAGCCGTGCAGATGCACCACAAAGGGTACCTTGCCCTCCGTATCAGGCAGGGTCACGATGCCGCGCAGGGTGTGGCCATTGCGGTTTTTAAACTGAACCTGTAAAATCTTCATGGTTTACTTGCTCTCCTTTGCGGCGCGGCGGCTCTTCAGCTCTGCCAGCATCTCGGCCGTCTTCTGCTTGGTCAGGGGATAGACGAAGAACAGGATGGCCACTGCAATGCCGTAGCCCAGGAAGTAGACGCCGGTGTAGCTCTTCCAGATGGCGTTCACAACGCCTGCGGTCTGCACAGCGCCTGCGGTGACGTTGTAACCGATGGCACCCAGCACAAAGCTGGACAGGCTGCCGGAGATGGCGCTTGCGAGCTTGCGGAAGAAGGAGTAGGTGGAGTAGACGATGCCCTCGTTGCGCTCGCCGGTCTGCAGCTCGTGGTAGTCGATGGCGTCGTTGACCATGGCCCAGATCAGCACCTGCATACCGGAAGCGCCTAGGTAGCAGATGCCGTTGATGACGATGAAAGCCACGGGGTTATGGATGGGGAAGAAGAACAGGATGCCGAACACGACGGCGGCAAAGCCTGCGCCCATGCAGCACCACTCCTTCTTGCCGAGCTTGTTGGCCAGAGGCTGGGTGATGGCAAAGGACAGCACCGCATACAGCACGCTGAGCATACCGGAAACGGCCTGGATCTTGACGTTGCCGAAGAAGTCCTTGTACAGGTAGGTGTTCAGGCCGTTGACCACGGATGCACCGATCATGCCGGTCAGGCTGAAGAACATCACGCCCAGAAGGGCTTTGTTGTGGGAGATCTCCTTGAGAACGTGCAGGTAGTTCAGCTTTTCGCCCTGCGGACGCTCAGGCACTTCCACACGCTCCTTGCACCACACGCAGGTGATCTGCAGGCACAGCAGGCCCAGCATGGCGCAGATGCAGGCCAGCATCAGGAAGCGGCCAGCCACAGGCTGGTTGTCCACATACAGGAACAGGGGGCCGACCATGACCATGACGGTCATAAAGATGGTGCCGCCCAGGCTGCGGTAACGGGACAGGGCGGTGCGCTGGCTCACATCATCGGTCATCACGCTGGACAGGGTGCCGAAGGGCACGTTGACGCAGGTGTACAGTGCCTCATACAGCACATAGGTGATGAACATGTAGGCCAGACGCAGGCCGTAGCTGATGTTGCCCACATTGACAAAGGCCAGCACACACAGCACTGCCATGGGGAACGAGAAAGCGCGGATCCACGGGATGAACTTGCCGCCCTTGGTGGCCTTGCGGGAGTCCACGATAGCGCCGATGATGGGGTCGTTGACGGCATCCCAGATCTTGGTGATCAGCAGCAGGATACCCACATGGAAGGGGTTGACCTGCAGGATCAGGGTGTAGAAGATCGACAGATACATGGCGCGGTACTGCTCCGTGAAGCAGCAGCCCAGATCGCCCAGTGTATAGCCGATCTTGTCCTTCATGGAGAAGGGCCGAACGGTCTTTTTCTGGTCCATTGCGTTTTATCCTCCTTAAAAAACAGATGAAACCACGAGGCTTTTCACACAAGCCTCTTCTCTTCGATTGCATTATACGTTAATTTTGCGTCAAAGCATATCCAAAAAATGATTGAAAACTATCGCAAATTGATGTATTATGCAATTATGACAGTTGTACTTTTCAGTTGTGTACAACAAACTGTCGCATCTGACAGTTCCACGGAGGGAATTTTGGTGAATTATACAGCCAAACGTTATCTTTTCAAACAAAGCACTGTTCGGGAATTTTTTTCGGGCGCGTATTATGACCTGTTTCTGGTCATGCGGGGCAGCGGTGTGTTCCGGTGCAGCGAGGTGGTGCTGCCCGCCCAGCAGCAGAACCTGATCATCCTCAAGCCCGGGCAGGGCGGCAGGCTGGAATATGCCGGAGCCTACGGCCCGCTGGAGATCATCCGGGTGCAGTTGTCTCCCCAGATGCTGGCGCAGCTGTCGGATGAGGACACCGACTTTGAAAAAAGCTTCAATGTGGTGCCCTTCCAGCAGGTGGCTGTCCGGCCGGACAGCCAGATCTATATGCTGCTGAAAAATCTTGCCCGGAAGCTGCTGGTGCTCCCCCAGGAGAGCAGTCAGTTCGGCGCGGCGGCGTTCGAGCACGGCATCCTGCAGATGTTCGTGGTGCTGGCACTGCGTGCCTGCATCCATGCCGAATTCCACACCGCTTCGGTCAGCCGCCACCACCTGATGCTGGATGAGGTTTTCCTGTTTATTCAGGCGCACCTCACCGAGGAACTGACGTTGGATCGTCTGGAAAAGGAGTTTTTCGTCTCCCGGGAGCATATTGCCCGGGAATTCAAACGCCAGACCGGCCAGACCGTGCACCGCTACATCGTAAAGGCCCGGCTGGACCGCTGCTGCACCCTCATTGAGCAGGGCCTCCCCATCACCGAGGTGTACAAGACCAGCGGTTTCGGGGGCTACAACCACTTTTTCCGCGCCTTTAAAAAGGAGTACGGTATGACCCCCAAGGAATATTTCAGCACCACCCGGCAGGATGCCCGGGGATGAGCCTTTGCAAAAGAAGTCCCGGCTGCAATTTTTGTGCAGGCTGAAACGTATCCTGTATAAAACGGCAGCTGCCGTTTTTCAACAAACGATCTCCATTACAGACAGGAGGAAAGCTCTATGAAATTTTCTGCTGATTATCGTGCCCTTGCGCTGGATGCCCTACGCGGCAGATGGAAGACAGCTGTTCTGGCCGGACTGATTGCCAGTTTGCTGGGTGCCAACATTGTGAGCAGCTCAGACAGGGTCATCTCCAACATGAGCCAGAACGCCAACGGCGACACCCCGGGGGTTGCCGGGCTGTTTTCCACCGGCAGCAGCGGCGTGCTGGCGGTTCTCGTGATCTGCATCCTTGCCTGGGCAGTGTTCACCGTCATCGTGGGCGGTGCGGTGCGGCTGGGCTACGCCCGGTTCAACCTGAACCTTGCAGACGGCAGGGACGCTGCCCTCTCCGACCTCGCTTCCCAGAAGCACCGCCTGTGGGACGGCTTCTGCATGAATTTCCTGCAGGGGCTTTATGTGGCGCTCTGGTCGCTGCTGCTGTTCATCCCCGGCGTGGTAAAAGCCTACAGCTATGCCATGACCCCCTATATCATGGCCGAGCACCCCGGCCTGACGGCCAACGAAGCCATCACTGAATCCCGGCGCATCATGGACGGCAACAAGTGGCGGCTGTTCTGCCTCGATCTCAGCTTTCTGGGCTGGGAGCTGCTCTGCACCCTGCCCATGCTGATTGGTTTCTCTCTCGTCTTTGCCTTCACCCGCTCGGCGGATACGGTCCTCGTTCCGCTGATCCTGCTGTCCATCCCGCTGAGCGCCGGCTTTTTCTTTCTGCACCCCTACGAAGAAGCGGCCTGGGCGATCTTTTACCGGGATATCACCGCCGCACCTTCTGACACCGAGGAAATCTGAGAATGAAACACACCGCCTGCTATCACCTGCCCGGACTGTTCGAGTTCTACGAGCTCTACCGCCTGTTCCTGCCCCTGTTCCGGGAGCACCGGGAATATTTTTATGACTGGTGCGAGATCGGCTCCATCTACGGCGCGCCGCCAGACTGCATCTGGGGCGGGGGCCGCTTGGAGGCCGGGGAGCACTCCCCCGCCGAAGTTCTGGCTCTGACCCAGGAATACGGCATCTCTGCCCGGCTCACATTCAGCAATTCCCTGCTCCGCCCGGAGCACCTCTCAGACCGGAAATGCAACGCAGTGTGTCAGCAGTTTGCCCAGCGGGGCACTGTGCAGAATGGGGTCATCGTCCACTCCGAGCTGCTTTTGAACCACCTGCAGCAGCATTACCCGGAGCTTTATCTCGTATCCTCCACCACCAAGGTCCTGACGGATCTTCAGGCGTTTCAGGCAGAGGTCCGGCGGCCGGAGTTCCGGTATGTCGTGCCGGACTTCCGGCTGAACAAGTCCTTCGATGCCCTGGATACGCTCTCCCAGCCCGAAAAGGACAAGGTAGAATTTCTCTGCAACGAGTGCTGCTGGTTCGGCTGCACCGAGCGAAGGCGCTGCTACGAAGCCGTCAGCTGCAAAAATCTGGGGGAGGTCTGCGAACATCGGTGCACCGCCCCCGGCGCACAGGAGGGCTACCGCTTTTCCAAGGCGATGGAAAACCCCGGGTTCATCGGCACTGCGGACATCCGGGAGCGCTATCTGCCGTTGGGCTTTTCCAATTTCAAGCTGGAAGGGCGCGGGCTGGGCAGCGCGCTGGTGCTGGAGTTTCTGCTCTATTATCTGACCCGGCCGGAGTATCAGATCCACGTCCGGGAGGCGATCTATCTGGACAACATGCTGGACCTCTTTTAAGGGTTGCGCCACCGGCGCAGTGTGGTATAATCAGCATAATAGAGCACTTGCAAGCGGCGCTCTGTTCCGTCCAATCCAAGTCAGGAGGAGATCGTTATGGAATTCACTCAGCTTATTGCACAGCGGTATTCCTGCAAAAATTTTGGTGCAGGCAAGGTAGACGCTGCAGCACTCCACACCATTCTGGAAGCCGGTCGGCTGGCACCCACCGCCAAGAATACCCAGGAACAGCGCATCTACGTCGTTCAGTCCGAAGAGGGGCTGGCAAAGATCGATGCTG
The DNA here is from genome assembly GCF_010509575.1 of Faecalibacterium duncaniae. NCBI lineage: Bacteria > Bacillati > Bacillota > Clostridia > Eubacteriales > Oscillospiraceae > Faecalibacterium > Faecalibacterium duncaniae. The sequence goes on along the minus strand of NZ_CP048437.1, from coordinate 1,142,190 downwards.
CCACTCCCTGCCGCTACGGTGCCCCCGTCTGTCTGGTGGTCGCCTATGACAAGAACCACACCTTTACTTACCCCGGCGAACGGATGAACTCCGGCATGGAGGATGCCGCCATCGTGGCCACCCACCTGCTGCTGGGCGCTGCCAATGCGGGCGTAGACAGCTGCTGGGTCAACTTTTTTGACCCGGACAAGCTGGCAAAAGCGCTGGGTCTGCCCGAAAATGAGGAGATCGTGATGCTCCTTGATCTGGGCCACGCTGCCGAGGGTGCAGGCCCCCTGCCCAACCACAGCTCCCGCAAGCCTCTGTCCGAAACCGTCACGTTCCTATAACATCACAGGGATGCAAAAAAGCCCCCGCACGTTGGTTTTCCGGCCAACGTGCGGGGGCTTGTGTTTTATTCCAGTTTTCAGTTCTGCGGGTGGACGATATCCCGCCAATCCAGATCTCCACGCTCCAGACCGTGGATGAGCACCTCCGCGGTGGCGATGTTGGTGGCCAGCGGGATGTTATGCACATCACACAGGCGCAGCAGGGTCATCTCGTTGGGCTCGCTGGGCTTTGCGTTGATCGGATCGCGGAAGAACAGGAGCAGATCGACCTCATTGCAGGCAATGCGGGATGCGATCTGCTGATCACCGCCCTGAACACCTGCCAGAAAGCGCTGGATCTGCAGACCCGTTGCCTCAGAGATCAGCTTGCCGGTGGTGCCCGTAGCCACCAATTTATGCTGGCTCAAAATCCGGCAATACGTCGTACAGAACTGAACCATCAGCTCTTTTTTGGAGTCATGCGCAATCAGTGCAATCGTCATCGGTCAACCTCTCCTTTGTTTTGCCAGTGGGCATTTTCTTGCATATATCATAGTATCACAGTTTCCGTTCTTTTACAACCGTTTTTTAGACAAACTTCATACTTTTTTCGGAAAAAAGCGCCAGAATTCACCAAAAGCAGTGTTTCAGCGTTTTATCCTTCTTCAATTGTCTAAAACATCCTGCCCGGCAGGTGCGGTCTCCTGAGCAGCATCCGTGGTGCCTGCGGCGGGATCTGTGGCCGTATCCGTGCCGGTTTCGGTCTGGGCAGGGGCAGTCTGGTCAGCGGGAGTGCTGTCTGCAGCGGTCTCCTGCTTGCCGATGGTGCCATCCTCATTCAGGGTGCCGTCCTGCATGGCGAAGTAGGCATTGGCAATGTCCGCCACCAGGTTGCCCGCGCGGGCGCCGCCGCCGCCGTACTCCACCACGATGCCGATGGCGATCTGGGGGTCCTCCGCCGGGCCGTAGGCGATCATCGTGGTATTGGTGTAGTGCTTATAGGTGCTGCCGACGTAGTACCCCTCGCTGCGCTGGGGGGTGCCGGTCTTGCAGGCGATGGTATAGGGGTAGCTGGCCAGCACCGGGATGGTCTGGGACACGCCGATCATGCCCTGCTGCACCAGATCAAAGGTCTCGCCCCTGTCCTCAATGACGTCCATGACCTCGGGCTGGGTCTCCTGCAGCACCTCGCCGGTGTTGGAGTCCAGGATGGCCTTGACGAAGTGGGTGCGGTAGCGGGTGCCCCGGTTGGCGATGGTGGCCGCGTAGGTGGCCAGCTGCACCGGGCTGACCACGGTGTTGCCCTGACCGATGGCTGCCTGAACGTCCAGCGACTCCATATAGTTGGAGTCGGTCTTGCTGGTCAGGTGACCCAGCGCCTCGCTGACCTCCACGCCGGTGCGCACACCCATGCCCAGCTTGTAGGCGTAGGCGTCGTAGACCTCACTGGTCAGGCGGCGGCCCACGTCGTAGAAGAAGATGTTGCAGCTCCACTTGATGGCGGTGATCACGTCGATGTTGCCGCTGTGGCCGTGGCGGGTACACTTGGGGTGGTAGTCGCTGTAATAATTGTACACACCGTTGCAGAACACGGTGGAATACCGGTTGATGAGGCCCGAATCCAGCGCCGCCACCGCCACGGCAGGCTTGAAGGTGGAGCCGGGGGTGTACAAGCCCTGCAGCGAGCGATTGAACAGGGGCAGACTCTCGTCCGCGCTGTACTCGCTGTACTGGGTGGCATACAGGTTCTGGTCAAAGCTGGGGTAATTGGATGCGGCCAGCACGCTGCCGTCCTTCACATCCAGCACCACGGCGGCACAGGCGGCAGCCTTCATGCTGCCGGTGTTGTAGACCCGGTTGATCATGTCGATGTTCTCGGCCAGTGCCTTGTCCACCGCCTTCTGGAACCGGCTGTCGATGGTCAGCTGCACGGTGTGGCCCGGCTCGGGCACAGTGGTCAGGGCCGTATCCACAATGACCCCATCGGAGTTGCGGGTGATGGTCTCCACGCCATCCTTGCCTCGCAGTTCGTCCTCATAGGCCGATTCCAGGCCCGAGATGCCGATGATGTCGTTCATGTTGTAGCCTTTTTCGCGCAGGGGGTAGGTGGTCTGGCCGTTTTCATCGGTCACCTTCCACTTTTCAGCGGTGATCTTGCCCACCCGGCCCAGCACATGGGGCAGCACCGTGGATTGCTCATAGCTGCGGGTACTCGTTTCCACGATCTCCACACCCGGCAGCGAGAGGCTGTGCTCCTTGATGGTCGCCACGGTGGCCTCGCTGACGTTTTCCGCCATGATAAAGTTGTTCACATTGGAAAACGCCTGCAGCTGCATCTCGTAATGGATGCCGCCCAGCGTGCGCTGCCAGCTCAGCGGATAGCTGGCAAGGTCGTAGTCCTCCACCAGCTTCTCCATCACATCATTGGCCGTTGCATACTGCTGTAAACCAAGATTGTCCTTCATAGCGGCAAGGGCTTTCTGATCCTTGGTGCTGCCCTCTTCGGCGGTGAAGGTATAGTGCCCCGCCGCGTCGGGCTGGCTGATGAGGAGGCTGTCGTTCCAGCTCTCGCCGTTCTCCCGCAGGAGTTCCACGATCCGCTGGAGCATCCCGTCCAGGTCCTCGTCCCCCATCAGCAGCTTGTTCAGCACCACGTTGTAGCCGGTGACGCTGGTGGCGATGCGCTTGCCGCTGCTGTCCACGATGTCGCCCCGGGCCGCCGTGACCGTAAACTTGTAGTCGGTGGTGTTGGTGGCCTGGGATTTGAAGTCGTCCCCGTTGACCAGCTGCAAAAAGATGAGCCGCAGCCCGTACAGCAGCATGAGGATGCAGGCGGCGGCAACGAGAACACGCATCCGCCGGATGGCGGTTTTCCGTTCTTCTTGGTTCATGGATTCTCCTTCCGGCGCGGGGTGCGTTACACCACGCCGTTGTCGATCTTAAATTCTTCGTGGATGCGGCGCACGACCCCGAACAGAGGGAAGCAGACGGGCACTGAGAGCGCCGCCGTGGGCAGCACAAACCACAGCCAGCGGCTGGCCGCACCGCTGTAACCGGGCATGTAGTAAAAAAACAGCCAGTCCAGCGTGAGCACCAGCAGGGCGGCAGCAGACGCAATGAGCACAAAGTTTGCGGCCGAATTCTTGAAGTAGAGCTGCATCACCGCCGAAACGGCAAAGCAGAGCAGCAGCAGCTCCAGCGCCAGCATGCCCACGGTGCGCCCGGCCAGCCAGTCCCACATCAGGCCGCAGACCGCCCCAAAGACAGCCCCGGCGAACTCGCCCTCAAACACGGCGACCGCCAGCGCCAGCGGCAGCAGCCAGAGCGGCTTTGCCGCCCCGAACTGGAACAGCCCGGGCGTGGTCTGCAAAACAGCACAAAGAAGGCCCAGCAGCGCATAGCAGATCCATTTGACGATCTGGCCCCGGCTGCGTTTCCGGCGTGATTCCATCAGGGTCCCTCCTCAGAAACTGGTAATGATGAACGCATGGCGCACCGTGCGGGGGTCGGTGCCGGGTTTGATGACGGCAATGGTCGATTTGCCGCTGACCTCGGGCACCAGTTCCTGTACCACGCCCACCAACAGGTCAGCCGGGAACACCCCGCCCAGCCCGGTGGTGACCACCTGGTCGCTTTTCTCCGTCAGGGTGTTGCGCGCAAGGTTGGTCAGCACGCACAGGCCATCGGCGGCGTATTCGGAACTGCCGGTGACGATGCCGTTGTCACGGGTGCGGGATACCACGCCCGCCGCGTTGAAGTTGGGGTGAAGAATGGTCATCACCTTGCAGCTGGTGGGCTCAGCCTCCACCACCATGCCCAGCAGGTAGCCTTGGTCACTGACCACGGCATCGTTGACGGCCACGCCATCCAGTGTGCCGCGGTCCAGCGTGAAGCCATAGAAGGAATCCAGCGGGTCACGGCCAATGACAAAGCTGGAAAGATAGCTCATCTCGGGCCGCTGGCTCTGGATGCTTTCCAGTGCCTTGTAGGCCTGGTTCTCGGCCTTGACGCGGTCGTAATCCACCATCTGCTGGCGCAGCTCGGCGTTTTCGGCCTTGAGCGTCTCGTTCTCAGCCATCACGTCATCAATGCTGGTGTACTTTTCCCACAGGGAGGCCACGCCGCCGCTGACCACAGCAGCCACTTTCTGGAATGGAGCAGCCGCCACGCTCAGCAGCTCCTGCGGAGCGGCAGTCAGGCGGCCGTTGGCACCGGCGTAGGCCATGATGCCCACCAGAAACACCGCGATGCCCACCAGGATCTTGAATTTCCAGGTATCGAAAAAGTCTTTCAAGGGGTTTTCCTCCGATTGCAAAAGGGCGCGGACAGCCCAGAGCCGTCCGCACCCTCTGTTACATCGTTACATGTGAGCTCCATCGGTGTCCAGCACGTCGTGCAGAACATCCACATGATCCAGCACCGCACCGGCACCCTTGGCCACGCAATCCAGCGGGTCCTCCGCAACATGGACATCAATGCCGGTCTCGCTCTGGATCAGCTGATCCAGGCCCCGCAGCAGGGCACCGCCGCCGGTCAGGGTGATGCCGTGGTCGATGATATCGGCGCTCAGCTCAGGCGGGGTGCGCTCCAGGGTCTCCTTGATGGCGCTGGTGATCTTGACCAGGCACTCCAGCAGGGCCTCGCGCACATCCTCAGAGTGGACGACGATGTTCTTGGGCAGGCCGTCCACCAGGTTGCGGCCCTTGATCTCCATGGTCATCTCGGGGTCCATGGGGTAGGCCGAGCCGATCTCGATCTTGATCTGCTCGGCGGTACGCTCACCGATGAGCAGGTTATACTTGCGCTTGATGAAAGCGATGATGGCCTGATCGAACATATCACCGGCCATCCGGACGCTGCGGGAGGCCACGATGCCGCCCAGAGAGATGACAGCGATCTCAGCGGTGCCGCCGCCGATGTCCACGATCATGCTGCCGGTGGGCTCGCTGATGGGCAGGCCTGCGCCGATGGCAGCAGCCATAGGTTCCTCAATGACAGAGACCTGACGGGCACCGGCCTTGAGGGTCGCCTCACGCACAGCGCGGCGCTCCACCTCGGTCACGCCCGAGGGGATGCAGATGACCACGCGGGGGCGGGAGAACATGCTGTTGCCGCAGGCCTTTTTCAGGAAGTTCTCCAGCATATTTGCCGTGATATCGAAATCGGCAATGACACCATCCTTCAGGGGGCGGACTGCCACGATGCTGCCGGGGGTACGGCCGATGACAGCCTTTGCCTCAGCACCCACGCAGCGCACCTCATCGGTCTTGGTATCCACAGCCACGACCGAGGGTTCCCGCATGATGATGCCCTTGCCCTTCATGTAAACCAGGGTATTGGCAGTACCCAGATCAACGCCAACGTCCTTTGACAAAAAACTCATAATGAAGCTCTCCTTCGTATTTCCGGTCTATTCCAAAACGCACAGCAGCCCAAACTTCACAGGGTTTGACCGCCTATCGCAGAATAACACGTTTCTATTATAGCCGCAAGTCAACGTTTTCTCAAGCGTTTTGTCAAGTTTTTCCGTATTTTTCATTTTTCTGTGCGTTCCGCCGCACAAACTGTCAGAACTGTTCAAGCAGGCGGACCGTCCGGCTGACGGGCAGGCCCATAATGGTGTAGTAATCACCCTCAATGGCATCCAGCCAGACCGCCGCGCGGCCCTGGATGGCGTAGGCACCGGCCTTATCGTAGGGCTCCTCTGTGGCGGCGTACCGCTCGATCTCCTCCTCGCTCAGCGGGAAAAAGGTGACCTTGCAGGTATCCACAAAGCTCTCGGTGCGGGTGCCATCGGAAACGCAGACACCGGTGTGCACATAGTGGGTCGCGCCGGACAGCGCACGGAGCATCCGTCTGGCATCGTCCGGGCTGTGGGGCTTGCCGAACACCTCGCCGTTCACATCCACCACGGTATCGCAGCCCAGCACCACGGCACCGGGGTGTTCCTTGGCCACAGCAAGGCACTTGCCCCGGGCAAGCTGTTCCACCAGCCGGGCGGGGGTATCCGCCGTCACGGCATCCTCGTCAAAATCGCTGACACAGACGGTAAAATCCGTCGTGTACAGGCTCAACAGCTCTTTCCGTCGGGGGCTCTGGGAAGCCAGGATCAGATCTTTCATACGCTTCACTTCCCCGTTGAACCAAAGCCGCCCGCGCCGCGCTGGGTATCCCCCAGTTCGGCCGCCTGAGCAAAGGCAGCGGTATACACCGGTGCAATGCAGAGCTGTGCCACACGCTCACCGGGCTGGATGGTATAGGCCTCGGTGCCCAGATTGATCATGGGCACCTTCAGTTCCCCGCGGTAGTCACTGTCCACCACGCCCACGCCGTTTGCCATGCACAGGCCGTGCTTGATGGAAAGGCCGCTACGGGCATAGACCAGCGCCACAGCGTGGGGGCCGGGCAGCTCGATGGCAAGGCCGGTGGGCACCAGTGCCCGCTGCATGGGGGCCAGTGTCAGCGGCTCATCCAGCACGGCGCACAGGTCGGCCGCCGCTGCCCCCGGCGTTGCATAGGCGGGCACCTTGGCCCGGGGGTCCAATACTTTATAGTTTACGGTGATCGGTTCCATAGTATACCTCATAAGTTGTTGCTAAACCTCTCCGTCAAAGCCTGACGGCTTTGCCACCTCCCCTAGTAGGGGAGGCCTTGGCAAAAGATTCATTTTTCGCTATCATCGCCTACGGCTCCAAAATCATCTTCTGCCGCAGGACAAAATCCAATATCAGCAGGGCCAAACGTAGCGAAGCGTACACCCTCGAAAGCGCGACGGCCTGCCAAGGGCTCCCCTACTAGGGGAGCTGGCGAGCGAAGCGAGACTGAGAGGTTTAATTCGTTCCCTTGAAATACAGTCCTCTTGTAAACTCTCCCTCAAAGGGTGCGTGGACACGGATGCTGTCCAGAATGGCGGCAGCTTCTTCCCGGGATTCCAGTGTGAAATAGGCCACGCCGTAGTCCACAGTCAGAGCACCGGGCTTATCACCCATATAAATAGGTACGGGGTTATAGATCGTCCGCACGCCCATGCCGCAGCGCACCGGGAACTTTTTGGCCTTGCGGTCGGTCAGTTCCCCTGCTTTATTGCAGTGGGCGCAGTCATGGATGTTCTGTAACGGGCAGGCACGGGTGACCATCAGCGGCATGTGGCCATAGACCAGCACACCGGTGGGCACAGGCTTGCCGTTATGGGTGGGGGCAATGGTGCTGATATCGCTGTCCTTGACTTCGGGCAGGATGAGCACACTGTTCAGGCCATGGTCGGCGTAGAACTGCGCCGCCATCTGGTTGGTGACGTTCAGGCCAAAGCCGCCGGTCATCGGCAGGCCACGGCAGAGCCGCAGGTGAGCGATGTTGCTTACCTCATAGCCCGCAAAACCCGCATCCTGGGTGGCGGCAATGCGGCGGGCAGTGTCCTCCTCCAGCGCACCGAACATCACGCGCGGCAGCTCCAGAAGGGTCTTTTCCCGCCACTCCCGGGGCACCCGGTCGGCCTGGGCAATGGGCAGGATGAGATACTCCACCCCGCTCAGGGCCTGCTCCGGCACCTGCTCCCAAGCTTCAAAACGGGCGCGCAGGGTGCGGTGAGGCGGCAGAGTGCGCAGGGGCAGAGCATCCGGCTCCGCCTCGTGTACCGGCCAGGGGCGCAGGACCTCCCGCTTTTTCAGCAGGGCCTCCAGCGCATCCCGGCGCAGCTCGTTCACGGCACTGCCCGGCACGAACCAGGGGCCGCCGTCCATCTCCACATCGATTTTTTCCACCGCAAAGGGGGTGCCGCCCGTCTTGGAAAGGCTGCGCTGCAGGCTCTCGGTGGGATCGGTGCGGGCAGGCTGCGGTTCCGCATCGCCGTAGGCAAAGGCCTTGTTGCCGTCCGCGTCGGTCACGGTCAGCTTCTCGCCGCCCTCTTCGATCTCCAGCCTGAACCGCACCGGCACCCGGCTGCGCTCGCGGCGGTAGAGCTCGCGCAGGGCAGGCAAGGTCTTTTTGGTCAGCTCCGCATCGGCTTCGCTGCGCACACCGAACATGGTGCCGTCGATCTTTCCATCCAGATAACCGGAGGTGAAGCCGGAGCGGCTGAACGCATTTTTCAACAGGTCACGGTCGTAGGCGCGGCCCTCGCGGCCTGCCAGACAGGCACTGACCGCCGCCGCCACATACTCCGGCGTGCGCAGACGGCCCTCGATTTTGGCCGATGCCACACCGACGGCCTGCATCCGATCCAGCTTGTCGATGACGGAGTTATCCTTCAGGGAAAGGTGGTGCAGACGGCCCGGCTTGCCCTCGGGCAGCGGGTTTGCCTCAAAGGGCAGGCGGCAGGGCCCGGCGCAGGAGCCCCGGTTGCCGCTGCGGCCGCCCAGGAAGGCAGACATATAGCATTGGCCGCTGACGCACATGCAGAGCGCGCCATGGACAAAGCACTCCGTCTCGATGCCACAGTGTTTTGTGATGTGCTCCACCTCGGGCAGGCTCAGCTCACGGGCCAGCACCACCCGGGTAAAGCCCAGCTCCTTCAGCTCCAGCGCGCCCTGCAGGGTGTGGACGCTCATCTGGGTGGAGCCGTGGCGGGGCAGGTCAGGGGCGATCCGCCCGATGAGCTGCGCCACCGCCAGATCCTGGCAGATGACCGCATCCGCGCCGCTCTCGGCCACAGCCTTCACGGCAGCGGCCAGCGCGGCCAGCTCTCCGCCGTAAACGGTGGTGTTCAGTGCCACGTGCACCTTGACACCCCGCGCGTGGCAGAACCGGACTGCCTCCTTCAGGCTGTCCGCATCAAAATTTCCGGCTCCTGTGCGGGCATTGAAGCCCGAAAAGCCCAGATATACCGCGTCCGCACCGCTGAACACCGCAGCGCGGAGCATCTCTTCACTGCCCACCGGGGCAAGGATCTCGATCTTTGGCATAATACTCCCTTTGTTCCGGCGCGCTCACCGCGCCCCCCATTCACGCTTCCGTCTTTGCTTCCCGGTCGGCCTTCTGCTTGGCCTGCAGGCGTGCCAGCTGCTCCCGCAGGGCATCATTTTCACGCCGCAGCGTTTCATTTTCCGTTCTCACCTTATCCTCAGCCAGCTTTGCCCTGGCGGCATCGGCAATATAATCCTGGATCTGGCTGCGCATATTTTCGGCGCTGCCGGTGCTCTTTTTGTACTCGTCCAGATAATCCATGGCGCAGAACACCGCTGCCTTGGTCACCGAAAGGTTTTCGTTGGTGTCCAGCAGCTTGGTGATATCCTCATCCAGCCGTTTGGCCAGAGAGGCGATATACTTTTCGGAATCCGTCGTTGCGATCGCATAGGGCGCGCCCGCAATGGTCACTCTCACTTTATTAACCATCGTATCCTCACTAATAATTACTCTGAGCGGAGTTTGTGGCCGAGTTTCCTGCCCCGGTGCACGCTTTTGCCCCCGCCGGGACAACCGTTCACTTCTTATTATAATATAAATGCGCTCCAAGAGAAAGTGTTATTTTTGAATTTTTTGCATATTTACCAGAAAGATTGTGACAAAAATGTCAGTTACGGCAAAAATCGGCGTTTTTCCTTGCATTTACGAATAGAACTGATTATAATGTTCTTGTTGTGGTAACAGGGAGAGGGAAAGAGGAGAAATTCCCTGTTGCGTATTTCAAAACAGCACAAGTGTGTGTGCGGATAGGAGTTCCTTATGACTACAAAAGAATTTGCAAAAATTCTTCAGGACAAGCTGACCAGCGAGTACGGCGTGGATCTGAGCGTTGCTTCCAAGCAGCAGATTTACCGCTCTCTTGCCCTGATCTGCCGTCAGATGATGAGCGAGAACCACCAGAAGTTCCAGTCCAAGGCCATTGGCACCGGTACCAAGCAGGTATACTACCTCTGCATGGAGTTCCTGATGGGCCGCAGCCTGAAGGTGAGCCTGTTCAACCTGGGTCTGGAAGATGTTGCTCAGAAGGTGCTGGCTGATGCCGACATCAACATCGAGGGCATCTTTGAGGAAGAGCCCGATGCAGGCCTGGGCAACGGCGGTCTGGGCCGTCTGGCTGCCTGCTATCTGGACGGCATGGCCACCACCGGCATCTGCGGCACCGGCTACTCCATCCTGTACGAGTACGGCATTTTTAAGCAGAAGATCGTGGACGGCTGGCAGCAGGAGCGCGCTGACAACTGGCTGCCCGGTGGTCAGGTCTGGCTGAAGAGCCACCCCGATCAGGCCATCGAGGTCCGCTTTGACGGCGAGATCCGCGAGAACTGGGATCACGGCTTCCACTATATCCAGCACACCAACTACAACAGCGTTATGGCTGTGCCCTCCGACATGTATGTGCAGGGCTACGACGGCAAGGGCGTTGCCAAGCTGCGCCTGTGGCAGGCCAAGGCTCCTGACTTTGATATGTCCAGCTTCTCTCTGGGCAACTACAACACTGCCATGAGCAAGAACGCCAGCGCCGAGCTGATCTCCAAGGTGCTGTACCCCAACGACAACCACATTGAGGGCAAGATCCTGCGCCTGCGCCAGCAGTACTTCCTCTCTGCCGCATCCATCGGCGATATCGTGCAGAACCACCTGTCCACCTACGGTACGCTGGAGAATCTGGCCGACAAGGTCGCCATCCAGCTGAACGACACCCATCCCACGCTGGCCATCCCCGAGATGATGCGCATCCTGCTGGATGAGTGCGGCTTTGACTGGGATAAGGCCTTTGAGATCTGCCAGAAGGTCTTTGCCTACACCAACCACACCGTTATGGCCGAGGCTCTGGAGAAGTGGAATGTGGACATCTTCAAGATGACCCTGCCCCGCATCTACCAGATCGTGGTCGAGATGAACCGCCGTGCCCGCGAGGAGCTGGAGAAGGCATTCCCCGGCGACGAGGGCAAGATCAACTACATGGCCCTGATCGGCGACAACCAGGTCCGCATGGCAAACATCTGCGCCTACACCGCCAACAGCATCAACGGCGTGTCCAAGCTGCACAGTGAGATCATCAAGGAGAGCGTGTTCCACGATTACTACCTGTTCAAGCCTCAGGCTTTCAAGAACGTGACCAACGGCATCGCTTACCGCCGCTGGCTGCTGGCCTCCAACCCTGAGCTGTGCAAACTGCTGGACGAGACCATCGGCGAAGAGTACAAGCACGACGCTTCCAACCTCTCCAAGCTGAACAAGTATGCGGACGACAAGACCGTGCTGAAGCGCATCAACGAGATCAAGCTGAACAATAAGAAGAACTTTGCCGCCTATCTGGAGAAGAGCACCGGCCAGGTCATCGACCCCAATTCCATCTTCGACTGCCAGGTCAAGCGGATGCACGAGTACAAGCGTCAGCACCTGAACGCCCTGAACATCGCCGCTCAGTATCTGTATCTGAAGGAGAACCCCAACGCCGACTTCATCCCCAAGACCTATATCTTCGGCGCAAAGGCTGCCCCCGGCTACTACATGGCCAAGCAGATGATCCGGATGATCTGCAAGCTGGGCGACCTGATCAACAATGATCCCGCCGTGCGCGACAAGCTGCGCGTGGTCTATCTGGAAGAGTACTGCGTCTCCCTGAGCGAGCACCTGATGCCCGCTGCCGAGGTCTCTGAGCAGATCTCTCTGGCTGGCACCGAGGCTTCCGGTACCGGCAACATGAAGTTCATGCTGAACGGTGCCATCACGCTGGGTACGCTGGACGGCGCAAATGTTGAGATCGCCGATGCCGCCGGCAAGGAGAACGAGCTGATCTTCGGCATGCTGACTCCCGAGGTCAACAACCTCAAGCAGGTGGGCTACCACCCCAGCGCCTTCATCATGGGCGATGACGTGGCAAATGCCACTCTGAACTTCCTGGAGCGCGGCTGGAACGGCGAGGACTTCCACGAGGTCACCGAGAACCTGCGCACCAGCGATCCTTATATGGTCATGGCCGACTTCAAGGATTACCGCCGTGCTCAGGCCGACCTGCAGCGCCTGTATGCTGACCGCGAGAAGTGGGCACAGATGAGCCTGAAGAACACCGCCAACAGCGGCATCTTCAGCGCAGACCGTTCTGTGCTGGATTACGCCCGCGATATCTGGCACGCTTCTGCTGTGAAGTAATTGGAAAGGTTAACCCCCCAGTCACCTACGGTGACAGCCCCCCTAGTAGTGGGGCCTCTGGCGTTACGGGAAGTTTTACAGCTTTTCCTTTACGCACAGACTTCACCGTTCTGCCAAGGCCTCCCCTACTAGGGGAGGTGGCAATGCGAAACATTGACGGAAGGGTTTAGCACAAATATATCTCTGCCCCGGAGCCATTACGGAACCGGGGCTTTTTTTGAGAAAGGAACGACCCCACTTGTCTTGTCTGTTCAACAGTTTTGACCCCTATTTCAAGCAGCCCTTTGGTGCGGTGCGCGCCGGGCAGACTGTCCGGCTGTCGCTCTGCATCCCCGAGGAGCTGGGCTATGTAGACCCGCACCTTGTCCTGAAAAAAGAGGGTAAGTTCGATGTTCCCGTCTACTACCGGATGAACTTCGATGGCCAGACCCCCAGGCAGAACCACTTTTCTGTAGAAGTGCCTCTGAATGACCCGGGCCTCTACTTCTACTACTTCGACCTCTACACCGACTTCCGCCGCATCGTGCGCGGCCCCGACAACTGCGGCGTGATCAGCTGGCAGGATGGCGAAAGCTGGCAGATCACGGTCTATGAGCAGGACTTTGAGACCCCCGAAAGCATCAAGGGCAAGGTGTTCTATCAGATCTTCCCGGACCGCTTCTGCGAAGGCGTGGAGAACAAGCCCATGCCCTTTGCCGACCGCATCTATCAGGCCGACAAGCACGCCGAGCCCTTCTGGCAGCCCAACGAGGTGGGTGGCCACCTGAATGAGGATTATTTCGGCGGCGACCTCAAGGGCATCCAGCAAAAGCTCCCTTACCTGCACGAGATGGGGGTGGATTTCATCTATCTCAACCCCATCTTTGAGGCCCACTCCAACCACCGCTACAACACCGCCGACTACCTGAATGTGGACCCCCTGCTGGGCACCAACGAAGATTTTGAGGCACTGTGCACCGCCGCCCAGAAGTACGGCATCGGCATCGTGCTGGACGGTGTGTTCAGCCATACCGGCTCCGACAGCCGCTATTTCAACCGCGAGGGCCGCTATGGCGAGGGCGGCGCGTACCGGGACCCCAACTCCCCTTACCGCTGCTGGTACGATTTCGGCCCCCAGTACAAGGGCGGCTACCGCAGCTGGTGGGGCTTTGAGACCCTGCCCGAGGTCAACGAGGAGACCCCCTCCTATGTGGAGTTCATCACCGGCCCGGGCGGTGTCATCGACACCTGGCTGCGGCGCGGCGCGGCAGGCTTCCGGCTGGATGTAGCCGATGAGCTGCCCGACGAATTCATTGAGAAGGTGCGCGCCGCCGTCAAGCGGGTCAGCCCCGAAAAGTTCCTGCTGGGCGAGGTGTGGGAGGATGCCACCACCAAGTTCGGCTTCAACAAGCGCCGCACCTATCTGCTGGGCAAGGGCCTGGACAGCGTGATGAACTACCCCTTCAAGAACGCCGTGCTGGATTTCGTCAAGGGCAAGCCCGCCGAGCAGGCCATGACGGAGATCCTGACCATCTGCGAACACTACCCTGCCCCGGCCATGGACACCGCCCTGAACTTCCTCTCCACCCACGACACCGAGCGTGCCCTGACCGTGATTGCTGACGAGCCCGCCAATGGCCGGGGCCGCGCGTGGCAGAGCGGCCGCTGTGTGACCGGCGACGCCTATGAGGAGGGCCTGCTCCGCCTGCGGATGGCCTACGCCATCATCTACACCCTGCCGGGTGTGCCCTGTCTGTACTACGGCGACGAGATCGCCATGCAGGGCTACCGGGATCCCTTCAACCGGGCTTTCTTCCGGTGGGATGCCCACGAACAGCGCCTGCGCCCCGTGCTGGCACAGCTGGCACAGCTCCGCCACACCTGCGAGGCCTTCCGCACCGGCCAGCTGCGGGTCCTGCGTGCCGAGGACGGCATCCTGCACTACCAGCGGGTGGGCAAGGTGGAGACCGCGGAGATCATCGTCAACCGCACCGAACATATCATCGTGGAGACCCTTGCCAGCGGCAAGAGCACCGAGGTGAATCCCATGGGCTTCACCATCGTGGTGGAAGAAGTGGGGCATAACCCGAACCACAGCTATTATGATTATGTATGACCGCATTTTGTTTTCTGCGCAACAATTCAGCAAAAATCTCTTGACCTTCCCCCAACCGGATGCTCTATAATAGGATCATAAGGAGGGATGTTCGATGTCCATTGACCCCATTTTCTGGCTCCTTGCCGCCGTCGGGTTCCTGGCGCTGGAGGGTATGACCTTCAGCATGGTATCCGTCTGGTTTGCGGCAGGCAGCGCGGCAGCCCTGCTCTGCTGCCTGTTCACCCACTCGTTCCGGGTGCAGGCGGTGGTGTTCATTGCAGTCAGCGCGGTCTGCCTGCTGGCATTCAAGCCGCTGGCCAAACGGCTGCACAAGCAGCCCACCCCCACCAACGGTGACCGCGCCCTTGGCCGGGAGGCCCGGGTGCTGACCCCTGTTTCCGCCCAGCAGACGGGCCGGGTGCGGCTGGACGGCGTGGACTGGAGCGCCCGCTGTGCCACCCCCGGCGATACCCTGACCCCCGGGCAGGCCTGCCGGGTCACCGAGATCCACAGCACTCTGCTCATCGTGGAACCCATCCTGACCGAATCCATCAACCACTAAAAAAGGAGCGTCTCTATGCCTATCATGCTGTTTGTAATCCTCGCGCTCATCTTTGTCATCCTGCTCATCGTCGTCACCAACATCGTCATCGTGCCTCAGTCCATGGTGTACGTTGTGGAGCGTCTGGGCAGCTACTCCGACACCTGGTCGGCCGGCCTGCATGTCAAGATCCCGTTCATTGAGCGGATCGCCAAAAAGGTCAGCCTGAAGGAGCAGGTCGCGGACTTTCCTCCCCAGCCTGTGATCACCCGCGATAACGTAACCATGCAGATCGACACCGTGGTGTTCTTCCAGGTCATGGATGCCAAGCTCTACACCTACGGTGTCAACCAGCCCATCGCAGCCATCGAGAGCCTTTCCGCCACCACCCTGCGCAACATCATCGGTGAGATGGAGCTGGATCACACCCTGACCAGCCGCGATGTCATCAACGGCAAGATCACGGCCATCCTCGATGAAGCCACCGACAAGTGGGGCATCAAGGTCAACCGCGTGGAGGTCAAGAACATCATCCCGCCGCGCGAGATCCAGGAAGCCATGGAGAAGCAGATGAAAGCAGAGCGCGAAAAGCGCGCCGTCATCCTGAAAGCCGACGGTGAGAAGCAGGCCGCCATCACCGCCGCCGAGGGCGAAAAGGAAGCCGCCATCCTCCGTGCCGATGCCGTCAAACAGCAGCGCATTCTCGAAGCTGAGGGCGAGGCCCAGGCCATTCTCGCGGTGCAGAAGGCCAACGCCGATGCCATCCGCCTGTTGAACGAAGCCATGCCCAACGACAAGGTGCTGGCTCTGCGCAGCCTGGAGGCACTGGCCAAGGTCGCCAACGGCAAGGCCACCAAGATCATCATTCCGTCGGAGCTGCAAAATCTGGGCGGCGTTGTGCCCAGCATCAAGGAGCTTCTGACCGACCCGAAAGAGGACTGATCCATGATCTACGATACCCTGAACAATCTCCCCAACTATCTGGGCCTGTGCAGCAGTCTGGACAGCGTCATCGAGTTCATCATGGCGCGGGATATCAACAATCTGCCCGCCGGGCGCACCCGCATCGATGGTGACAAGGCTGTGGTCATGGTGAGCACCGTGACCCCGCAGGCCAGCGACAAGGCCCCCTTTGTCCTGCACGACAACCACCTGACCCTTGAGACCGACCTCGAGGGCAGTGAGCTGTTTGAAGTGTCCCTGGGCGAGTTCAGCCCCACCCGGCCCGCTGACGAAGCCGCTGATACCACCGTGGGCACCGCCGGCACCAGCATTGCCGGAATGCTCTGCGAGGGCCGCTTTGCCCTCTATCTGGCCGGGGAGCCGTACAAATCCGGCTTGAAGGCCCAGGGCTGCGGCAAGCTGAAAAAGGCCGTGTTCACCATGGAGCTGGATCCGGACGAGGAAGACGAGACCGAGGCCGAATAATTCCTGAAAGCACGAACTCCACGCAGCGTAGGTTGCGTGGAGTTTTTTTGTATAGTATACTCTGGTTCAACAATTACGCTTGCCCGACTTGCCAAGGGCTCCCCTATTAGGCAACGACGACGACCGCCGCCAGTGGCGGATGAAGGGAGGAGTTGTTGGGGCCGCGGCCAGCAAGACACGAGCACAATACTTTGTGCGAAGTGGATGCTGGGAGCCGCAACCCGTACGCTGTCGAGCAACGCGAGACTGAGAGGTTTCATTCATTATGAACACATACGTCACAGGCAGCACCATCCGGCAGCTGCGGGAAGCCAAGGGCCTGACCCAGGCAGAGCTTGCCGGAACGCTTTCTGTCAGCGCCAAGACCATTTCCAAGTGGGAGACCGCCAAGGGTCTGCCCGATATCTCCCTGCTGGAACCGCTGGCTGCGGCTCTGGGGGTCAGCGTGCTGGAGCTGATGCAGGGAGAACCCATCATCAACCGGAACCGGGCAGCCAACCTGCTGCGGAGCAAGCTCTACGTCTGCCCTCTCTGCGGCAATGTGCTCCACGCCACCGGGCAGGCCGTGGTGAGCTGCTGCGGCATCACCCTGCCTGCGCTGGACATCGCCGAAGCCGAGGATGCCGACGAGCATCATCAGCTGACCGTGGAGCGGGTGGAGGACGAGCTCTTCGTCACCCTGCACCACCCCATGGAGAAAAACCATTACATCTCGTTTCTGGCCTACCTCACCGGCGATAAGCTGCAGCTGGTCAAGCTCTACCCCGAGGGAGATGCCTCTGCCCGCTTCTCCCTGCGGGGCGCAGGTGTGCTTTACTTCTACTGCAACTGCCACGGCCTGATGAAGGCTCCGGATTTCCGCACCGCCACCCGGCGCACCTCACCCCAGAAGATCCACCTGCGGGAGCCGGATGAGGGCGACCGGGAACAGGTAATGGCCTATCGGGAAGAATTTCTGGCCATTAACTCCCGGATGGACGGCACCTCGGCTCTGGACAAATATGCCGACTTCGATGCCTGGCTGGCCCAACTCCGCAAGCTGAAAGACCCGGCCACAACCCCCGCCGGTCTCGTGCCCGCCACGGAGTATCTTGCTCTGGATGAGCACGAGCATCTGGTGGGCATGACCAACCTGCGCCACCGGCTCAACGATTACCTGCTGACCTACGGCGGGCACATCGGGTACAGCGTCCGCCCCTCGGAGCGGCAGAATGGCTACGCCACCCAGATGCTTCGCCTGACGCTGGAAAAGGCAAAAGAACGAGACATCGAAAAGGTGCGCATCTGCTGCGACCATTACAACGTTGCCTCAGCAAAGACCATCCGCGCCAACGGCGGCGTGCTGGAGGATGAGCAGTTTGATTCCTCCGATGGAACGCTGACACAGCGGTATTGGATACAGAATAAGTAAAAAGAGGCTGTTGCCAAACTTCTTCCGTCATCGCTCACGCGATGCCACCTCCCTCAATGAGGGAGGCTTTCACAGATTGCCATTACGTCAAGGCTCCCTCCAAGAGGGAGCTGGCGCGGCGAAGCCGTGACTGAGGGAGTTGTCGGCAGCAGCCTTTCTCTATTTCAGCCCAAATGGAACATATCGATCAGCACCACGGCGGCCAGGCCATAGTAGACCACCACAGCCACCAGATCATTGATGGTGGTGATGAGCGGGCCGGAAGCCACGGCGGGGTCGATGTGGATCTTATGGAACAGCATGGGGATGACCGTGCCCACCAGGCTGGAGATCACCATGGCCACGACCAGAGATACGCCCACACAGCCCGAGAGCAGGAAGGCTTCACCCCAGGCGTAAGCCTTGAAGAAGTGGATGTAGCAGCCCAAGAAGCCCAGCGCCAGCACGGCCAGCAATGCACCGTTGGTCAGGCCCACCCGCATTTCCTTCCAGAGCAGCTGGAGTTTTTTGGCAGTGGTCAGGTTCTCGTCCACCAGCACACGGATGGTCACAGCCAGCGACTGGGTACCCACATTGCCGGCCATATCCAGCACCATGGACTGGAAGCAGATGACGATGGGCAGCACCGCCACCACCGATTCAAACGCACCCACCACCGAGGACACCAGCATCCCGAGGAACAGCAGGGCGATCAGCCAGGGCAGGCGCTTTTTCACACTCTGGAACACACCCTCGTTCAGATCCTCCTCGCTGGTCAAGCCGCCGAGTTTTGCGTAATCATCGCCCATCTCGTCGTCCACCAACTCGACCACATCCGCCGAGGTGATGATGCCCAGCAGCTTCCCGCTGTCGTTCAGGACAGGGAGCGAGCGCTCGGCGTAGTCCACGATGCGGTCGATGCAGTCGCTGATCTTCTCGTGGTCGGTGACGTAGGGGTAGGAGCGGGCGATCAGCTTTTCCAAGCGCTCCTCCGCACGGGCCACGATGAGGTCTTTCAGGTCGATGGCACCATAAAAGTGCTCGTTCTCATCCACTACATACAGGGTGGAGATGTTATCGTTCTCGCCTGCCTGCTTCACCAGCTCACTCATGGCCTGTCGGATGGTCATATCCCTGCGGATGCAGATGTAGTTGGTGGTCATGCAGCTGCCGATCTCGTCCTCGTTATAGGAGAGCAGCAGCTTCACATCATCGGCGGCATCCTTGTCCAGCTGGTGGACGATCTTTGCCTTATCGTCCTCTTCCAGGTCATCCAGAGCATCTACGGCATCGTCCGAATCCATGTGGGAGATGACCCGGGCGGCCCGCTCGGGGTCCAGCTCCTTCAGGTAGGGCTCTGCATCGTCCAGATAGGAGAAGATCTCTGCCACCGTATCCACGCCCAGTGCGGTGTACACCTTCTGGCGCTCCTCCGGTGTCAGGACCGTCAGGGCATCGGCCAGGTCATTTTCATGGTAATCGGACAGCTTTTCAGCCAGCTCTGCCTGGGGCAGGCCGCTGTGGATGATCTCCAGAATCTCCTGCACATAATTTTTCTTCTGCATGGTTTGGTCCCTCCGTTTCCCGTTTCCGGGCATAAAAAATACACCGCATCGGTCTGGTTACAACTCCTGCGGTGTACAAAGGGCATGCAGTTCAGGATGCGGCTAACACGTTTGCACGGCCCGCATCGCAGGAGAAGCGTTGTTTGGGGTGATCCGTATGGTCACTGGACATGGAAACAAACTCCTCCTTGGTGTAAGATTTTTCTTTCAGCCCCGTTATCATACTACGCCGGGCCGGATTTTTCAACCCCTTTTACAGTTTTTTTACCGGATTATTGCTATATTGCACAAAGAAGAGCTTACTTCTTATACTTTCCATACCATGCCACCGACACCCGCCAGGACACGGCATACAGGGCCAGCACCGCTGCCAGCACACCGACGATGGCAATGGCCGCGCCTGGTTCCGGCACGGCATCCATCAGGACCATCCCGCCGCCCAGGGCAGCGCCCATTCCGGCAAACATCAGCATGTAGAGCATCCGCGCCTTTTCTGCGCCAAAACGGTAGTACAGCGGCAGCATGATCCCGTTTATCAGCAGGATGGAAGCTGCGCCCGCCCCCAGCAAAAGGCCGATCGGCATCGCAGGAAGCGGTTTTCCCATACAGAACCGGATGCCGCAGAAAATTCCGTTCAGCGCCGCAGAGACCGCCGTGCAAAGCAGACCCACGAGATATTTTTCTGCCACCTGAAGTTCCTTGCTCAGCGGCAGGGCAAAGCTGTACTCCGTCCACCCGCTGGCGTGGTCGTAGGAAAGCAGGTAGGCGGGCATGATCCCCAGAAAAATAGCTGAATAATTCACCGCAAAGCTCGAATCCCCGGAAGTGCTCAGGATCCAGATCGCCAGCACGGCCAGCATCGTGAGGTACATCATCCGCATATTTGTTTTGACTTGATACCAGTCTTTCAGCAGCAGTCCTTTCATCGCACATTCTCCCCTTTCACCATCAAAACGAACAGTTCTTCGATGCTCACCGGTGTCAGGGTGCTGCCCGCCGGGACAAGTTCCCTCTTCACCAGTGCCTCGGCCCCGTAGGCTGTCACCCGACGGCTGACGATGGCGTTTTTATCCAGCTCCTCCAATTGCCCGGCAGTGCCGTGCCAGAGGGCGTACTCCTCCCGCAGCGTGTCCTTGTCCTCACAGAGCAGGAGCTTCCCCTTGTGCAGAAAGGCAATGGTATCGCAGAGCTTTTCCAAATCGCTGACGATGTGGGACGAGATCAAAATTGCATGGTTCTCATCCCGCACAAAGTCCAGCAGCAGATCGATGAGCTCATCCCGCACCACCGGGTCCAGACCGCTGGTGGCTTCGTCCAGCAGCAGCAGCTTGGGGTGATGAGAAAGTGCCACGGCAAGGCACTGTTTCATCTTCATGCCGGTGGAATAGTCGCCGTACTTCTTGTTCTCCGGCAGGTCAAAGCGCTTACAATAATCCGCGTAAGCGGCGGCATCCCAATTGGGATAGATGCCCGCCATCACTTTACCCACCTGCAGCGCGGTCAGGCAGGTGGGGATGCCCTCGCCGCCCAGCACCACGCCGATATCGGCTTTGGCAAGCGGGGTGATTCCCTCCTGCCCGAACAGCTTCACAGTGCCAGCGTCTCCGTCGATCATGTCCAGGATCAGCTTAATGGTCGTGCTCTTGCCCGCACCGTTCTCACCGATCAGCCCGCAGACTGTGCCGCCGGGCAGTTCCAGATCAATGGGCCCCAGCGTAAAATCCGGGTAGTGCTTTTCAAGGCCGTGCAGTTCTAATGCGTTCATGGTTCATTCCTCCCACAGCAATTCCAACATTTCGGTCAGTTCCTGTTTGGTCAGCCCGCAGGGAGCCGCCAGCCGGACGGCTTCCGTCAGGTGTGCTTCGATTTTTTTCAGGTTCTCTTCCCGAAGCAGCTCGGTGTTTTTCGCTGCCACGAAAAAGCCCTTGGCGGGCACCGCATACAAAAAACCCTCCTGTTCCAGCTCATCGTAGGCCCGCTTTGTAGTAATAACACTGATGCGCAGATCCCGCGCCAGCCCCCGGATGGACGGCATAGCTTCCTCCGGCTGCAGTTCTCCGCTCAAAATCTGGTTCTTGATCTGGGTGTAGAGCTGCTCGTAGATGGGTGCACCGCTCTTGTTATCGATGAAGAGATTCATATCTGCCGCCTCCGTTGCGTCTGTATATTTACAGTATATACAGTAGATACATAGTTGTCAATAGGCAGACACAAAAAAGCAGCTCTCCCGCTGGACGGGAAAGCTGCTTTTTTCATCGGATCAGGCTTTGACTGTGGAGCGGCTTAGTAGGCCACGCCCCAGTAGACCATCTTGCTGGCGGGCTTGCCGCAGCAGGGGCAGACATCGCTGATGTGCTCCTGCTCAAAGGGCATGCAGCGGCTGGACAGGCCAGCCTCTTCCTTCATCTTCATCTCGCAGGCCAGGTCGCCGCACCACATGGTCTTGATGTAACCGGTGTTGGCCTTGGCCAGCTCCTTGACTTCCTCCATGGTGGTGGCTGCCCAGGTGCGCTTCTCGCGGTTGGCGAGGGCACGCTCGTACAGGTCCTTGCGCAGGGCCTCCAGCTGGGCCGGGATTGCGGTCTCCAGCTCGTCCAGGCTCACGAAGATCTTTTCACGGGTGTCGCGGCGAACCAGCACGCACTGGTTCTTTTCCAGATCCTTGGGGCCGATCTCCAGGCGCAGGGGCACACCCTTCATCTCCCACTGGGAGAACTTCCAGCCGGGGGCGTTGTCGCTGTCGTCCAGCTTGACGCGGGCATACTTGCTGATCTTCTCAGCCAGTTCAGCGGCCTTCTCGGAAACGCCGGGCTTGTGGGCGGCGATGGGCACGACCACGACCTGGATGGGGGCCACTGCCGGGGGCAGGATCAGGCCGTCGTCATCGCCGTGGGTCATAATGATGGCACCCACCAGACGGGTGGAAACGCCCCAGCTGGTCTGGAACGGGTGATGCAGCTGGTTGTCGCGGCCGGTAAAGGTCACGTCGTAAGCCTTGCTGAACTTATCGCCGAAGTAATGGCTGGTGCCGCTCTGCAGGGCCTTGCCGTCCTTCATCATGGCCTCGATGGTATAGGTAGCCTCAGCACCGGCAAACTTCTCCTTATCAGTCTTGCGGCCCTTGACAACAGGGATGGCCAGATCCTGCTCGCAGACATCCGCGTAGCAGTTCAGCTGCTGCTGGGTCTCGGCCTCGGCCTCGGCGGCAGTCTCGTGGATGGTGTGGCCTTCCTGCCACCAGAACTCACGGCTGCGCAGGAAGGGACGGGTGGTCTTTTCCCAGCGCACCACGCTGCACCACTGGTTGTACTTCATGGGCAGCTCACGGTAGCTGTGCAGCACGCGGGACCAGTGGTCACAGAACATGGTCTCGCTGGTGGGACGCACTGCCAGGCGCTCTTCCAGCTTGTCAGAGCCGCCCATCGTGACCCACGCCACCTCCGGCGCGAAGCCATTGACCAGCTCGCCTTCCTTCTGCAGCAGGCTCTCGGGGATCAGCACGGGCATGGCCACGTTCTCGTGACCGGTTGCCTTGAACCGGGCATCCATGTCCTTCTGGATCAGCTCCCAGATGGCCTGACCATAGGGGCGCAGGATGATGAAGCCCTTGACACTGGAGTACTCCACCAGCTCTGCCTTGACGCAGATGTCGGTGTACCACTGTGCAAAGTTTTCTTCCTGGCTGGTGATCGCCTGCACAAGCTTCTTGTTGTCTTTTGCCATTTTGTTATATCCTCCTAAGCCGTGCGCCAAACGCCTGTGTTCCAGCCGTTCCGCACGAGCTCATATTAAAAGCCCCGCTGCAGTGCCGCCGTGTGCAGCGCTGCGGGTGCGGGGCCTTTTTGCAAAACTGTTATCAGCCCTTGTGGCTGTCCACAAATTCCACCACGTCGCCCACGGTGCGCAGATTCTCGATGGCATCGTCCGGCACCTCAATGCCAAACTCATCCTCCAGCGTCATCACCATGTCCACGATATCCAGGCTGTCGGCCTCGAAATCACTCATAATGTCGCTCTCCATCGTGATCTTAGCAGGGTCAATATCCAGCTGCTCTGCCAGCAGTGCACGGATCTTTTCAAAAGTATCCATCGTCGCGGTCTCCTTTTGTCAATGATTCTTTCTTCTCTGCCTGCACGCCCTCTCCGGCGCGCAAAAGCACTCTCTCTTTTTATATCCCATGGGCCGTATCTTGTCAAGCCCTGTTTTGCATTCCGGCCCTTTACGGGCAGAAAAAACCGATGAAAATTGCACAAAGCCCTCTTTTTTGCTTGACAGAAGCCCGTTTGATTCTTATGATTATATGTGACGAACCAAACCTCTCAGCCATGCTGCCTCAGCATGGCCGCAGAGGTCCCGCCTGTAAAGGAGAATGCTCCATGAAATTGTCATTTACCAAGATGCAGGGCTGTGCCAATGATTACATCTATCTGGACTGCCGTGCATCCGGTGTGCCCGCAGACATTGCCGCGCTTGCACAGCGGCTCTCAGCCCGGCATTTTTCCGTGGGTGCAGACGGCATCATCTGTATCTGCGCCCCTGTGACCCCCGGGGCCGATGGCCGGATGCGCATTTTCAACGCAGACGGCAGCGAGGCCCAGATGTGCGGCAACGGCGTGCGCTGTGTGGCCGAGTGGCTCTACACCCACGGGGTGGAAAAGCCTGTCCTGGCCATCGACACCAACAGCGGTGTCAAGCGCATCACCCGGCAGGGCGCACAGCTGTGGCAGGTGGAGATGGGCACTTACAGCACCCTGCCGGCTGACCTGCCTGCCATCCACATGGGCGAGGACCCGCTGGTGGATCAGCCGCTCACCGTAGAGGGAAAAGTGTGGAAGGTGACCTGCATCAGCGTGGGCAACCCCCACTGCGTGACCGTGGTGGAGGATGTGGACAGCCTGAAGCTGGAAGCCATCGGCCCGGCGTTCGAGCATCATGCCAACTTCCCGGAGCGCATCAACACCGAGTTCGTGCAGGTGGTGGATGCCGCCCACCTGAAGATGCGGGTGTGGGAACGCGGCAGCGGCGAGACCTGGGCCTGCGGCACCGGCACCTGTGCCACCGTGGCGGCTCTGACCGAGCTGGGCATCTGCCCCGCCGGGCAGGATATCCATGTGCAGCTGCGCGGCGGTGAGCTGGTCATCCGGGTACTGCCCGGCAGGCAGCTGCTGATGACCGGCAGCGCTGTCACGGTGTACGAGGGAGTTGCGGAAGTTTAACATCCTCGCCCTCTCCGTCATTGCTTTGCAATGCCACCTCTCCCAAAGGGAGAGGCAATTGCGGCTCAACGGTCAGCTTCTGCTGGCGTAGACGCTGCATCGGCTCTCCCTTTGGGAGAGCTGGACGCGAAGCGGCCTGAGAGGGCGGGCAATCATATAAAGCGAGGGAACAACTTATGAAAATGAATCACCATTACGGCGAGCTGAAGGCAAGCTACCTGTTCGTGGACATTGCCCACAAGGTGGCCGCCTATCAGGAAGCACACCCCGAAAAGGAGATCATCCGCCTGGGCATCGGCGATGTGACCCAGCCTCTGGCAAAGTGCGTGGTCACCGCCATGCAGGATGCCGCCGCTGAGATGGGCACCAAGGAGGGCTTCCACGGCTACGGCCCCGAGCAGGGCTATCCGTTCCTGAAGCAGGCCATTCAGGGCTACTACGCAGGCCGCGGCACCCAGCTGGCTGAGGATGAGATCTTTATCTCCGACGGTGCCAAGAGCGACCTGGCCAATGTGCTGGGCCTGTTTGATGTGGACAACACCGTTCTGGTTCCGGACCCCGTTTACCCCACCTATGTGGACGACAACGTGACCGACGGCCGCAAGATCATTTACAGCCGCACCAGCCAGGAGAACGGCTTCCTGGGGATGCCCGATGACAGCGTGAAGGCTGACATCATCTACATCTGCAGCCCCAACAACCCCACCGGTGCCGCCTACACCCGCGAGCAGCTCAAGGCCTGGGTGGACTACGCCAAAAAGAACAACGCCGTTATCCTGTACGATGCCGCCTACGAGTGCTTCATCACCGATCCCGCTCTGGCACGCAGCATCTTTGAGGTAGAGGGTGCCCGCGAGTGCGCCATTGAGATCTGCTCCTTCTCCAAGATCGCAGGCTTCACCGGCACCCGCTGCGGCTACACCATCGTGCCCCACGAGCTGGAGCGCGAGGGCATGAACCTGAACAAGCTGTGGCTGCGCCGCCAGACCACCAAGTTCAACGGCGTGCCCTACGTCGTTCAGCGCGCTGCTGCCGCCGTGTTCACCGAGAGCGGCATGGCTGAGATCCAGGCCAACCTCGATTACTACCGCCAGAACGCCAAGGTCATTGCTGACGCGCTGGACGAGTGCGGCGTGTGGTACTGCGGCGGCAAGAACAGCCCCTACATCTGGCTGCGCTGCCCCGGCGGCATGAAGAGTTGGGAGTTCTTCGACTGGCTGCTGGAGAACTGCGGCGTTGTCGGCACCCCGGGTGTCGGTTTCGGCGAGTGCGGCGAGGGCTACTTCCGCCTGACCGCCTTCGGCGATGCCGAAAAGACCAAGGTCGCCGCCCAGCGCATCAAGGCCGCCATCCAGGCTCTGTAATCTTACACAAGCAAAAAGGCGATGCAGTTTTGAACAGCTGCATCGCCTTTTTCTTTTATTTCCGGCTCGTCAGCCGGTTGAGCAGCATCACTGCCAGAACAATGATGCCGATGACAAGGATGATGCCGACCATCCCGATCAGCATCATCGGCAGCGTGGTCATCCACGAAGTAAGATGAAGCATGCGATCACCTCCGTTAAGCCATCAGGGTCAGGATCAGGCCGCCTGCAATGACGGACGCGATCTGTCCCGAAACATTGACGCTGATGGAATACATCAGCAGGAAATTCTGGTTGTCCTCTTCCAGGCCCATCTTGTTGACCACACGGCCGCTCATGGGGAAGGCCGAGATGCCGGCCGCGCCGATCATGGGGTTCAGCTTTTTGCCCTCCGGCCGGAAAAGGTTCAGCAGCTTTGCAAACAGCACGCCGCCGGCCGTGTCAAAGACGAAGGCCACCAGACCCAGTGCAAGGATGAGCAGGGTGTCGGGCCGCACGAACTTGTCGGCGGTCATCTGCCCGGCAACGGTCAGGCCCAGCACGATGGTGATAAGATTTGCCAGCACATTCTGGGCGGTCTCGCTCAGCACATTCAGCACCCCGCACTCCCGCAGCAGGTTGCCGAACATCAAAAAGCCCACCAGCGCCACACTGGCCGGAGCCACCATGCCTGCAATGATCGTGACCACGATGGGGAACAGGATCTTGGTCAGCTGGGAAACACTGCCCTTTTCATAGGACATCCGGATGCGGCGCTCCTTCTGCGTGGTCAGCAGCCGGATCACGGGCGGCTGCACGATGGGCACCAGCGCCATGTAGCTGTAGGCTGCCACCATGATGGCACCGAGGTACTGGGAGTTGAGCGTGTTGGCCACGAAAATGGCGGTAGGGCCGTCTGCCGCACCGATGACAGCGATGGAGGCAGCATCCTTCAGGTCAAAGAAGAAGCCCGCCAGAAACAGGGTAAAGAAGATGCCGAACTGGGCCGCCGCACCAAAGAGCATCAGCCACGGCTTTTCCAGCAGCGGGCCAAAATCGATCATGGCACCGATGCCGATGAAGAGCAGCAGTGGGAACAGCTCGTTGGACATGCCTGCTTCAAACAATGCAGAGATGGGGCCGACCGTATCCCCCTGCGTGATGGCACCCGAGAGGGGCAGGTTGACCAGAATGGCACCAAAGCCCATGGGCAGCAGCAGGCTCGGCTCCATCTTTTTGGCGATGGCAAGGTAGATGAGCAGCGCACCGATGCCCCACATCACCACCATCTGCCAGGTCAGATTCCCAAAATTGGAAAAGAGACTGGCGAATGTGTTCAGAAGATCCATATTTATTTTTCCTCCTTGTGTTCCGGTGCCGGGCAAGAAAAAAGAGACCCCTGCCACAGCACTCTGTCTGTGACAAAAGTCTCAAGCCAACACATGACATCGGGCATTTCTGCCGTGATGACGCTGCCATGCAGCACCCCGCAGGCCCTGCGGAATGCCCTTTACTCCCTTTTATCGATTCTAATTAAATCAGAATGCAGTCCCCTCTGTCAAGGGGTTCCTGCATTTCTTTGCCAAACTTTGCTTCAGCGCTCAAACGTTGTGCTGAGGGTGGTCTCCCAGGTCTGGCCGGGGGCAAGGCAGGCGGCAGCGGCACGCTGGCTCCACTCCTGGGTGTCGGTCTGGGCACCGGGCAGGGAGTGCCACGGCTCAATGCAGACAAAGCGCACTGGCTTTGCCGGAGCCGACCAGATGAGGGTATAGGGGTAACCCTCCACATTGCAGACGATCCCCTTGCCGGTGTCCTTCTCGTAGATGCCCAGCGTACGGCTGCGCAGACCGGCCATGCAGAAGCTGTCGTTCTCAAACAGATCGTCTGTCAGGGGGATGCTCTGCTCGTTCTTCCACCGGTAACCGCACTTGCCGGTCAGCAGACCGTTGGGGTAAGCGTCCAGGATCATCGGGCTCTCCGGCTGGTCGAAGCGGAACTCGTAATCGGTGGTGGTGTGCTGGTCATCAAAGGGGATGCGGAACGCCGGGTGGTAGCCGATGCCGAACTGCAGCTCCTCGGCGGCATCGGCAGGGTTGGTGACGGTCAAGGTGTGGTGCACCGTCCTGCCCTCCAGCCGGAAGGTGCTGGTCAGAACAAAATCAAACGGGAAGCGCTCTGCCTTGCTCTTTTCATCCGAGCGCAGCTCCAGCCGGATGGTGTCGCCCTCGGCGCAGAGCAGGGTGTGCTCCACGTCCCGGGCAAAGCCGTGCTGCCCTCCGGGGTAGGTCTTGCCTTTATGGGTAAAGGCCCCGCCGGTCAGCTTGCCCGTCCAGGGGAAAAGGATGGGGGCGTGGCGCTTCCAGACAGCCGGGTCGGCCTGCCAGAGCATCTCCTGCCCGGCGGCATTTTTCAGGCTGACTGCTTCGGCACCATGGGTATCCACGGTCAGGGTCAGGAATTCGTTGTGAATGGTTGCCTGCATGATTCATCTCTCCTTTTTATCTGTTGACGATGTGCTCGCCGTTTCCTTCCAGCCAGGTGCGCAGGTTCCGGGTGGTAATGTCCATCAGGTTCTGCAAAGCCTCCCGGGTCGTCCACGCAATGTGCGGTGTGAGGATAGCGTGGGGTTCTGCCCGCAGGGGGCTTTCCTGAGGCAGAGGCTCGGTGACAAAGGCATCGGCCCCGTAAAAGCCCAGCTGACCGCTGTGGAGGGCCGCTGCCACGGCCTCCTCATCCACCAGCGCGCCCCGGGCCGTGTTGAGCAGAATGGCCCCGGGCTTCATCTTCGCCAGCGCCTCCGCGTTGACAAGGCCCCGGGTCTGGGGCGTGGCCGGGCAGTGCAGGCTGAGGATATCGCACCGCCTCAGCAGGGTATCATAATCCACAAACTCCACACCGTCGGCGGCGTATTCGGGCCGGACGGTGCGGGTGCAGACCAGCACCTCCATGCCAAAGGCTCTGGCAATGCGGGCTGACTGCCGCCCGATGCTGCCATAGCCGTAAACGCCATAGGTCTTACCACAGAGCTCCATCTGGGGCAGCAGGCCGATGCTCTCCGGGATATCCAGCTGCCAGCACCCCTGCTTGACGGCACGGTTGTAGCGCTCCGCGCACTGGCAGATGGCCAGCAGCAGACTGAAGGTCATCTGGGCCACGCTGTAGGTAGAATAGCCCGGCACATTGGCCACTGCAACGCCGTGGCGGCGGCAGGCTTCCAGATCCAGGTTGTCGGTGCCCGTGGCGATGATGCCCACCCATTTCAGGTTCGGGCACTGCTGTAAGATCTCCTCATTCATGCGGCACTTGTTCAGCAGAACGATGTCCGCATCTCCAATGCGGGGGGCGATCTCCTCGTAGGCCGTGCGGACATAACTGACGGTATCGGGCACCAGCGCCTTTACCCCCGACCAGTCGAGGTCGCCTTCCTCCATGACATAGCTTTCCAGAATGACAGCTTTCATCTCAGTCCTCCAACAATACGTCCTCGCTCAGCACCTGACCGATGGGCTTTGCAATGCACAGGTCGGCCTGCGCATCGGCCCCGGTGGGCTGCATGTTGATGACCACCAGATGGCGGCCCCGGAAGTACCGGATGAGCCCCGCCGCCGGGTAGACCACCAGACTGGTGCCGCCGATGATGAGGGTATCCGCCTTGCGGATGGCAGACACGGCCCCGGAGAGCACCTCCTCGTCCAGCCCTTCCTCGTACAGAACGACATCCGGCTTGACGATACCGCCGCACTTGGGGCAGCGGGGCACGCCGGTACTGTTGGCAATGAAGTCCACATCGTAGAACGCGCCGCACTTCACGCAGTAGTTGCGCAGGGTGCTGCCGTGGAGCTCGTAAACGGTCTTGGAGCCAGCCGCCTGATGCAGGCCGTCGATGTTCTGGGTGACGATGGCTTTCAGCCTGCCCTCCCGCTCCAGCTTTGCCAGCCGCAGGTGGGCAGCGTTGGGCTTTGCCCCCTTCACAATGAGCTTATCCCGGTAGAACCGGTAGAACTCCTCGGGGTTCTCCTCCCAGAAGGTGTGGCTCAGGATGGTCTCGGGCGGGTAATCGTACTTCTGGTGGTACAGGCCGTCCACGCTGCGGAAATCAGGGATGCCGCTTTCGGTGGAGACCCCCGCGCCACCAAAAAAGGCGATGCGGTCGCTCTCGGCAATAATTTTTTCCAGTGCAGGAACCATAAAAGAAACGCTTCCTTTCCGGCAGATCGTTGTGTTTTGGATAGCTCCAGTATAACACAAATCCAGAGGAAAGGAAGCGTTTCTTTTTTTGATGGGATCGTCCCCCTGCTCAGCGCCCGTTTTCAGCAAACAGGGTACCCAGCGCATCCAGCAGATCATGCGGGAGCATCCCGGTTTCCCCGTGCAGGACAGCGGCACGGTCGGCAGCAGCACCATGGAGATAAACGGCACAGGCAGCGGCCTCAAAGGCAGGCAGACCGCAGGCCAGCAGGGCGCTGGTCATGCCCGCCAGCACATCCCCGCTGCCGCCCCGGGAAAGCCCCGGGTTGCCGGTGGGATTGACCGCACAGCGGCCATCCGGCCCTGCAATGACGGTGTGCGCCCCCTTCAGCACCACCACAGCATTCCATGCTTTCGCATAGCGCAGCGCCGTGCCTTCCCGGTCCGCGTTGATCTCTGCCGCAGAGCGCCCGGTCAGCCGGGCCATCTCGCCGGGGTGGGGCGTTAAAATCAGTTCTCCTTGAGGGTGAAGCATTTTTTCCGTTTGGAGCAGGTCAGCGGCCGCGTTCAGGCCGTCCGCATCCAGCACTGCACTGCCGGAGAAGCCGGGCAGGAGTGTTTTTACCAGCGCCCGGGTCTCGGCGGCACGGGCCGCGCTCTGGGCCGTATAACCCAGCCCGGGGCCCGCCAGCAGAACAGAGGCCTTCTGCCGCCGGATGCGATCGATATTCTGGGGCGAGATGCCGCCCTCGGCCCCCGATTCGCAGGGGCAGAGACAGCACTCGGGCAGGCGGGCGGCCACAGCCGCCAGCACTGGCTCCACACTTGCCAGCGTAACGATGCCGGCCCCGGTGCGCAGGGCACCTTCCACGGCCAGCGCCGCCGCGCCCCGGTAGGACGCACTGCCCGCCACCGCCAGCACGGAGCCAAAGGTCCCCTTATGTGCATCCCGGGGGCGGGGCTGGATCTTCTGCCAAACAAAATCAGAAGTTGTTTCGAACATAGGCGGCTCCTTTCGGGTGAGATTTCGCCCTCTCAGTCAAAGCCTTACGGCTTTGCCAGCTCCCCCAAAGGGGGAGCCTATTGCGGGTCTTGGATAAAGGCAGCATTGCCTCTCCCTTTGGGAGAGGTGGCAGCGCGTAAGCGCTGACGGAGAGGGCGAGGATGTTACCCTTCCCCTTGCAAATACCTCCGGATCTCCTTCTCCGCCTCCTGCACCTCTTCATGGAACATGCGGGCAGAGACACGGAGGGCACCATGGCCCAGGATGATGACCTGTTCCATGCCATCGGAGGTGGCCACGCGGACGCGGCGGCCCTTGCCGATCTCATGGGTAACACGCTCGATGAACATATCGGCGGTCTCGGCTTCCCGGGTGTAGACCACATGGATATTGTGGTACTGCTCTATGCTGCCGGGGCTGCCCGGCACACGGTAGGCATCAAACACAAGGATGAGCACGCACTTCTTAAAGCCCTGATAGTTGCAGAGGATGTCCATCAGCCTGTGGCGGGCCGCTTCCAGGCTCTCTTTGGAGAGTGCGTTCAGCTCGTCCCATGCAAAGATGATGTTGTAGCCGTCCACCAGCAGGTATTCGGGCTGGATCTCCCACTGCTCGGCGTTGAAATCAGGACGTTCCCGCTTCTGGGTGGGGCGGAACGCCGCCAGCGGGTCCCGCTTGATGGGCCCATAGGTCTGTTCAAAGATCTTCAGCAGCTCAGCATCCTCTTCCAAAGTAGCACGATAGGCGGCCATCCGGCGGGGACGGGCCTGCACCGTTTCCTCGGTCTTTGCAGTCTTGCCCCAGCCGCTGTCCACATGCATGTGGCTGCGCACCTGCTCCCAGGGCACCACAAATCCGGCCCCGTGGGCGCAGAACACCGAATCCGCCGGGTTGTCGAGGTCGCGTTCCGGCTCATAGCCCGCAGCCTCGATGACCTCTGCTGCATTGTGACAGGGACGGTAGCCGTCCAGCGTCAGGGTCAGGTGTCCCCTGCCCCGGGTGTAGCCCACCACCTCCATGGGGTAGCTGCGCATGGTGGAGGCCGGTGCCGTGCCGGTGAGCAGGGTTGTATCCCCGTCGGCTCCGGTCTCGGGCGGGTCAAAGCTGCCGCCCATGTTCTGGATATCGTTCATGGCGCGTCCCACGTTGTCAGAGGGCAGCTCCAGCCGGAAGGCATACCACGGCTCCAGCAGCTGGGTCTTGTGGATCTGGTCTGCCATCATCAGGCCCTGCCGGACGGCGCGGTAGGTCGCCTGCCGGAAGTCGCCGCCCTCGGTGTGCTTGAGGTGAGCGCGGCCCGCAATGAGGGTGATCTTCACATCGGTCAGGGGTGCCCCGATGAGCACGCCCAGATGCTGCTTTTCCTCAAGGTGCGTCAGCACCAGCCGCTGCCAGTTCTTGTCCAGCACCTCTTCCCGGCAGTCGGCGGCAAACTGCATTCCGCTGCCCCGGGGCAGCGGCTCCAGCTTAAGGTGGACTTCTGCATAGTGGCGCAGGGGCTCGTAGTGGCCCACGCCCTCTATGGCTTCGGTGATGGTTTCCTTATATAGGATGCCGCCGGGGCCAAAGCTGACCTCCAGCCCGTACCGCTCGGCCAGCAGGCTTTTCAGCACCTCCAGCTGGATCTCGCCCATCAGCTGGACATGGATCTCGCCCAGGGTCTCGTTCCAAACCACATGGAGCTGGGGCTCCTCCTCTTCCAGCCGATGGAGTTTTCCCAGCGCGGCGTGCACGTCCGCGCCCTCGGGCAGCAGCACCTGATAGCTCAGCACCGGCTCCAGCACCGGCAGGTCGCTGTCCCGTTCCGCCCCCAGACCCTCGCCCGGGCGGGCTCTGGTCAGGCCGGTAACGGCGCACACCTGGCCGGGGCCGATGCACTCTGCCAGCGTAAACTTTGCGCCGGAGTAGAGCCGCAGCTGGTTGGCTTTTTCGGCCCATGGCTCCCCGTCGACCTCTCCGGTGAGCTGGGCTTTCACCTTAAGCGCGCCGCCGGTCACCCGCAGCCAGGTCAGGCGGTTCCCCTGCTCATCCTGGCTCACCTTGAACACCTTGGCCCCGAAGGCTTCCAGCGCGGGGGCCGGGCGGGTATAGCGGTCCAGGCCCTCCACCAGCGCGTCCACACCCTGCAGCTTCAGGGCTGAGCCAAACCAGCAGGGAAACACATGCCGCCGGGCAATGGCGGGGATGAGGTCGGTATCGGTCAGGCTTCCCCGGTCCAGCATCGTCTCCATCAGCCGCTCATCGCAGACAGCCAGCGCCTCGTCCCGGTCGGCCTGCTCTGCCCCAAAATCCACAAAGCCATCCCCCAGCCGACGGTTCAGCTGGATCAGAAGCGCTTCCCTGCCCGGGCCGGGCAGGTCCATCTTGTTCACGAACACAAAGGTGGGGATGCGGTACCGCCGCAGCAGTCGCCAGAGCGTCTCGGTATGGCTCTGCACGCCGTCAGTGCCGCTGATGACCAGCACCGCATAATCCAGCACCTGCAGTGTCCGCTCGGTCTCCGTGGAAAAATCCACATGGCCCGGGGTGTCCAGCAGGGTAAAATCGGTATTGCCCGCCGTGAAGAGGGCCTGCTTGGAGAAAATGGTAATGCCGCGCGCCTTTTCCAGCGCGTCGGTGTCCAGAAAGGCATCCTTATGGTCCACCCGGCCCAGCTTGCGGATGGTGCCGGTGCCGTAGAGCAGGGCCTCGGAAAGGGTGGTCTTGCCGCTGTCCACATGGGCCAGAATGCCGATGACCAGCTGCTTGTGCTCTTGTTCCATGCCGCGGCCCCCTTACAGCACGCTGGCGATCAGCGCAGCAGCGACCAGCGGCAGACCCAGCACCAGATTGGAGAGCAGGCTGCAATAGGTGCGCTCCTCGGGTTCCAGCTCCTCAAAGGAGACGATCTTCTCATCCGCATAGTCGATGATGGAGCGGGTGGAGTGGATCTTTTTCTGCCGCTTGCCCATCCCCTTGAATTCCTCCAGCAGATGGTGGATGGTCACGCCATCCAGCCGCAGGTAGTCCACCCAGGCCCAGATGAGCAGCACCACGCCGCACAGAAAGCCCGGGGCCTCCCAGATGGTAAACGTGCCATCGCTGACATAGCGCTGCCACAGCAGCATCAGCACGGCCACAATGGAGGTGCGGGTCACGGTCTTATATAAAATGGGGTGGAACATGTAGCGTTTGTACATCGAGGTCAGTTTCTTCATGGTGCGCTCCTTATTGATACAGATACACTTTATTGTATCATGTTTTTGTGAAAAAAGATAGCTGTTTTGTGCGCACTGCGTGAACAGTTTCTCTCTTTCGCCTGTTCTTCGCAGATATACAGTTCTTTCCATTTTATAGTAATTTTTTCATATTCTTTTCCTATGAAAGTGTTTGTCACCGTTTTGTTTCCAATTCTATGCTGTGGCGGATTGACTTCTTTTCAGTAAAGTGCTAAAATATACAGTGGTGTGACTTTTGTCTTTCCTGTGCACTTTTTGGAAAGGCAGACAGCCTCACTGCGTTTAGGAAAAGGAAAAACGCGCGGCTCTGTCCGCGCAAGATCTGGGAGGATCATCCAATGAGCTTCAATTTTGATCGCCGCACCTTCCTGAAGGGTGCAGGTGCTGTGGGTGCCGCCAGCCTGCTGGCAGCCTGCGGCGAAAAGTCCAACAACACCGGCAATGGTGCTGCCGCCAGCGGCGCTGCTGCCCCCAACTCCACCGGCGCTACCCCCCTGAAGGAGTTCATCTCCTTTGAGAGCGGCAACCGTGAGCTGGAAAGCTGGAATATGCTGTACACCCAGAAGGCTGAAGATGCCAACGTGGTCACCAACCTGTGGGACGGTCTGCTGAGCTTTGACCGCTACGGCAAGGTGGTGCCCGCCATCGCTTCCAGCTGGGAGCACAATGAGGATGCCACTGTCTGGACCTTCCACCTGCGGGACGACGTGGACTGGGTGGATTGCAACGGTGAGGTGAAGGCTCACCTGACCAGCAAGGACTTCCTGGTTGGTTTCGAATGGGTGATGAACGCCATCAAGAACGAAGCCAACAACACCTCCATGCCCAACGATACCATTGTGGGTGCTTACGAGTACTACGCGCTGACTAAAGAAGCCGGTGACGCTGCTGCTGACATGACCTACGAGGACATGCTGGCTGCCGGTGTGGGCATCGAAGCTCCGGATGATTACACTCTGGTGTTCACCTGCCCCAGCGCCTGCCCCTACTTTGATACCGTTGCCGCCTACAACAGCTTCTACCCCGTAGCCCCTGCTCTGATCGAGGAGCTGGGTGTCGATGGCTTCCGGAGCTGCGACAACACCACCATGTGGTACAACGGACCCTATGTGGTGGAGGAGTACATCCAGGGCAACACCAAGAGCTACATCCCCAACCCCAACTACTACGATGCTGCCAACGTCAGCCGCTTTGAGCGCTTCACTGTCACCATGATCAGCGACGGTTCCATCAGCCTGCAGCTGTATCAGAACCGCGAGCTGGACGAGGTGGACCTGGGCGAGAGCAACATCACCACCATTCAGTCCGATCCTTCCAACGAGTACAATCAGCAGCTGTGCGAGAAGCGTGCCAAGAAGTTCAGCTACTGCTTCATCTTCAACTACGACAAGAAGAACACCGACGGCACCCCCGATGAGAACTGGAACAAGGCCATTGCCAACAAGGCCTTCCGTCAGTGCTTCTCCAAGGGCATGGTGCTGAACAAGTTCTTCGCCCGTTACAACCCCATCAATCCCCTGAAGTGCGAGAACGACTTCTTCACCATGAAGGGCCTGTGCTACACCTCTGACGGCACCGACTACACCAACCTGGTGGCCAGGGAGATGGGTCTGGACGGCGAGGCTTACGATGGCAAGACCATGAAGCGCCTGCGCGCCAACAACGGCGACATCACCGAGCTGAAGAAGCAGGCCATGGAAGAGCTGAGCGCCATTGGTGTCACCTTCCCTGTTCACTGCTCCTACTATATTCTGGCTGGCTCCACCTCCGCTCTGGACAGCGCAACCGTGCTGAAGCAGTGCTTCACCGACAGCTTCGGCGATGACTTCATCGTGCTGGATGTCAACACCTTCGTGTCCTCCACCATGAAGGAAGTCGTGGCTCCCAAGCTGCAGAGCTTCGTCCACATGGGCTGGGGTGCTGACTTCGGCGATCCCATCAACTTCCTGACCCAGATCATCGTTCACGACGACAATGCTTACTACAGCTGCAACATGACCAACATCGCAGGCATTGTGAACAATGGCCCCGCCAGCTACCAGAAGGATCTGGTTGCCGCCTACGAGAAATTCACCGATCTGGTGAACGAGGGCCGTGCCATCGTTGACGACACTGATGCGCGCTACGCCGCATTTGCCAAGGCCGAGGCCTACTTCCTGGACGAGAACCTGATCTTCCCCACCGTCTACGATATCACCTGGTGCCTGACCCACGTCAACGAGTACAGCAAGATCAACGCAATGTATGGTCCCTGCAACTACAAGGCTGTGAACTGGGAGACCAGCGAGGAGGCTTACACCACCGAACAGTACGATGCGTTTGCTGCCGCATTCGACGCAGCCACTCAGGCCTGATCGCGTGAACCCATAGCAAAAAGCAGAACCGGACGTTTTTGAAGCGTCCGGTTCTTTTTTTCTCCCTGACAGCACAAAACCCCGCCGCGCGGGAAAGCTCCCAGTGCGGCGGGGTCATTGTGTTAAAATACAGGAAAGCGGTTCAGCTTACAGCTGGCTTTCATACTCCTTGCGGTAGCCTTCCAGCTCACGCTGGTTGCCATACACAAAGTGGCCGTTTGCGATCTCTTCCCAGACCGGCTTATCCACGCTGTAATCGTGGATCGAGGGGTCATAGACCAGCAGCTTCTTGTGCTTTTCGAGGCTGGGGTCAGGGATGGGGACCGCGCTCAGCAGGGCTTTGGTGTAGGGATGCAGCGGATGGAGGAACAGCTCCTCCGCCTCAGCCAGCTCCACGATACGGCCCTTGCTGATAACAGCGATACGATCCGAGATGAACCGGACCACCGACAGGTCATGTGCAATGAACAGGTAGGTCAGGCCGCGGCTCTTCTTCATCTCGTTCAGCAGGTTCAGCACCTGTGCACGGATGGAGACATCCAGTGCAGAGATGGGCTCGTCGGCCACGATGAACTCCGGCTCCATGACCAGTGCACGGGCAATGCCGATGCGCTGGCGCTGGCCGCCCGAGAACTCATGGGGGAAGCGGGAGGCAAACTCCGGCAGCAGGCCGACCTCATGCAGGGCGTTCATCACCTTTTCATGCAGGTCTTCCTGATCCTTGTAGAGATGATGGTTCAGCAGGCCCTCAGCAATGATATACTCCACCTTGGCGCGCTCGTTCAGCGAAGCCATGGGGTCCTGGAAAATCATCTGGATCTTGCGGATGACCTCTTTGTCCAGTTCCTTGGAGATCTTGCCGTTGATCTTCTGGCCCTTGAAGAAGATGTCGCCGCCGGAGGTCGGGTTGATGCGGCAGATGGCACGGCCAATGGTGGTCTTGCCGGAGCCGGACTCGCCGACCAGCGAGAAGGTCTCGCCCTTATAGATGTCAAAGTTGACATGATCGACAGCAACAAATTTCTTCTTACCGGAGCCAAAGGTGATCTGAAGGTCTTTCAGCTCAATCAGCTTTTCGCGTTCAGCCATTTAAGTTGGCGCCTCCCATCTTTCCCATTTTCTCACGCAGGTTCTGGATGGAGTGCGGCCGCTCGATCTTGGGAGCGCGCGGGTCCAGATACCAGGTCTTTGCGGCGTGGGTCTCGGACACCTGGAAGAACGGAGGCTCTTGCACAAAGTCGATTGCCAGCGCATGCTTGTTGCGGGGCGCAAATGCGTCACCCTTGATCTCGTTGAACAGGTTCGGGGGAGTACCGTCCACGCTGGGCAGGGCCTCACCCTTGGTGCCCAGCTGCGGCAGAGCCTGCAGCAGAGCCCAGGTGTAGGGGTGCCATGCGTCGTAGAAGATCTCCTCCACGGTGCCGTATTCCACGATCTGGCCGGCGTACATCACGGCCACACGGTCTGCCACGTTTGCCACAACGCCCAGGTCATGGGTGATGTAGATAACGGACATGCCCAGCTCCTTCTGCAGGTCGCGGATCAGCTGCAGGATCTGTGCCTGAATGGTCACGTCCAGCGCAGTGGTGGGCTCGTCGCAGATCAGGATCTGCGGGCGGCAGGCCGCTGCAATGGCAATGACGACACGCTGACGCATACCGCCGGAGAACTCGTGGGGGTACTGCTCGTACCGACGCTCGGGGTCGGGGATACCCACCTTGCCCAGCATCTCGATGGCAGCCTTTTTGGCTTCCTCGCCCTTCAGACCCTGGTGATGCTCAATGCTCTCCTGGATCTGCTTGCCGATCTTCTTCAGCGGGTTCAGGCTGGTCATAGGGTCCTGCATGACCATGGCGATCTTCTTGCCGCGGACACCCAGCCAATCCTTCTCGGTGAACTTGGTCATATCGCGGCCTTCGTACATGATGGAGCCGCCGGTGATCATACCGTTGGCATCCAGCATACCCACAAAGGTCTTGGTGAATACGGACTTACCCGAGCCGGACTCGCCCACGATGGCAAGGGTCTCGCCTTCGTACAGGTCCAGCGAGCACTTGCGGATGGCGTTCAGCTTGCGGCCGCGCAGGCTGAAAGTGATCTCCACGTCTTTGGCAGAGATAATCGGTTGTCTATCCATTTACGTCTCTCTCTCCAATCTATCAAACGTGGTTGCGCGGATCAGCCGCATCCGACAAAGCGTTGCCCATAATATAGAAAGAAATGGAAATGATGGACACGATGGATGCAGGGAAAACCAGCAGGTACGGATAATCCAGGAAGAAGCCGCGCACCTTGCTCAGGATCAGGCCCAGAGAAGGCGTGTCGATGCCCAGGCCCAGGCCCAGGTAGGACAGCGTGGATTCCAGATTGATGGTGCCCGGGATGGACAGTGCCATACGCAGGATGATAACGGAGACCAGATACGGCAGGATGTTCTTGGTCAGCACACGCCACAGCGGGGTGCCCAGGCAGCGGGACGCGAGGTTGTACTCGCGGTCACGGAACATGAACACCATGTTGCGGACACGGCGTGCCATAGAAAGCCAGTTGATGGCGATCATGGAGATGGCCATGATCCAGAAGCTCTGGCCCACCATCAGGGCGATCAGGGTCATATAAATGATATAGGGCACGTTGTCGATCAGGTTGTACAGCTCCGTGAAGAAGCGGTCCAGACTGCGCACATAGCCCCAGATCAGGCCGAAGATCACGCCCACGATGCTCTCGCCCACGGCGACCACCAGAGCCAGACGGATGGAAACCTGGGTGGCATACCACACCTGGCACCAGTAGTCACGGCCCAGGTTGTCGGTACCGAACCAGTACTCAGCGTTGGGCTTGATGAAAGCCTTGCTGGAATCAGAGATCAGGGTGGTATAGTGATACTTGCCGATGCCCAGCGCAATGAAGGAGAACACTGTCAGCGCCAGGAACAGGATCAGGCAGAAGACAGCGACCTTCTGCTTGAGGAAGTTCTGGATGACAGAACCCCAATAGGAATAGTTGGAGTAGCCGATGCGTTCAGCTTCTTCCGGGGAATAATCCACAAAGTAGAACAGTTCTTCGGGCTTCTTGCCCTCAAAATCCGATGCCTTAGCCATCAGCGAGCCTCCTCCTTTCCGGTCAGAGTAATACGGGGGTCAACCACCATCATCAGCACATCGCCCAGGAACACGCCCACGATGCCCAGCACAGCGTAGAGGATGACCAGCGTCTGCACAACGTTCAGGTCATAGCGCTGGATGGCATCCGTCAGCAGGGG
This sequence comes from Faecalibacterium duncaniae, assembly GCF_010509575.1. Classification (NCBI taxonomy): domain Bacteria; kingdom Bacillati; phylum Bacillota; class Clostridia; order Eubacteriales; family Oscillospiraceae; genus Faecalibacterium; species Faecalibacterium duncaniae. Next base: position 1,102,239 of record NZ_CP048437.1, on the reverse strand, counting down.
GCCCATGCCGGGAACGGAGAAGAACCGTTCCATCAGCAGGGAGCCGCCCACCGTCAGCAGGATGGACTGGGGGATATACTGCACCATGGGAACCATGGCGTTGCGCAGAACATGCTTAAACATGATCTCGCGGGAGCTCAGGCCCTTGACACGGGCCAGCTTGATATAGTCGCGGGTCAGCTCATCCACCATGTAGCGGCGGGTCCACAGGGCATAGCCTGCAATGGATGCCAGCGAAAGGCAGGTGATGGGCAGCACACTGGAAGCACTCACATTGCGGGTGGAATACAGCGTGGGGAATCCCAGGTACTTGGAACCAAAGACCAGCACCAGAGAATACGACACCAGCGACGGGACCGCGTTGACGAACACGGTGTAGGCCGTGCCGATCCAGTCGAATACCTTGTCCTTGAATGCCGCCTGCAGGATGCCCATCAGCACACCGACCACCAGAGAGATGGCGGATGCCGTGAGGCCCAGACGCATGGAGACACCAAACTTTTTGCCAATGACCTTGACCACCGGGGCACCGTTCTGAATGCGGCGGGAAGTGCCGAAATCCAGATGCAGCAGGTTGTTATAGAACTTGACCAGCTGGGTGGGGATGGGATCGGTCAGGCCAGCAGCCTCCAGAGCGGCGGTCTTCTGCTGATCGGTAAACTTCATGAGCTGTTCCTCAGTGAAGTAGTAGTCCGTCGGCAGGCAGCGCATCATCAGGAAAACTGCTGTTGCGATCAGAAAGATTGTGACAAGCGACTGGAGCAGTCGCTTAACCGTGTATTTTAACATGTTATCGAACCCTTAACTTTTATTTCTACCCTTTCGGGCGGGGAAACGGGGAACTTAAGCCTTGGTAGCTGCGTCAAATGCAGCGGCGAACTCCTCGTACTGCTCGGTGGTGTAAGCCTCTTCGCTGGTCTCCCAGTTGACAGCCTTGTAGTTGCAGGGACCATACATAGCGTTGATCTTGCTGTACTCGTTGGCGTGGGTCAGAGTCCAGGAAACATCGAAGTTGCAGGGGCAGGCCAGAACGCTGTTCAGCATGCTGGCCTCAGCCTTTGCAAAGGCAGCGTAGCGGGCATCGGTATCATCAACGATGGCCTTTGCGGTGTTGACCAGATCGGTGAACTCCTCGTAGCAGGCCACCAGATCCTTCTGCCAGTCAGCGGGGCCAGCCTCAACGACCTTGGCGATGTTGGAGTAGTACCAGCTGTAGTAAGCGTTGTCGTCGTGCAGGATCTCCTGACCAACGAAGTTGACAGGATCGCCGTAGTCAGCGCCCCAGCCGTTGATGACGAAGCTCTGCAGCTGCGGGTTGCGGACTTCCTGGGTGATGGAGGAGACGTAGGTCTTGATGTCCAGCACGATGAAGTCATCGCCGAAGCTGTCGGTGAAGCACTGCTTCAGCACAGTAGCGGTATCCAGAGCGGTGGTGGAACCTGCGATGATGTGGTAAGCAGCGTGGACAGGGAAGGTGACACCGATGGCGCTCAGCTCGTCCATGGCCTGCTTCTTCAGGTCAGCAATGTCGCCGTTGTTGGAACGCAAGCGAATCATGGTCTTGCCATCGTAAGCCTCGCCGTCAAAACCCATCTCCTTGGCCACCAGAGTGGTGTACTCCTGGCCCTGGGTGTTGTAGCAGACACCGGGCATGGTGTAGTAGTCGTTCTCGCACTTCAGGGGGTTGATCTTGTTGGTACGGGCATAGTAGTTGGTCAGATCCAGGCCCTTGTAGAAGCACTGACGGAAGGCGGTGTTGGCGATGGCCTTGTTCCAGTTGTCGTCGGGGGTGCCGTCCTCGTTGTTCTTCTGGTAGTTGAAGTGCATCTGGTAGCTGAACTTCTTGGGACGCTTCTCACACAGCTGAGCATTGTACTCGCTGTTGGGATCAGCCTGGATGGTGGTCAGGGTGCTCTCGCCCACATCCATCTCGTCCAGCTCACGGTTCTGATACAGCTGGAAGGTAACGGTGCCGTCACTGATCATGGTGACGGTGAAGCGGTCGAAGCGGGACACCTCGTCAGCTGCATAGTAGTTGGGGTTGGGGATGTAGCTCTTGGTGTTCTGGCTGATGAACTCCTCCACCACATAGGGACCATTGTACCACATGTTGGTGTAATCGCAGGCACGGAAGCCCTCAACGCCCAGCTCGTTGATCAGATCCTCAGAGGCGGGGTAGAAGCTGGTGTAGGCAGCAACGGTATCGAAGTAGGGGCAGGGATCCTTGCAGGTGAAGACCAGGGTGTAGTCGTCCGGAGCCTCAACGCCCACGCCTGCATCCAGCATATCCTGGTAGGTCAGGTCGGCAGCAGCATCGCCCATATCGCTGGTCTTCTGATAGTAATCAGCAGCACCGGTCAGGGTCTCGTTGGGCATGGAGGTGTTGTTGGCCTGGTTCTTGGCTGCGTTCAGCACCCACTCCAGACCCACGAGGAAGTCCTTGCTGGTCAGGTGAGCCTTGACCTCGCCGTTCACATCCACCCAGTCCACATCGTCGCGGAGGTTGAAGGTCCAAACGGAAGAGTCCTCATTGTGGCTCCACTCCTTGGCCACGGAAGGCACAGCCTTGCCGTAGCAGTCAAAGCTCAGCAGACCTTCCCACAGGTTGGTGGTGACATTCATGTCGGAAGCCATCTGGCTGTACAGCATGTTCCAGCTCTCCAGCTCACGGTTGGTGCTCTCCCAGGAGATGAACTCCTTCAGCGGGGTAGCGCCGGTGGTGTTGGGAGCGCTGGTAGCACCAGAGGAAGCAGCGGTGGAGCTGCTGCCAGAGTTGCCGCCGCAGGCGGCCAGAATGCCGGCGGCACCAACGACACCGGAAGCCTTCAGAAAGCTGCGGCGGCTGATTGCATGAGACTCGTAGTTGTTGTTCATTGTGTTTTCCTCCCTATAATAATTCCGTGCTTCAGTGCATGGTGCAGGGCGGGATGTCCTGCTATTTTCCCACTATTCTGCGGAGGTTTTTTGAATCCTGTATTGCCAGGGAATACAAAAGAGCGCAGAAACAGACCCCTCTGTCTGCACCTGTGCTCCTCCCGCAAAACCTTAACACGTCATATATTGTACCATTGAAATAAAAAGATGTCAATGGAGCACACACAGCTTTTTCTTCAAAAAGCAAAGTCTGCCGCGCAAAAACGATGAAATATATTTGCTTTTACATGGTAAAGCGTGCAGGAAATTTAACAGACAATGCTGCGGACAAAACAACCGGAATTGTTCTCGTCAAAAAGACACCGTATTTTCCGCTTTATATTCTAAAAGAGCAGGCGCTCCACGCTTTGCGAAGAGCTCCTGCTTTTGGAAAACCGAATTATTAAAACAAGTCACCGTGCCAGTGCGCTCTGGATCTTTGCAAAATCCTCCAGCGTCAGGGCCTCAGGACGGATGCGGGCATCGAAACCGGCGGCTTCAATGGCAGCGGTCACGGCATCCTTGGGCATCCCCAGGCCGCTGGCAATGGCATTGGCGGCAGTCTTGCGCCGCTGGCCAAAGGCCGCGCGCACAAGGGCAAAATAGCCCTCCTCGTCCTCCACCTGCACGGCGGGGGTGGGGCGGATCTCCATCCGCACCACAGCGCTGGTCACCTTGGGGGCCGGGTAAAAGCTGCCCGGGGCGGCGGTGAACATCATCTTAGAGGTCGCGTAATAGCTCACCGCACAGCTGATGGCACTGGAGGCCCGGGTACCCGGGGCGGCAGCCAGACGATCGGCTGCTTCCTTCTGCACCATCACAGTCAGGCTCTCGATGGGCAGGCGGTCACCCAGCAGCTTCATCACAATGGGGCTTGTAATATAATAGGGCAGGTTGGCGCAGACTGCCACCGGCATCCCGGGGAACTCCTGCGCGATCAGGGCTTTCAGGTCCACCTTGAGCACATCCTGCAGCACCAGCTTGAAGTTGTCCACACCGGCCATGGTCTCGGCCAGCAGGGGCGGCAGGCGCTCATCCACCTCGATGGAGACCACCTTTGCCGCCCGCTTTGCCAGCTCCCGGGTCAGCACGCCGATGCCGGGGCCGATCTCGAGCACGCCGTAGCGCTTGTCCACGCCGCTGGCATCCACGATCTTGGGGGGCAGGCCGGGGTTGACGATGAAGTTCTGGCCAAAGCCCTTGGAGAGGGCAAAATCATATTTTTCGCACAGGGCGCGCACATAAGACAGGTCGGTCAGTTCGGGCATGGCTCTATCCTTTCTTTTCCAAAATAACCCTCTCAGTCTCGCTTCGCTCGCCAGCTTCCCCAAAGGGGGCGCTTTTGACAAAACCGCAAACTTTGCATGAATTGCCAAGACCTCGCTCTTCGGGAGAGGTGGCAGCGCGTCAGCGCTGACGGAGAGGGTTGTTCTCTTATTCTTGACTACTGGATGCCGTGCTCTCCCCTGCTGCTTCACTTTCGGCGGGCGCGGTCTCTGCCGGAGTGCTCTCGGCAGATGCAGCCTCAGCGTCCCCTTCCGCTACGCTCTCGGCGGCGGCACTGTCGGCAGCTTCACTGGAAGCCGCTTCGTTGACACCGCTCACGGTGGTGGTGCCGCTCATCTGCTGGGCAGTGCTCACGGCACGCTGGATCTGGGGATCGTTCTCCACAGTGTAATCATAGTATGCGGTCTGTTCGTCCGCAGTCAGGGGGCGCTCCACATCCACGGTCAGGCCGGTGCCGTCAAAGCAGCTGCCGTCGCCGCAGACCAGCTTTGCCACGGTGACCACCACGGCACTGCCATCGGACAGGCGCTGGGGGCTGCTCTGGATGGTGCCCTTGCCCTGCGTGGTGGTGCCCACCAGACGGGCACCATTCAGGGTGCGCAGGCTGCTGGCAAAGAGCTCCGCAGCGCTGGCGGTGCTGCCGTTGACCAGGCAGACCACGGGCAGGCCGATCTGGGATTCGCTGGTGCTGGTGCCCAGCAGGGTCTGGGTGCCGTTCTTGTCCTCAGCAAAGGCCAGCGTGCCCTCCGGGGCGATCAGGTCGATGCACTGGATGGCATCGTCCAGCAGGCCGCCGCCGTTGTCGCGCAGATCAAACACCAGGCTGCCCGCACCGTTGGCGCTCAGGCTGCGAATGGCGTAATCCAGCTCGCTGGGGGTGGTGGAATCAAACTGGCGGATCCGGATGTAGCCCACATTGCCCTGCACCATCTGGTAATCCACGGTGGTGGAACTGTAGCCGGAGTGGGTCAGGTCAGCGGTATGCTCGGCGGCCTCGCTGTCCAGCCAGGTCACATTGACGGTGGTGCCGCTCTCGCCGCGCAGGCGGGTCTGGATGGCATCCACGCTGCTCATGCTCTTGACATCGGTGCCGTCCACAGCGGTGATGTAGTTGCCGACCTGAATGCCTGCCTCCTTGGCGGGGGATTCATCGTAGACCTTGATGACCTTGGCATAGCCGGACTGATCCACAGCCAGCTCCACGCCAATGCCGATCAGGGTGCCGTTCTGGGTATTCATCAGCTCCGTATAGGCGGTGGCGCTGAAATAGCGGGCGTACTTGTCTCCGGTGCCCAGCAGGTAGCCAGCCGTCAGGCGGTCGTAGAGGGTGGTCTCATCGATGGGATAGTAATCGTTGCTACGGACATAGCGGTCCACCTCAGCGATCTTGTTGTACATGCTTTCCTTTTCCTTCACGCTGGAAACGGTGCTGTCAAACAGGCGCATCGCCACCAGCATGGTAATGGAAAAGGTAACGGTCATGGCCAGGATGACGATGCTGACCGCCATGCCGACCGATATCTTACGGTTCATCTTCTTCCCTCCTCTGTCAGACCAGCAGCATCATAACCACGCTGCCCAGCATGGAAAGTGCAAAGATCCCTGCCAGGATCAGACAGCCCACGCGCAGGATGCGCTTGCGTTTTTCTTCCTTCATAAGCCCTGACGGCCTCCTTTGATACAATGCAGATTATTTCATGGGGATATAACCACGGGGGTTGACGGCATTGGCCTTGGAGCCGCCCTTCCAGACCTCCAGATGGAGATGGTTGCCGGTAGAGTTGCCCGTGCTGCCCACATAACCGATGATCTCACCCTGCTGGACATACTTGCCCGCCGAGGTGGCGACCGACCGCATGTGGCCGTACAGGGTGCTGTACTGGTTGCCATCGGACATTTTGCCGTGGTAAATGATGACATAGTTGCCGTAGCCGCCGCTGGACCAGCCCGCCACCTGCACATAACCGCTGGCGGCTGCATAGATGGGCGTGCCGCCCGGGGCGGCAAAGTCGGTACCGGCGTGGAGCTTGTTGACCCCCGTAACGGGGTTCTTGCGCCAGCCGTACTCACTGGAAATGCGGCTATAGCTCTTGAGCGGGCAGATGAAGCCGGTAAAGCTCAGGGTGGGCTTGGAGGCAGCGGCCGCGGCGATCATCTTCTGGATCTGCTTCTTGACGGCCTCATAGTTCATCTCGTCCGATTCAATGGCGGCCTGCGCGTCCTTCTGGGCCTGCTGCGCCTCGGCAGCGCTCATCTGGGCGGCGGCTACGCTGGAGTTGAGCTCGTTCTGCTTGGCACGCATCTGGCTGTTTTGGGCATCCAGATCTGCCTTTTTGCTTTGCAGCTCGCTGCGCTGGGATTCCAGCGTCAGCTTATCGCTTTCCAGCGCTTCCTTGGCGTTCTTCATGTTGTCCAGAATCTCGGTGTCCTTGATGGAGATGTCCTGCATGACCTCGTTGAAGGTCAGCAGCTCATACAGGTCGTTCACCGCAGACAGCATGGCAACGCTGCCGCCGTCCCGCAGCTCCTGCATGGCGGCCATGTGCTGCTTGAAATCCCCCCACTGGTCGGCGATCTCCGCTTCTTTTTCGGTGATCTGCTGCTCCTTGACGGCGATCTCCTGTTCCTTCAGGCCGATGCTGTTCTGCACCTCGGCGATCTGGCCCTTCAGCACGCTGATCTGGCTCTGGACCACCGTGACCTTTTCCTTCAGCTCCGATTCCAGCGCCTTGGCGGCCTGCTCCTTCTTTTTTGCATTGGACAGTTCCTTTTTGTGCTGTACAATGGACTGGGAGAGCTTATCCAGCTTGTTCTGCAGGCTGGACATGCTGGTAGCCGCCGTGGCCGGGTAGACCGAAACGCTCAGCAGCAGGCAGGCCGCTGCCAGAAACAGGCTGGCGGCGCGCATGGCCCGGCTGTGCCCGGGGGCGGGCTTTGCGTGGGCGGGGGTATACATGAGGTGCAGGCGGAAGCCCGCAGAGTGTTTTGCTTGTTTCACAGAGAAGGCTCCTTTCGCTTACACATTCAGATGCTTGCGGATGGAGAACATGCTGCCCAGCGCACCCACCAGCGCACCACCGGCCAGACTGTACGTCAGGATGGTGGGCCAGACGGCATCCACAGGCACCATGGCGGTGCCCATGAGCAGCTGCCACAACCCGCCCAGCGTGCTGGAGGCCTGCACGATGTAGGCATAGCCGAAGATACCGGCTACCGAGGTGATGGCACCGGAGATCAGGCCCATGGTCAGGCCCTCCACAAAAAAGGGCAGGGTGACAAGGTGGTTGGTCGCGCCCACATACTTCATGATCTCGATCTCACGGCGGCGGGCAAAAACGCTCAGGCGGATGGTGCTGCCCACCGTGATGATGCTGACCGCCATCAGCACCAGGATCACGATCTGGCCCACCTTGGTCACGGCCCGCTGGACCTCCACAAAGGTCTGGGTCATCTCAATGGGGGCGGTAACACTGTACACGCCCGGAATGCTCTGGAAGTTCTGGCTCATGGCCTGCATCTGGCTCAGATCCGCCAGAGAGACACGGTAGTTGGCCTTGAAGGGGTTATCATTTTCAAATTCGTCCAGCAGGACGGCGTAATCCGCCATGTACCCACGGTACTGGTTGAGCACGTCCTCCTTGGACATGTACTGCACCCGGCTCACGCCCGGGGTGGCAGTGATGCGCTCCCCTACCGACTGGATGGTGGCATCGTCGGCTTCGGGGTCCACATAGACCACCATTTCGTTCTGCTGGCCCAGATAGTTCACCATGCTGTCCACATTGACTTCCGCCAGCGTGGCAAAGGTGTTCAGGGTCATACAGACGCTCAGGGAGGCGATGCAAGCAATGGTCATGGCCCAGTGCTTGCCCAGGTTGCGCACGCCGCGCACCACAAGGAAACCGAACGTAGAAGGCTTCATCATACCAGCGACACCTCCATTTCCAGTTCCTTCGGGTCTACGGGCGGGTGGGGGATCATGGAGCCCGTGGGCACATCCGAGATGATGTGTCCGCCGGACAGGGTGACCACGCGGCGGTCAAAGTGACGGACCAGCTCGTGCTCATGGGTGACCACCAGCACAGTGATGCCCATCTCACTGACACGCTCCAGCAGCTCCATCATCTCAAGGCTCAGCTCGGGGTCGATGTTGCCGGTGGGCTCGTCCGCAATCACCAGCTTGGGGGCGTGGGCCAGGGCGCGGGCCACAGCCACACGCTGCTGCTCACCGCCGGAGAGCAGGTCGGGGTAGACCTTTGCCTTGTCCTCCAGGTGGACAAGCTCCAGCATGTAATTCACGCGCTCTTTGATCTGCTTATGCCCGATGTTGGTAACATGCATGGCAAAGGCAATGTTCTCGTAAACGGTCATGGTGGGGATAAGCCGGAAATCCTGAAAGATGATGCCCATCTGACGGCGCAGGTAGGGGATCTTGCGGCGGCGCAGGCGGGCAACATCCTGCCCGTTCACCAGCACGCGGCCCTCGGTGGGGGTCTCCTCGCGCAGGATCAGCTTGAGCAGGGTGGATTTGCCCGCGCCCGAGTGACCCAGCAGAAAAACAAACTCGCCATCATCCACATGGAAGTTGACATCCTCCAGGGCAGGCTTTGCGTTGTGCTTGTACTGCTTTGAAACGTGTTCAAAATCTATCATGCGTTTTCGCTCCCAATAATTTTCTCCAAACCAAAAAGAACCGGCCAGCATCGGTTTCGAGCGGCCGGTTCTGCGCCGACGGCTTTGCGCCGCAAGCGTTTGCTTAATATTTGGCCGGGTTGTTGGACAGGTACTTCTTGACCATCAACGCCACCTTAAAGACGATGGCATCGTCGAACTCACGCAGATCCAGACCGGTCAGTTTTTTGATCTTTTCCAGACGATACACCAGCGTGTTGCGGTGGACAAACAGGCCGCGGCTGGTCTCAGACACATTCAGGTTGTTCTCGAAGAAGCGCTGGATGGTGAACAGGGTCTCCTGATCCAGGCTCTCGATGCTGCCCTGCTTGAACACCTCGCGCAGGAACATCTCGCAGACAGTGGTGGGCAGCTGGTAGATCAGGCGGGCGATGCCAAGGTTGTCGTAGCGGATGATCTGCTTCTCGGTGTCGAACACCTTGCTGACCTCCATGGCGATCTGGGCTTCCTTGAAGGAGGTAGCCAGATCCTTCACGTTGGAGATGGGGGTGCCGATGCCGACCACAGCCTTGATGTAATGCTCGCCGGACAGGGTGTCCACGATGCTGGCAGCCAGCTTCTCCATATCGGTGCGGTCGATGCCCTTGCGGATCTCCTTGACCAGCACGGTGTCGGTCTCGCTGATGTTGAACACAAAGTCCTTCTGCTTGTCCGGGAACAGGCTGCTGACCACATCGTAAGCGGAGATGTCGCCGCCGGAGGTCACGCGCACAATGAACACCACACGGGAAACATCGGTGGCAAAGTGCAGCTCACGGGCCTTGGCGTAGATATCGCCGGGCAGGATGTTGTCCAGCACCACGTTCTTGATGAAGTTGGCTTTGTCGAACTTTTCATCGTGGTACTGCTTGATGCTCTGCAGGCTGATGGAGAGCAGGGCCGCAAACTGGCCCGCAGTCTCGTCCGCGCCTTCCACAAACACGGCATAGTCGTTATGCTTTGCGCTGGAGAACTGCTGATAGGTGTAGCCATCCCGCACAAAGCGGTCACCGGCCGTCAGGCGCTCTGCCATAAAGCCCTCGCGCACCTCTCCGATCAGGTTCAGCTCCGAGCAGGAGATCACAGCGCCGGTCTCATCCACCACACCGACCACACGATCGATGGCATCTTTCATCTGGTAGATCACGCTCTGGAATACTCTATTGGCCATAAATGGATACCCCTTTTCCTCTTTTGTGCAAGCCGCAGGGGCGAGATTGTCGTTTTTAACAATTTCGCCGCTTTACATTATCTATTTTACACAAAAGAATTTACTTTTGCAACATATTTCACCAAAATATTTTTGACTTTCTTGGTGAAATTATCTTTCGGGGGTATTTTCAGGCCCAAAAAGCACTGTTTTGCGTGGTTCTTGTGAATATTTTACCGGCAAAATGTGATGTTTTTTTGAAAATCAGGTGAAAAGCAGTCAGGCTCCGGTGGTAATTGCTGTCACTTCCTCCGCAGAAAGCTCCCGCCACTGCCCCGGTGCAAGGGCCGGGTCCAGCGCAAGCCCGCCGATGGCATCCCGGTGCAGGGCGTTCACGCCCGCGCCGTACACACCGAACATCCGCTTGATCTGGTGGTACACCCCCTGCCTGAGCCTGACTTTCACGGTCAGGCCGTCCGGGGTCAGGGCTTCCACCTCTGCCGGGGAGAGGGCGGTGCCATCCGCCAGCGTCACGCCCTCGGCAAAGCCCCTGCGCATCTCCTCGGTCAGCGGTGTGTCAATGACCACCGTGTAGGTCTTGGAGACATGGCGCTTCGGGGCAAGGATCTCGTGGGCGAAGCCGCCGTCATCCGTCAGCAGAACAAAGCCGGTGCTGGTCTTGTCCAGCCGGCCGACCGGGAACAGCTCCCGCCGGGGGTAGGCATCCCCGATCAGATCCACCACGGTGGTATCCCGCTTGTCGGTGGAAGCGCTCACCACGCCCTCAGGCTTGTTGAGCATCAGGTAGACGAACTGCCGGTAAGCAAGCGGCGCACCGTCCACCGCCACGCTGTCCCCTTCCCTGAGCTGGGTGTCCCCCTTTTTGCACACCGCGCCGTTCACCGTCACCCGTCCCCTGTTCAGCAGGGTCTTTGCCTCGCTCCGGGTGCACTGGGCCGTCTCGGCCAGATATTTGTCTAGTCGCATAGGTTCTCCTTTTCCGGTTATAGCAAAGCTGCGCCCTGCCCAAAGGCGGAGCGCAGCGATAGATTTTGCAGTTCAGTGGACCGGGAGTTTCTCCGAGGACCGTCCGCTGGGGTGGGACCCTGCTGCCGCAGGCAGTAGGGCGGGCGATGGAATGGCCCGAGCCGTGTCCGAGGAGAAAGCTGCCGGGCCACACCCTTAAACGCTCAGAGAAGCGTGCTGTTCCACAGCATCGGGGTTGGCATCAAAGATGGGCTGGAGCACATTTGCAATGAACTCCTCCACCTGCTGGGGTGCACGGCCCACAAAGTTTTCGGGCACCAGACCGGCCACGATCTCCTCCTTGGTCAGGCCAAAGGCGGGGTCAGCGGCAACGCGGTCCACCATATCGTTGGGCAGGCCCTCTTCCTTGACCTGCTTGCCAGCGGCAATGGCGTGCTGGCGCAGGCGCTCGTGGAGCTCCTGACGGTTGCCGCCCTTTTCCACAGCCTGCATCATAATGTTCTCGCTGGCCATGAAGGGCAGCTCTGCCATCAGGCGGCTGTGCACCACTTTGGGGTAGACCACGATGCCGTCGGTGACATTGAGCATGATGTTCAGGATGGCATCGGCAGCCAGGAAGCCCTCGGCCATGGCAACACGCTTGTTGGCGCTGTCGTCCAGAGTGCGCTCAAACCACTGGGTGCCGGTGGTGAAGCTGGGGTTCAGCACATCCACCATCAGGTAGCGGCTCAGGGCGCAGATGCGCTCACACCGCATGGGGTTGCGCTTATAAGGCATGGCGGAGGAACCGATCTGGTTCTTCTCAAAGGGTTCTTCCATCTCCTTGAAGTTGGCCAGCAGGCGCAGGTCGGTGGCAAACTTCATGCAGCTCTGGGCAATGCCTGCCAGAGCGTTCAGGATAAAGGCATCCACCTTGCGGCTGTAGGTCTGGCCGGACACGGGGATCACCGCATCCGGGGCAAAGCCCATCTCCTTGGCAATGGAAGCATCCACAGCGCGGATCTTGTTTGCATCGCCCTTGAACAGCTCCATAAAGGAAGCCTGGGTGCCGGTGGTGCCCTTGACACCGCGCAGCTGCAGGGTGGCAAGACGGTGGTCGATCTCGGCAAGATCCATCACCAGCTCGTTTGCCCACAGGGTGGCACGCTTGCCCACGGTGGTGGGCTGTGCAGGCTGGCAGTGGGTATAGGCCATGCAGGGCATGTCCTTGTACTCCTCAGCAAAGCGGGAGAGCTTTGCCAGCACACCGATCAGCTTTTTGCGGATGAGTTCCAGGCCCTGCCGCATCACGATGATATCGGTGTTATCGCCCACATAGCAGCTAGTGGCACCCAGATGGATGATACCTGCTGCCTTGGGGCACTGCTGGCCGTAAGCGTAAACGTGGCTCATCACATCATGGCGCACCAGCTTCTCGCGCGCAATGGCGACCTCGTAGTTGATGTCGTCCACATGGGCTTCCAGCTCGGCCACCATTTCGGGGGTGATATTGGTCAGGCCCTGCTCCATCTCGGCCCGGGCCAGCGCCACCCACAGGCGGCGCCAGGTGCGGAACTTGTTGTCATCCGAGAAGATGTACTGCATCTCATCGGAAGAATAACGGGTAGAGAAGGGGCTGATATAACGATCATGCTGTGACATTGGTTGTTTCCTCCTGAAAGTAACTCCCCCAGCCGCCTTCCGGCGACAGCCCCCTCGAAGAGGGGGCCTTTCAGCCTCCCTCGGAGAGGGAGGTGGCATCGCGTCAGCGATGACGGAAGGAGTTTTTCTCTATTCTACCATCAAACCTTGAAATAGTCTACGCCGCCCTCAAAGATCGGCTGATATTTATCGCCGGTGACGTTCTTGTACAGGTACTCGCCGCTGCGCTCCGAGTGGCCCATCTTGCCGAACACGCGGCCGTCCGGGCTGGTGATGCCCTCAATGGCCAGCAGAGAGCCGTTGGGGTTGTAGCGCTGATCCATGGTGGGCTCTCCCTCCAGATCAACATACTGGGTAGCCACCTGGCCGTTGGCAACCAGCTGATCCAGCACGTTCTGGGGTGCCACAAAGCGGCCCTCGCCGTGGCTGATGGCGATCTCGTACTCGCTGCCTGCATCGCAGTGGGACAGCCAGGGGCTGCCGGTGGATGCAACGCGGGTGCGCACCAGCATGCTCTGGTGGCGGCCGATGGTGTTGAAGGTCAGGGTCGGGTCATAGGCCGTGATGGGGCGGATATCGCCGTAGGGCACCAGACCCAGCTTGATCAGGGCCTGGAAGCCGTTGCAGATGCCCAGCATCAGGCCGTCGCGGTGCTGCAGCAGGTCGCGGACCGCCTCGGTGACCGCAGGGCTGCGGAAGAAGGAGGCGATGAACTTGGCGCTGCCGTCCGGCTCGTCGCCGCCGGAGAAGCCGCCGGGCAGCATCACGATCTGGCTCTCGCCAATAGCCTTGACCAGTGCCTCGCAGCTGGCGGTAACGTCCGCCGGTGTCAGGTTGCGGATGACCAGGATCTCAGGGTCAGCACCGGCGCGGGCAAAGGCCTTGGCGGTATCGTACTCACAGTTGGTGCCGGGGAACACGGGGATGATCACCTTGGGCTTTGCCACACCGATCTTGGGGGCAGCGGGGGCGTTCAGCTTGCCGTTGATCTTTTCCACGGTGGGGCCTGCCTTGCGGTAGGGGTACACAGGCTCCAGCTTGCTCTCCCAGATTTCCTGCAGCTCTGCCATATCCAGCGTCTCGCCGCAGCTTTCAAAGGTATACTCCCTGGTGGTCTCGCCCAGCAGCTCGCCTGCGGGGGAATCAGAGACCATTTCCAGCACGATGGAGCCGTACATGGGCTCGAACATCCGGTGGGTGGGCATATCAGCGCGCATCTTGAAGCCGATGCGGTTGCCCAGGCCCATCTTGAACAGGGCCTCGGCAATGCCGCCGTAGCCCACGGCGCAGGCAGATGCCACCATGCCCTCTTCGATCATCTGCTCCACGATCTTGTAGTTTGCCTTCAGGGAGAAGAAGTTGGGGCAGCCGGTCTCGGGGTCCAGAATGGGCCGGATGAGGACAACAGTGCTCTCGGGCTTCTTGAACTCGGTGGAAACCACCTTGCTGGCCTTGCCGATGGCAGTGGCAAAGGAGACCAGCGTGGGGGGCACATCCAGCTGTTCAAAGGAGCCGGACATGCTGTCCTTGCCGCCGATGGAGGCAATGCCCAGACCCATCTGGGCATCCAGAGCACCCAGCAGGGCGGCCAGCGGCTTGCCCCAGCGCTCGGGCTTGGTGCCCAGGCGCTCAAAGTACTCCTGGAAAGTCAGGTAGGCATCCTCATAGCGGAAGCCGGAGGCCACCAGTTTGGTGACACTGTCCACCACGGCCATCCGTGCGCCGATATACTGGTTGGCGCTCATCAGGTAGGGGTTGTAGCCCCAGGCCATGCCGGAGCAGGTGTTGGTCTCACCATCCACGGGCAGCTTTGCCACCATGGCGTTCTGGGGGGTCAGCTGGTAAGCACCGCCAAAGGGCATCAGGACGGTGGCGGCACCAATGGTGCTGTCGAACCGCTCAGAAAGGCCCTTCTTGCTGCAGATGTTCAGGTCGCCCACCATGTTCTTCATCTTCTGGCTGAAGGTGATGCCGGCCCACTGGGGCTGCCAGACGGTACCCTGCTCCACATGGACGTTCTGGTGCTTCTCCGCACCGTTGGAGTTCAGGAACTCACGGCTGATGTTGACGATGGACACGCCGTTCCACACCATGTTCAGGCGCTTTTCCTCGGTGACCTTTGCCACGGGGGTCGCCTCAAGGTTTTCCTCGGTGGCAATGGCGATGAACTTGTCCACATCCTCGGGGGCAAGGGTCACAGCCATGCGCTCCTGGCTCTCGCTGATGGCCAGCTCGGTGCCGTCCAGGCCGTCATACTTCTTGGTGACCTTGTTCAGGTCGATATACAGGCCATCGGCCAGCTCGCCGATGGCAACGGAAACGCCGCCCGCACCAAAGTCGTTGCAGCGCTTGATCATCTTGCAGGCATCCTCACGGCGGAACAGGCGCTGGAGCTTGCGCTCGATGGGCGCATTGCCCTTCTGCACCTCGGCACCGCAGTGGTCCAGGCTGCCCAGATTGTGGGCCTTGGAGGAGCCGGTGGCACCGCCGATGCCGTCGCGGCCGGTGCGGCCGCCCAGCAGGACGATGACATCCCCGGGGGCGGGGCACTCGCGGCGGACGTGGGAGGCAGGGGTCGCACCCACCACAGCGCCGATCTCCATTCTCTTTGCCACATAGCCGGGGTGGTAGATCTCATCCACCTGGCCGGTGGCAAGGCCGATCTGGTTGCCGTAGGAGGAGTAACCGGCGGCGGCAGTGGTCACCAGCTTGCGCTGGGGCAGCTTACCGGGCAGGGTCTCGCTGACAGGCTTGAGCGGGTCGCCTGCGCCGGTCACACGCATGGCCTGATAGACATAGCTGCGGCCGGACAGCGGGTCGCGGATGGCACCGCCGATGCAGGTGGCCGCACCGCCGAAGGGCTCGATCTCGGTGGGGTGGTTGTGGGTCTCGTTCTTAAAGAGGAAGAGCCAGTCCTCATCCTTGCCGTTCACATCGCACTTGATCTTGACGGTGCAGGCGTTGATCTCCTCGGATTCGTCCAGATTCTTGAGGATGCCCTGCTTCTTCAGCTCCTTGGCACCGATGGTGGCAAGATCCATCATGCAGCGGGGCTTCTCCTCACGGCCCAGGTCGGCACGCATGGCCATGTAGCGGTCAAACGCTGCCTGCACCACGGCATCGTCGATCTGGACATCATCCAGAATGGTGCCGAAGGTGGTGTGGCGGCAATGATCGGACCAGTAGGTGTCGATCATCTTGATCTCGGTGATGGTGGGGTCGCGGTGCTCAGAGCGGAAGTACTCCTGGCAGAACTTGATATCGCCCAGATCCATGGCCAGGCCCTTTTCGTCGATGAACTTCTTCAGGCCCTCTTCGTCCAGCTCGTTGAAGCCCTCCAGCGTGGCCACAGCGGTGGGCACGGGATACTCCATCTTCAGGGTAGCTTTGGTCTCCAGTGAAGCCTCGCGGGCCTCCACCGGGTTGATAACGTACTTCTTGATCTCTGCCACCTGCTCCTCGGTCAGGGAACCCTCCAGCAGGTAGACACGGGCAGAGCGGACCAGCGGGCGCTCGCCCTGGCTGATGAGCTGGATGCACTCGGCGGCAGAATCGGCGCGCTGGTCGAACTGGCCGGGCAGGTACTCCACAGCAAAGGAAATGCCCTCGAATTCAGGCAGCTCCGCATAGGTGTTGTCCACCGGCGGCTCACTGAACACGGTGGTAGCGCACTGGTTGAACAGTGCCTCGTCGATGCCCTCCACGTCATAGCGGTTCAGCAGGCGCAGGCCGCTCAGGGACTGGATGCCCAGCAGGCTCACCAGCTCATTTTTCAGGCCCTGGGCTTCCACATCAAAGCCAGGCTTCTTTTCTACATAAATACGATAGACCATGGGTGAATCCCCCTCTTTTTTATTGTTCAGCGATTGCTTTCAGCGCTCTCATACCAATATCCGTGCGCTTGTGCAGCTTTTCAAAGCTGATCTTCTCAGCGGCGGCGTATGCCTGCGTGATGGCGGCGGTCAGGCGGGGCGCGGTTGCAGTCACGCCCAGCACGCGGCCGCCGTTGGTGACCAGCGTGCCGTCCTCACGCAGTGCCGTGCCGGAGTGGTAGACTGTGATGTTGCTCTCCCCTTCCAGCTGGCCGTTGGTCAGGCCGGAAATAGGCTTGCCCTTTTCATAGGACACCGGATAGCCGCCGGAGGCCAGAATAACACAGCAGGCCGCGCCCTCGGAGAATTTGACCTCGGTATCGGCCAGTGTGCCCTCGGTGCAGGCAGCCATGATCTTCAGCAGGTCACTCTCCAGCAGGGGCAGCACCACCTGGGTCTCGGGATCGCCGAAGCGGCAATTGTACTCGATGACCTTGGGGCCGTCCGGGGTGAGCATCAGGCCGAAGTACAGGCAGCCCTTGAAGGGGCAGCCCTCGGCGTTCATGGCCTGAATGGTGGGCAGGAAGATCTTTTCCATGCACTCGGCAGCAATGGCCGGGGTGTAGTAGGGGTTGGGGGCCACGGTGCCCATGCCTCCGGTGTTCAGGCCGGTGTCGTGGTCGTTGGCACGCTTGTGGTCCATGCTGGACACCATGGGCTTGACCACCTTGCCGTCGGTAAAGCTCAGCACACTGACCTCAGGGCCGGTGAGGAACTCTTCCACCACCACATGGTTGCCGGAAGCGCCGAACTTTTTGTCCAGCATGATCTCCTTCACGCCGTCGGCGGCCTGTTCCTCGTTCTCGCAGATCAGCACGCCCTTGCCCAGTGCCAGCCCGTCGGCCTTGATGACCACGGGGTACTTGCCCTTTGCCTTGATGTAATCCATGACCTTGGCGGGGTCATCAAAGGTGGCATAATCTGCGGTGGGGATACCGTATTTCTTCATCAGGTCCTTAGAGAACACCTTGGAGGCCTCGATGCGGGCAGCGGCCTTGTCCGGGCCAAAGGCAGGGATGCCCACTGCAGCCAGCGCGTCCACCATACCCAGCGCCAGCGGGTCATCCTGCGCCACAACCACATAATCAAACTTTTCCTCGGCAGCAAAGGCCACCATGGTCTCTACGTCCGTAGCCTTGATGTTCTTGCATTTGGCATCATAGCTGATGCCGCCGTTGCCCGGAGCGCACCAGATCTCGCCACAGTCCGGGCTCTTCTTCAGTGCCTTGATGATGGCGTGCTCGCGGCCGCCGCCGCCGACCACTAAGATTTTTTTCTGCATATTCTATAACCTCCTGATGGGTTATTGCTTTTAGGATATCCTCTGCTCTGTTCAACCTCTCCGTCATCATCGCTAACGCTCGAAGCCCGCGACTGAGAGGTTTAACCCGTCTCTTTTAGTGATGGAACAGCCGGATGCCGCAGAACGCCATGGCAATGCCGTACTTATTGCAGGTGTCAATGACCTGCTGGTCGCGGATAGAGCCGCCGGGCTGGACAATGGCGGTCACGCCGGAGCGGCGGGCACGCTCGATGTTGTCGCCAAAGGGGAAGAAGGCATCGGAACCCAGGCAGACACCGGTAACATGGCTCAGGTACTCTTTCTTTTCCTCCGCGGTCAGGGGTGCGGGCTGCTCGGTGAAGGTCTCGGCCCAGACATCGTCGCCGATGACATCCTCGGGGGTGTCACCGATATACACATCAATGGCATTGTCGCGGTTGGGCTTGGCGACATCGTCACGGAAAGGCAGATTCAGCACCTTGTCCATGTGGCGCAGCTGCCAGTTGTCGGCCTTCTGGCCTGCCAGACGGGTGCAGTGGATGCGGCTCTGCTGGCCGGCACCCACGCCGATGGTCTGGCCGCCTGCGGTGTAGCAGACACTGTTGGACTGGGTGTATTTCAGGGTGATAAGGGCAATGATCAGGTCCCGCTTCTGCTCCTCGGTCACGCTCTTGTTCTCGGTGACCCAGTTGGTCAGCATGGTGTCAGCGTTGATGGTCAGCTCGTTGCGGCCCTGCTCAAAGGTGATGCCGTACACCTGCTTGTGCTCCACAGGGGCGGGCTTGTAGTCGGGGTCAATGGCCACCACATTGTAGTTGCCCTTTTTCTTACCGGCCAAAATGGTCAGAGCCTCCGGCTCATAACCGGGGGCAATGATGCCGTCAGAGACCTCATGCTGGATGAGCTTTGCGGTGGGCACATCGCAGACATCGGAGAGGGCGATCCAGTCGCCAAAGGAGGACATACGGTCAGCACCGCGGGCACGGGCGTAAGCGCAGGCCAGCGGAGAGAGCTCAAAGTCCGGGGCAATGTGGTACATCCTGCGCTCCACATCGGTCAGGGGCAGGCCCAGGGCGGCACCCGCCGGGGACACATGCTTGAAGGAAGCGGCGGCGGGCAGGCCGCAGGCCGCCTTCAGCTCCTTGACCAGCTGGATGGAGTTGAGGGCATCCAGAAAATTGATGTAGCCGGGCTTGCCGTTCAGCACAGTCACGGGCAGGTCGGAGCCATCTTCCATATAGATGCGGCTGGGCTTCTGGTTGGGGTTGCAGCCGTACTTCAGTGCGAGTTCGTTCATTGATGCATCCTCCTTAAGTCTTCGTTATTCCGCTTCGGCATCGAGTTTTGCCAGCAGCTCCAGCTCCTCGGGCAGCAGTTCAGGCTCCTCGGGGTCGTCCAGATCGCTGTTGACAGCATCGTATTTGTTGAAGATCATATCGCCGGTCTCACCGCTGTCCAGGTCGATGACGCGGGCAAACAGGCTGACCTTGTTGTCGGGGTTCAGGTTCTGCCACAGGCCATGGGCAAAATCGCCGATGGTGCGGGGGCAGGCAAAGCGCAGGGGCTCGCCCTCAAAGCTGGGGATGGGGTTTCCGTTGTGCTTGTAGGTGCTGATGAAATGGCCCTCACCGGCCACAGGCTGGGGGTAATCAAAGAAATAGCGCTGGACGCTGTCGCCGTTGCCGTCGGCAGATTTCAGGATGCTCATCTGGTAGCTGCCATCAGCGTACACCACAGCGGAGATGCGGGGGGTGTAGTTGGGGCCGTCCGGCTCAAAGGTGCGGGTGCGCAGGGCATCGGCAAAGCTCTTGCCCTGACTCATCAGGTCAAAAATGGTATCGGTCTGGTCGCCGTTGGTCACGATGTGGGTCTTGCCCAGGGTCAGCACGGGGTTATAGATGATGAGGCTGGGGTCCTCCAGCTTGTCGGGGTCTGCAGCCATGGTGCAGATGCCGCCGCGCTCGGGCACGGGGTCGAACACGCGGTTGCGGCTGTTCTCACTGCGGCCCATGATAAAGTAGCCGATGAACATCTGGCGGCCATCGGGGGCCATCGCCACAGCAATGCCGCGGCCGGGATACTCGTTGGAGGCCAGATAATCGTTCAGGTTGATCTTTTCCATGTCAAATTCTCCTATTACGGAACTCCCCCAGTCGCCTACGGCGACAGCCCCCTCGGAGAGGGAGCCTCAAGCCTCCCTCCTTGAGGGAGGTGGCACACCGTCAGGCGTGACGGAAGGAGTTTTTACTCGATCTCGCCGCTGCACACCATGGCAACTGCCTTGGGCAGCAGCTTCCACTCGGCCTGTTCCATCACCCGCTTCTGCAGCACCTCGGGGGTGTCGCCGGGCAGGATCTCCACTGCCTTCTGCAGCAGAATGGGGCCGCCGTCGCACTCCTCGTTGACAAAGTGGACGGTGGCACCGGTCACCTTGCAGCCCCGGGCCAGAGCAGCCTGATGGGGGCGCAGGCCGTACATGCCGGGCCCGCAGAAGGACGGGATGAGCGCCGGGTGAACATTCAGGATGCGGCGGGGATAGGCTTCAATGACACTGGGGCCCAGCACGGAAAGGAACCCGGCCAGCACCACCAGATCGATGTTGTGGCTTTTCAGCGTTTCCAGCAGGGCTGCGTCAAAGGCCTCACTGTTCTCGTAATCCTTGCGGCGGACCACAACACCCTCCACACCGGCCTTTGCGGCCCGCTCCAGCGCGTAGACACCGGGCTTGGAGGCCACGACCAGCGTGATTTTCCCGTTGGGGTTCTCGCCCCGGGCTTCGCTGTCCAGCAGGGCCTGCAGATTGGTGCCGCCGCCGGAAACCAACACAGCTACGTTCAGCACAGTTCCACACCGTCCCCTTCAGCGATGACACCCAGCTTGTAAGCCTCGGGCTCGCCGTTGGCGTGGAGGATCTCCAGCGCCTTGTCGGCCTGTGCGGCAGGAACGGTGAGCACCATGCCCACGCCCATGTTGAAGGTGTTGAACATATCGTGCTCGGAGATGTGGCCGGTCTCCTGCATCAGGTGGAAGAGGGCAGGAATGCGGACATCCTCCTTCTTGATGCGGGCGCAGCAGCCCTTTTTCAGGCTGCGGGGGATGTTCTCATAGAAGCCGCCGCCGGTGATGTGGGAGATGCCCTTGACATCCACCTCTTCCAGCACCTTCAGCACCGGCTTGACGTAGATCTTGGTGGGAGCCAGCAGGGCATCGCCCAGGGTCTTGCCGCCCAGCTCGGCGGGGGTGGTGTGCAGAACATCGGGATCGTTATCAATATCAAAGATCTTGCGCACCAGCGAGAAACCGTTGGAATGAACACCGGTGGAGGGCAGAGCGAGGATGACATCGCCAGCCTGCATGGTCTCGTTGCTCAGGATCTTTTCCTTGTCCACAACGCCCACGGTGAAACCGGCCAGATCGTACTCATCCTCCGGCATCATGCCCGGGTGCTCGGCAGTCTCACCGCCCACCAGAGAGCAATCAGCCTGCACGCAGCCCTCGGCCACGCCCTTGACGATCTCGGCGATCTTCTCAGGGATGTTGCGGCCGCAGGCGATGTAATCCAGGAACACCAGCGGCTTTGCACCGGCGCAGATCACATCGTTGACGCACATGGCAACGCAGTCGATGCCAATGGTGTCGTGCTTGTTCATGATCATGGCGATCTTCAGCTTGGTGCCCACGCCGTCCGTGCCGGAGATCAGAACAGGGTGCTTGTAGCCGGTGCAGTCCAGCTCAAACAGGCCGCCAAAGCCGCCCAGACCGCCAATGCAGTGCTCGTTCATGGTGCGGGCAACATACTGCTTCATCAGTTCAACGGAGCGGTAACCGGCGGTGATATCCACACCGGCAGCTGCGTAACTCTCAGAATAGCTCTTTTCCATCTTCTTACTCTCCTAACTTTTTCTCGTTTTTGGGACGGTCGTTCAGGTGGCGTTCATGGATATCGGTGGAAAGCACCTCTTCCGGCCTCACGGCATACTCGCCGGTAAAGCAGGCGGTGCAGAAACCGCATTTTGCGTTCTTGGCCAGCTGCACCACATGCTCGGTGGACAGGTAGCCCAGGGTATCGGCCCCGATGATCTCATTGATCTGCTCCACATTGCGGCCCGTGGCCACCAGCAGCTTCTGGTCGGGGATGTCGGTGCCGAAGTAGCAGGGGTATTTGAACGGGGGGGCCGAGACCCGGAAGTGAACTTCCTTTGCACCGGCATCCCGCAGCAGCTTGATGATGCGGGCGGAGGTGGTGCCGCGCACGATGGAGTCATCCACCAGCACGACCCGCTTGCCCTTGACGGTGCTGGACACCACATTCAGCTTGATGCGCACGCTGTTTTCGCGCTGCTTCTGGCTGCCCTGGATAAAGGTGCGGCCGATGTATTTATTCTTGATGAAGCCGATGCCGTAGGGGATGCCGCTCTCCTGTGAGTAGCCGAGCGCCGCATCCAGACCGGAATCCGGCACGCCGATGACCACATCGGCCTCCACAGGGTGCTCCTGTGCCAGGAACCGGCCTGCCTGCTTGCGGGCCTCATGCACCGAGCTGCCCTCGATGATACTGTCCGGGCGGGAGAAATAGATGAACTCGAACACGCACATCTGGGTGTCCGGGCGGCCGCAGTGATCCTTGATGCTCCGCAGCTCACCGGTCTTGGTGTCGGCAATGACGATCTCGCCGGGCTCCACGTCCCGCAGCAGGGTCGCGCCCGCAGCATCCAGCGCACAGCTCTCGCTGGCAAAGACGTAGCCGCCGCCGGGCAGGGTGCCGATGCACAGAGGGCGGTAGCCCCGGGGATCCCGGACCGCAATGAGCTTGGTGGCAGACATGATCACCAGACTGTATGCACCCTCCAGCACATCCATCGTCTTGCTGATGGCAGTCTCAATGCTGCCCATCCGCAGGCGGTTGCGGGTGATGAGGTAGCAGATGACCTCGGTATCGGAGGAGCCGTGGAAGATGGCACCCTCGTTCTCCAGCTGACGGCGCAGCTCCAGGGCATTGGTCAGGTTGCCGTTGTGGCACAGGGCCATGGTGCCCCGGCCATGCCGGACGATCATGGGCTGGGCGTTGGCCCGCACCCGGCTGCCGGCCGTGGCATAGCGGACATGGCCCGTTGCCATGTGGGCCGTGGGGGTGGAAAGACTGCCCAGCACGGCAGGGGTGAACACCTCGTTCACCAGGCCGAGGTCGCGGTGGCCCTGGATGACACCGTCATCGTTGACCGCAATGCCGCAGCTCTCCTGCCCGCGGTGCTGCAGTGCATACAGGGCAGAATAGGCGGCAGCGGCCACGTCCTCGGTGCCCGCCCGGTCGTAAATGCCAAAAACGCCGCATTCCTCGTGCAGCGGATATGCAAAATCAGACATTGGTTCTCCTTACAACTCTTTCAGTTCGTTCTGCAGCTTTTCTTCCTTGGCTGCGATCTGCTGTGCCATGCTCACCCGCTCGGCCTCCAGCTTCCCGGCCAGTGTGTCATCGCTCAGGGCCAGGATCTCGGCAGCCAGCCAGGCGGCGTTCTTGGCCCCGTTCAGGGCCACGGTAGCCACCGGGATGCCGCTGGGCATCTGGACCGTGGCCAGCAGCGCGTCCAGACCGTCCATCGCGCCGCCCTTCATCGGGATACCGATGACAGGCAGGGTGGTGTTGGCGGCAAAGGCACCGGCCAGATGGGCCGCCATGCCCGCCGCGCACAGGATCACACCAAAGCCGTTGGCCCGGGCATTTTTGGCAAAATCCGCGGCCTCGGCAGGGGTGCGGTGGGCCGAAAGAATGTGTGCCTCAAAGGGGATGTCCAGCGCCTTCAGCTGGGCACAGGCCCCCTTTACCACCGGCCAATCACTGTCCGAGCCCATGATCACTGCAACTTTCCGAATCATATCCGAACCTCTCTTTCTCCGTCTGCAAAACAAAAAAAAGCTGTGGTACACCTGCACCACGGCCTTTATTTCTGCGTATGCTCTCCCAGCGCTTTGCACAAAGCTGCACGATGCCCCTGAACAGCACGAATGGTGTTCTGTTCTGTGAAGCCCGACAGCATCTTCATCTTTGAAGTTCCCCTTTTGCTCTGCGCTTTTTCAGGCGGCACCCGGCATCCGCCGGGGTACCGTCCCTGTACTACATACAGTTTACGGCAAAAATTCCACTTTGCAAAGGCCCTTGGGGCAATTTCTCCCTTGTGTTCTCCCGCGTCAAAAAACTTTCAAAAGTTTTGTGCAGTTTCGACACCGTATTTCTTTTTAAGTATGACTTTTTTAGAAAATATAATAAAGTAAGTTTTATCTCACTGGGACAGGCCCCGCTCTGTACAGCCTCTCCGTCATTGCATTGGCAGTAAGGGCGTTTTACCTTAGAAGATGATCTTCGCTGTTGCTGCCCTTGCTGCCCGGATGAGGTCGGCGGGTGCGCAGCACACCTGCGTACCAATGCGGCCGCCGGAGACATAGACCTTTTCCTGAGCCAGCACGCTTTCATCAAACACGGTGGTGTACTGCTTTTTCATACCCACCGGGCTGCAGCCGCCGCGCACATAGCCGGTGACCTTATTGATATCGGCCACATGGATCATGGCTACGCTTTTTTCGCCCACGCTGCGGGCAGCGGCCTTCAGGTCAAGCTCTGCCGCCACCGGAATGACGAACACAAAGTAGTTTTTGCTGCTGCCCTGGGTCACCAGCGTCTTATATACGCAAGCCGGGTCCTCCCCCATGCTGGCGGCCACGGTCACGCCGTCCACCGCCACGCCCTCCTCGTGGGCATATTCGTGGGCTGTATAGGGCACCTTGGCCCGTTCCAGGATGCGCATGGCATTCGTTTTTGCTTCTTTTCCCATTGATGATCGCTCCTTGTAAACTCCTTACCCTCTCAGGCTGCCCCTATTCTACCACTTTCTTTCCTAAATTTCAAAATTTCTCTTGACTTCAGTTCCCTGAAGTGTTATCATAGGCCCATGCTTCAGGAAACTGAACTTCACGAAAATAAATCACGGCAATGGAGCCGGTCTCCTGTGCCGTTTGTGTGAGAAGGATAAGGAGACGACCACCATGATCATTGTACTGAAACAGGATGCCCCTGACGCACAGGTCCGCGAGTTCTGCCACGAGCTGCAGGATATGGGGCTGCAGATCAACGACTCCAAGGGCAGCGACACCCACATTCTGGGCCTGATCGGCGACACCAAGGCCATTGCCGAGAGCTGGGTGCTGGCCAACCCCGTGGTCGAGACCTGCCGCCGCGTGTCTGAGCCTTACAAGAAAGCCAACCGCAAGTTCCACCCCGACGACAGCGTGATCGATGTCAACGGCGTGAAGATCGGCGGCGGCAACTTCGCCGTCATTGCAGGCCCCTGCAGCATCGAGAGCGAGGAGCAGATCACCTACTGCGCCCAGCGCGTCAAGGATGCAGGCGCTTCCCTGCTGCGCGGCGGCGCGTTCAAGCCCCGCACTTCCCCCTACTCCTTCCAGGGAATGCGGAGCGAGGGCCTGGACCTGCTCAAGCTGGCCCGCCGCGCCACCGGCTCCCCCATCGTCACCGAGATCATGAACACCGAGCACCTGCCCCTGTTCGAGAATGTAGACCTCATCCAGGTGGGTGCCCGCAATATGCAGAACTTTGAGCTGCTCAAGGCCGTGGGCCGCCAGAAAAAACCCGTGCTGCTCAAACGCGGCCTGGCCAACACGCTGGAAGAATTTGTGATGAGCGCCGAGTACATCATGGCCGAGGGCAACGAAAACGTTATCCTCTGCGAGCGCGGCATCCGCACCTTTGAGACCAGTATGCGCAACACCCTGGACCTGGCCGGTGTGGTCATGCTCCACAAAATGACCCACCTGCCCGTTGTGGTGGACCCCAGCCACGCCTGCGGCCACGCCTGGATGGTGCCCCAGCTGGCCAAGGCCGCTGTGGCCGCCGGTGCCGACGGTCTGATGATCGAAGTGCACAACAACCCCGCCAAGGCCAAGTGCGATGGTGCCCAGAGCCTGACCCCCGACCAGTTCGATGAACTGATGGGCTTTATCACCAAAGAAGTCGAGTTCTTTGGCAAGAAGATGAACTGAGAATGGAACGACCCTCTCGGCACGCGGCAGCGTGACTGAGGGGGTTGTTTTCTTTTGTCATCAAATATGGTATACTATGGTGTATTTTGAATTCACCCTTGAAACGAGGTATTTCTATGAAAGCTCACATTGCACGCAACCAGAATGCCGGCATCCCGCTGGCACTGGGCTGGAACCTTTCTGCCGCCGACCGGGGCATCCTGGAGGGGATGGCCCCCGCTTTCGGGATGAAGCTGCAGCTGGTCTCCCCTGCCGATGCAGGCAGGACCGTGGCCCAGCTGCTGGGCGAGGTGGAGGTCAAGACCACCCGCACCCTGGTGCTGGAGCCGGGTGCTTATCCCCCGGCGCTGGTGCTGGCCAACTTCAAGGATAAGGATGTGGACACCCTGCTCGACCTGATGAAGCAGGCACAGGTGAACATCCCCCTCAAGGCCGTTGTGACCCCCACCAGCAAGAGCTGGGTGTTCGGTGACCTGCTGGCACATCTGCAGGAAGAGCACACCGCCTTTACCGCCGCAAAGGAGACCGCCAAAGCATGATGACCAAGCGTATTTTTTCTGCCCTGCTGGCGGCTGCGCTCAGCCTGAGCCTGCTGGCTGGCTGCGGCAGCACCTCCGGCTCCACCGCCTCCAGCGCCGCCGATGGCCCGCAGCGCTACTCCACCGTGTTCTATGATGTGTTCGACACCGTGACGCAGGTCATCGCCTACTGCGACAACGAGGAAGAGTTCACAGCCCAGATGGACGCACTCCACGCCGACCTTGTGGAGTACAACCAGCTCTATGATATTTATAATGATTACGATGGCCTGACCAACATCAAGACCATCAACGACAATGCGGGCACTGCCCCGGTGACAGTGGATGACAAGATCCTCGGGATGCTGGAGCTGGCCCAGACCATGTACGACACCACTGGCGGCAAGCTGAACATTGCGCTGGGCAGTGTGCTGAACATCTGGCACAACTACCGCGAGGCTGCACTGGCCGATGACAACGACAGCAACAATCAGCTGCCCACGCAGGAAGAGCTGGATGCCGCCGCACAGCACTGCGATATCGCCAACCTCATCATTGATGAAGATGCCAAAACGGTCTATCTGGCCGACCCAGCCATGTCGCTGGACGTGGGCAGCGTGGGCAAGGGCTACGCCGTGGAGCAGGCCGCACAGGCCGCCGAAGCCCGGGGCCTGACCAGTGCCCTCATCAGCGTGGGCGGCAACCTGCGGGCCATCGGCACCAAGCCGGACGGCTCCCAGTGGGTAGGCGGCGTGGAAAACCCGTGGAACTCCTCCGAGGTCTACACCAACGGCAGCTCCACTGTAGCCGCCGTCAAGATGAGTGACCTTTCCCTCGTGACCAGCGGCGACTACCAGCGCTACTACGTTGTGGACGGTGTGCGCTACCACCACCTCATCGACCCCGCCACCCTCTGGCCCGCCGCCTACTTTGACGGCGTGAGCGTGCTGGCTCCGGACTCCGGTGTGGCCGACTGCCTGACCACCGGCCTGTTCTGCCTGCCTCTGGAAGAGGGTAAGCAGCTCGTGGAATCGCTGGACGGCGTGGAAGCCCTCTGGTGCACCACCGATGGCGAAGTGGTCACCTCCAGCGGGTGGAGCGAGCATACGAATTAAACCTCTCAGTCTCGCATACGCTCGCCAGCTCCCCTAGTAGGGGAGCCCTTGGCAGTACGGGCAAGTTTTCCCTTCAAATTTGATCCTATGCAAAAATGGCTCGACGCTATACAGAACGTCGAGCCATTTATTTTTTACTTGATATCCAGTTCGGGCGGCACGTCGATCTGGTCAGAGACGTACTTGCCGTTCTTTTTGCGCTGACGCACACACTCAGTGAGCAGATACTCGATCTGCCCGTTCACCGAGCGGAAGTCATCCTCAGCCCATGCGGCAAGGGCATCGTAGAGCTTCGCATTCAGGCGCAGGGGGATCTGCTTTTTCGGCTCTGCCATCAGTACAGGCTGCCGCTGTTCACAATGGGCTGCGCGTCACGGTTGCCGCAGAGCACCACCAGCAGGTTGGAGACCATTGCCGCTTTGCGCTCATCGTCCAGTTCCACCACTTTGTTCTCACTCAGGCGATCCAGCGCCATCTCCACCATGCCCACGGCACCGTCCACGATCATCTTACGGGCATCAATGATGGCGCTTGCCTGCTGACGCTGCAGCATGACCGCCGCGATCTCGGGGGCGTAGGCCAGATAAGTGATGCGGGCTTCGATGATCTCGATCCCGGCGGCGGTGACGTTCTTCTGGATCTCGCCCTGGATGCGCTTTGCCACCACTTCCGAGGAGCCGCGCAGGCTGCCCTCATCGGCCACACCATCGCCGGTGGTGTCCACGTTGGGGGCTACATCGTAGGGGTAGATGCGCACCACGTTGCGCAGGGCGCTGTCACACTGCAGGGACAGGTACTCTTTGTAGTTGTCTACATTGAACACGGCCTTGGCGGTGTCGGTCACCCGCCAGATGACCGCAATGCCGATCTCCACCGGGTTGCCCAGGCAATCGTTGATTTTCTGGCGGGAGTTGTTCAGGGTCATCACCTTCAGGGAGATCTTCTTGCCGTCCTTCTCACGGTCAGCCTGCACCACAGGGCGCTGCTGAACATCACCGCTCTGGCTCAGGACCGTGCCCGCAGCCGGGTTGACGGCAGTGCAGAAGGGATTGACCCAGTAGAAGCCCTCCCCCTTCAGGGTGCCGATGTAATCACCGAACAGGGTCAGCACCAGCGCTTCCTCGGGCTTGAGGACTTTCAGGCCCGCGAACAGGAAAATACCGATGATGGCATAGATGACAGCGATCGCCAGCGGGATAAACCCCAGGAAGGTAGTATACAGCATTACAAAACCGATGCCGCCCACCACAACCGCAGCCACATAACCCAGCAGGGTCAGCAGAAGCATGGTCATGCCGTTCTTCTTGGTCTGTAAGATCTTCTCTTCCATAAAATGGCCCTCCTTTACAGGGTTCTGAAGTTTCTTTCTGATATCAAAATCATATCACATTGTATTTTGATTGTCAAGAACTTCCGATAAACACAAAACCTCCCACTCGAATGAGCGGGAGGTTTTATTACGCACAGTTATAATTACCAGAACCAATACCGTTTCTTGACGGCGATATACACGATCAGGCAGACCACGGTCAGCGCGCCGGCGGCGATGAAGAAGGTCCAGTTGATATTGGTGAAGCGCAGATTCTGGTTGGTCAGCAGGTAGCTGCCAGCCATATCGGCGGTGATGGTGCCATCCTTGTAGCTGTTCAGGAACTGCCACTTTTCGCTGGCAGTGTTGTGCAGATACAGGCGGCTGTAAGCGGCGTTCTCACCGGTCAGGGTGATCTGCACCACGCAGGGCAGCGCGCCGCTTTCGCCCAGCTGGAAACTCAGGCCGTTTTCATCGGGGGCAAAGGTCAGGGCGGTGCTGAACCCGCCCTGGGTGCTCTTGATGCTGGTGCCATCGATCCGCAGGGTATAATCCTCGCCCAGCACGATCAGGCTGCGGCCCGTGGTGCGCAGGGCGCTCAGGATCTCGCCGGTGATGGCAGGCACGTCGCTCTGATAGAGGGACACTTCCTCCCCTGCGGCGTTCTGGATGGCGGCAACAGTGGCATCGGTGGTGACGTTGTCCTCGGTGCCCTCACCGCTGGTATCGCTGCTGCTGCCGGAGGTGGAGGCGGTGCGGTTGACGATGACCGTGACTGAGGTGGAGGCGGTGCCGTTGGAGACCACCACGGAGGTGGCACCCGTGGCAACGCCGGTGATGACACCGGAACTGCTGACGGTGGCAATGCTCTTGTCCTGGCTCTTGAAGGTCAGGCTCTGGCTGGCGGAGGCGGGCGACACCTTGCCGGTGATGGTCTTGGAGGAGCCCGGCTTGAGCACCACATAGTTGGTGTTCAGGGAGATGGACTGGCTGGAGACGGTGCTGGTGTTGGCCGCAACCACCGTAACGGTGGCCGTGCAGCTCACGTTGCCGTCCGTGGCGGTGATGGTGGCCTTGCCGGGGGCAACGCCGGTCACCTTGCCAAAGTTGTTGACGGTGGCCACCTTCTCATTGGAAGAGCTCAGGCTGACGTTGATATAGTTGGCCGCCGAGGTGGGCAGCACCGCCAGCGAAAGGCTGGTGGTCTCGCCCACGGCAATGGTGCTGGATGCAAGGGTGATATCCATTTCGGTGGCGATCATGCTGGCATCCGGCTGGGGG
Source organism: Faecalibacterium duncaniae (assembly GCF_010509575.1). Taxonomy (NCBI): domain Bacteria; kingdom Bacillati; phylum Bacillota; class Clostridia; order Eubacteriales; family Oscillospiraceae; genus Faecalibacterium; species Faecalibacterium duncaniae. Next base: position 1,072,161 of record NZ_CP048437.1, on the reverse strand, counting down.
GTGATGGTATAGGTGCAGCTCACCCCGCCGCAGGTGGCGGTGATGTTGGCCGTACCCAGGCCCACAGCCTGCGCCACGCCCTCACTGTCCACTGAGACAACATTGGGGTTATCAGAGACATAGGTCACGCCGTTCTTGCTGGCGGCATTGGCGGGGGTGGTCACCGGGGAGAGCTGCTGGGCCGTGCCCGCCAGCGGGGCGGCATCGTAGCTGCCGGTCTCGATGCTCTCGGCGGTAACTTTATCCCAGGGAAAGCTCACCTTGGGCAGCGTGAGGGCCAGCGGCGTGGTAACAGGGCCGGCAGCCGACGCAGGCAGGGCGGCGGCACAGGCCAGCACACCCAGCAGAGCCGCGCTGGCGGCCAGCTGTTTCGGGTTCAGTTTCATTCTTTCGTACCTCTTGGGCGTGGAATCGGCGGGCGCTTAGCGGAACAGCACGCCCAGGGCCTCCATCACATAGTCAAAGTAAGTCAGTTCATCGTACTCCACACGGGCGGTGACGCTCATGCCGTTGGAAAGATCCACCTTGTCGCCGCTGGTGCTCACGACATAGGTGTTATCCGGCTTGATGGTCATCTTGTAGTAGGACCCGTTGGTGCTGGAGGTCACGTCACTGTCGATGGAGGTAACAGTGCCGGTCAGGGTGCCGTAGGAATACTCCGACAGGCCGGTGATGGCGATCTTGCAGGGGTCGCCCACATTGATCAGCGGCCGGTCGTTGACGGTGACAGCCGCCACGATCTCAAGGTCGCTGTTCTCGCTGGCCACGGTGGCCAGAGCGGAACCTGCGCTGAGCACCATGCCCACCTTGTAGGGGGTGTCCATGTGGATGACACCGGAGGTGGGAGCGTAGATGTAGTAATCGTTCGCGCCGGTGTTCAGGGCATCCAGCTGGGCCTCGATGTTGTCAATGTTGGCCTGCACGCTGGTCAGGTTGGCAGAAATGGACTGCAGGGTGGAGTAGTACAGGCTCTCCACCTCGCTCTGGTTCTGCTCCATCATGGTCCTGATCTGCTCATCGGTGTAACCGGCGGCCTGATAGGGCGAAGCATCAAACGCCTTCTGGCTGACCTGGCTCTTGTAGCTCTCGTACTGGTAGTAATAGGGCTGATCGTCGATGTCGGTCTCGCTGAAGTAGTTCTTGTCGTCCTGAATGGACTTGAGCAGCTTTTCGTACTGGCTCTTCTGCTTTTTGTAGATGTCCAGCTGCTTCTGGTAGCTGTCCTGCTGAATGTCCAGATCAGTGCTCTTGATGTGGGCAATGAGGTCGCCCTCGGTGACATAGCTGCCCTCCGAGATGTTCAGCTCGGTGATGGAGCCGGAGTAACTGGACATGATATAGGTCTTGTTGGCCGCCTGCACTGAGCCAGTGGACTGGCTGACGTAGGTGCGCTTGTTCTGGGTGCTCCAGATCACCAGAAACACCATGAGGAAAGCCACCAGAAGAATGAGCGCGTAGCCAAAGGCCGGCAGCTTCTTCTCCATCATAATGCGGCGGTCCTGCAGGTCGGAAAGATTCTGAATGCGAGTGGTCATATTACTTCGTCTCCATAAAAACGTCCATGACACCGTTTTCGCTGTCCTGATTGACGTAGATGCTGTAGGTGGTGCCGGTCAGCTCGATCTCGTGCTCGTAGGCATAGATGTTCAGCTTCTGGCTGGCAAGGCTGCTGTGGTCCATGGGGCCGGTGAAGTGGGCGTACAGGCAGCCCTTCACCCGCAGCACAGCGTCCTGCTCGTAGCCCGGCTCCAGGCGGGGGATGAGCTGGTTGACCTGCATCATAAAATAGATCTGCGGCTCCGGGTTGGGGCCGGAGGTAAACTTGACACACTGGATCACAGGGCCAACCGGCATGGCGCTGTGGCTCTTGATAAAGTTCTGCATCTGGGTCAGGATCACGCCCAGGTTGCCCAGCTCGCTGGCATCGATCTTGCGTGCCAGAACGTTGGTCAGCTTCAGGGTCTTGTTTTCTGCAACTTGGATCTCTCTCATAATAATGTCCACCTGTTTCTTTTTTGTTTGCAATAAGCAATTGTCTGGGGGAAAATGGCAATTCAGGAATACGGCATCTGAAGATCAAACCTCTTCGTCATCATCGCTTCGCTTGATGCCACCTCCCCTAATAGGGGAGGCCTTGGCAGAAGATTCATTTTTCGCAAAAATCGCCTGCGGCTCCAAAGGCATCTTCTGCCGCAAGGCAAAACATCAGCAAAGCCGACCACAGTACAAACCGGAAGGTTCAACCCTCCTTGCCCCGCTCCAATTCCTCTAAACGTTTCACAACAGCTTCGTGAATTTGCTCACACACCATTTCAAAATGTGCACTCACATCCTGATTTCGGAAACGCAACACCTGCACGCCGTACTGTTCAAACACAGCACTGCGTTCCATATCATATTGCATTCCCTGTTCAGTATAATGCTGTGAGCCGTCAAGTTCAATAACCAATCTTGCCAAAGGGCAATAAAAATCCGCCACAAATGTACGAATTGGCCTTTGTTTGTACATTTTCACTGGATATGTGCGCAAAAACGAATACCACAGCTTTTTCTCCATGGGTGTCATTTTATGACGCAGTTCCTGCACACGTTCACGCATCCGCGGGTCATAGGGCAGGTTGGTGATGGACATAAGCGACACCTCATTTTGCCTTGCGCCAGCAGGGCAGGCAGTAGCGAAGCGCTCACTCCCGAAAACGCAGCGTTATGCCAAGGGCTCCCCTACTAGGGGAGCTGCCGAGCGATAGCGACGGCTGAGAGGTTTGACCCCCGCAGGCCGGATTTTTTCCCACACACAATTGCCTACCGCAACGCGATAAGCAACATAAAAATAAGGTGTGCCAGGAGGCACACGCCTCCTGGCACACCATAACGAGGCATTGTTGTCTGCCCCGCGCTAACAAGTAGGGCGGTGCAGTTTCCTCAACGCTTCATAATTTCAGATCACGTCTAATTAGACAGTGAACTTAACCTCAGTCTCCTTGACGGTGTTCTTGGTGGGAGCCACGCCCAGGTTGTAGACAGCAGCAGCAATGCCCAGAGCGTTCATAGCATAGTCACCAAAGTTGTTCTTCTCGATCGGGTTGCCCTTAACATTGGTGCCGAACAGGTTCTTGCCGATGTTGCCGACTTCCTTCCAGGTGGTGTTGCCGCTGAACAGGACACCGATGGTGCGGTTAATGGTGGACTGCAGGAAGGTGTTGCCAACCAGAGTCACGATGTTGGTGTTGAAGGTCTTAACGTTGTCCAGAGTCCAGATAGGAGCGGTAACAGCGCCGATAGCGTCGATGAAGTTAGCGCCACCGTTGACGTAGGTCATTTCGTTCTCTGCGATAACAGAGTAGTTTGCAGGCATCATCATAATGAATTACTCCCTTCAAATGAATGAAAAAACTTATTTTGGCGATCTTTTTCCGGCTGCGCATCCATCCAAAGATCATTTATGTAACCGAGTGCGCACTCGGCTGCAACTTAATAGGTCATTGCCTCGCCATCGTCGTCTTCTTCAACAACTGCCGCGGGGGCAACGGGTGCAGGCTCTTCCTTCTTGCGGCGGAAGATGCCCTGCTGCAGGTTCCAGAGCTCGTAATACTTGCCCTGCCTTGCCAGCAGCTCGTCATGGGTGCCGCGCTCCACGATCTGGCCGTGATCCATGACCAGGATCAGGTCACAGTCACGGATGGTGGAAAGGCGGTGTGCCACGATCAGCATCGAACGGTCAGCCAGCTGGTTATAGATCATATCAAAGATGGTATTCTCTGTGCCAAAGTCCAGGCTGGAGGTCGATTCATCAAAGATGTAAAGGCTCGAATCCTTCAGGAACGCACGGGCCAGTGCAATGCGCTGCTTCTCACCACCGGACAGGCCGTTGCCGGCTTCCTCCAGATAGGTGTTGTACTGCAGCGGCAGCTTGCGGATGAACTCGTGTGCGTCGGCCTTCTTGGCCGCCTCCCGTACCTGATCGAGGGTAGCCTCGGGGCGGGAGATGCGGATATTCTCGAAGATCGTCTTGCTGAACAGCTCAACGTTCTGCGGGACATAGGAAATGCAGCGGCGGACGGATGCATTGCTGTACTCGTCCAGATCAACGCCATTCACGCTGATGGTGCCACTCTCCGGCTCGTAATACTTGAGCAGGAGCTTGGTGATGGTGGACTTGCCGGAACCCGAGGAACCAACCAGCGCCACCTTCTTGCCTTGCGGGATGGTGAAGGAGATGTGGTCCAGTGCCGGGGTGCGGTTGCCATACCGGAAGGTGACATCCTTGAACTCAATGTCGCCCTCCATGCTCTCCATCTCGGTGTACTCGCGGTCATCGTCCTGCTCGGATTCATAATCCATGATTTCCGTCAGGCGCTTCATGGAGATGGAAGCCTCCTGAATGGACATCTGCATACTGATGAGCTCGCTCACCGGAGAAGTAAAGTAACCCGAAAGGGTGCTGAACGCCATGTAGCCGCCCAGCGTCAGCTGGCCATTCAGCACCTGCGTGATGCCCACATAGGTGGTGACCATGTTCAACACGGTCATGATCACGCTGGAGATCAGGCTCTGGCCGGTGCTGATCTTGCTGGAACGCAGGCTGATTTTCAAGCTCTTGATGTATTCACGCTCAAGGGCTTCCAGCTCGCGATCCTCGCAGGCGTTGCACTTGATGGTCTCGATGCCGCGCAGGCTCTCGATCATCTGGCTGTTCAGAACGGCCGACTGCACCATCGTCTCTTCATTAATCCGCTTGTAGGGCTGCTTGAAGATGATGACGAGCAGCAGGCTCAGAACGGTGGTAAACAGGGTAATGGAGAACAGCGAGGAGTTCATCCGGAACAGGACAAAGCCTGTACCCACGGCCATCACAATGTCCATGACCACGCTCATTGCAATGCTGGTCAGCACCGATTTGATGGTGCCTGCATCGGAATAGCGGGTGGTGATCTCGCCGGTCTTACGGGATGCAAAGAACTTCATCGGCAGTTTGTACACATGCTCGAAGTAGCCCAGCATCAACGGGATATCGATTTTAATGGAAAGAAAGATCAGGATCCACTGTCTCACAGTCGAGAGCAGCGTGCTGGTCAGGTTGACCACACTGAACACGACAATGAGCGATATGAGCAGACTTTTCAGCCCATAAGGCAGCACCTCGTCCATGATCGCCTTATTAAAGACGGTGGACACGATGCCGATCAGTGTCAGGATCACTGAACTGAGAATAGCGTAAGCAAACAGCTTTTTCTGGGGAAGCAGCAGATCCATGTACCGCTTCAACATGTTGTTGCGGGCTGCCTTGGCTTCCTCTTTGCCCTCCACCTTGTGCTTGCCGGTGCCGCCCTTGAACTCCGCTGTGGGGTTCAGCAGCAGCAGCACGCCGGTGAAGTTTTTATAGAACTCATCCAGACTGATCTTTTTCAGTTCATTTGCAGGGTCGCCGATGACGACGTAATCCTTGCATTTGTACTTTTTGCTTGCATCAGCCTTGCGTTCTTCTTCCTGCACCACATGCTTGCGGCGGGCATCGTCCTCCTTGATGGTCGTCTTTTTGAAGATGACCACAAAGTGGGTCAGGCCCTGGTCGGTAATGACCTGCGCAATTGCGGGCAGTGTGAAATCGCTTAAAAAGTTTTCGCGGTCAACACGGACAGCCGCCGTGCTGAAGCCCAACTCATTGGCTGCTTTCTGCAGGCCAACGAGGTTCGTGCCTTTCATGTCGGTTCCCATCATATCCCGCAGGCGGGTGATGGTGATTTCCTTTTTGTAATGGAGGCACACCATTGCGAGCGAAGCGGCCGCGCAGTCCGTAGAATCGTGCTGCCGCACATAGGTATAACGCATACGATGTTTCCTTTACAAGAGACCGACAACCAAAAGCAAACGATCTCTTTTTCAATGTACTGTGTCTATTTCAAAACTACGGCTTTTATTCTAGCACACCCGGTCTGTTTGCACAAGCCCCAGTTTGCTGTTGTTTTGACCGTAGGTCTGACAAATGAAAAAGGTTTTCTTTTTGCACTCCGGTTTAACAGCGCATAGCCTTCTGCTTTGCCCTGCCCTGCGGAGAACCAGGGCAAAGCAGAAGTCCGCTGCTATCAAAAGAAGGGAGCGCCTACCCTTTGATCTGAGTCAATCACCACAGAACGTTTAAAAACTGTTCCAAGGTTTGGGTGTAGTATACCACAATCTGACAGCATCTTCAAGAGGACATTTTTTAAGAAACCATTAATTTTGAAGATTTTGTGAAAAAAGTCTCAGATTGGTTACAACACCCGGTTAAAAAACAAGCGGCGAAGTTGCCCTCGCCGCCTAATGGCGCCTCTTGCCTGACTCGAACAGGCGACACCCTGATTAACAGTCAGGTGCTCTAACCGACTGAGCTAAAGAGGCACATCTTTCAAAACGCAATTCCGCAGCGCACAATTGACTGCGAGATGTATTATAACTCTTCCCGCTCCCTTTTGCAAGCCTTTTTTGGAAATTTGTGAAAAATGTTTTTCAAAAGGGCTCAACCCTCTCAGTCAAAGCCTTGCAGCAGCGAAAGGTCAGGCTGTCCCTCCCATACAACCTCTCCGTCATCATCGCTAACGCTCGATGCCACCTCCCCTAGTAGGGGAGGCCTTGGCAGGAGATTCGTTTTTCGATTGATTCGCCTTCGGCTCCAAAATCATCATCTGCCGCAAGGGAAAGACTTTGCGCCAGCAGGGCAAACAGGAGCGAAGCGCCAGCCCCCGAAAACGCGACGGTATGCCAAGGGCTCCCCTACTAGGGGAGCTGTCGCGGCAAAGCCCGCGACTGAGAGGTTTTATGCAAAAGCAAAGCCTCTCCTTCGCCCTCTTTCTCCCCCACCTTCTGCTACACTGATCTCTACCAGAAAGAAGGTGCCGCCCATCAAGACTGTGATCTACCTCGATGTCCTGCTGCTGACGAATTTTGCGCTCACGCTGCTGTTCCTGCTGGCGGCGGGGCTGCTGGCCGGGGTGGAGTGCCGGGCCGGGCGGCTGCTGTTGGGCGGGGCGGCGGGGGCAGCTTCCTCGTTGGCCCTGCTGGCCCCGGAAGCGCCGGACGCTGCCGCGCTCTTATATAAAGTGTCAACCGCTGCCCTCACGGTGGCCGCTGCCTACGGCTGGCCGGGGAGCAGATGCTTTGCCCGACTTGTGGGGTGGTTCTGCGCGGGAAATCTGCTGCTGGCGGGGGCGCTGCTCCTGCCCGGAGCCCAGACCAACAACGGCTGCATCTACCTGCCCCTCTCGCCGGGGGCACTGCTGGCGGGCGCGGGCGGGGTGGTGCTGGCTGTGCAGGGGGTGCTCCGCTTTCTGGGCCGGGGCGGCGGGCAGGTATTCCCCGCCCGGCTCACCGTGGCAGACACAGCGCTGGATGTCCGGGCCTTCTGCGACACCGGCTTTTCGGTGCAGGAGCCGCTTTCGGGCCGAACGGTGGTGCTGGTGCGGTTCGGTGCCGTGCAGAGCCGCCTGCCGCCCGCCCTGGGTACTTATCTGGAGCAGCACTTTGCCGGGGCCGCTCCCCTGCCCGACCCGGCGCTGGGGGTGCGCCTTGTTCCCTGCACCACCGTGGCCGGGCACTGTATCCTGCCGGCCGTCCCGGCCAGCCTGTGCTGCACCGGCTCCCCCGCCGGGCAGGGCAGGGCCGAGCACCTCTATGCCGCCTTCACCGACCTCCCCCCGCCGCCTGATGGGTGGGAAGTGCTGGTGGGGAGCGAAACCGTCAGCAGCCTGGCGCATGGGTAGGCTGCACTTCCATACAACCTCTCCCTGTTTCCGCCACTGGCGGCGGTCGTCGTTGCCTAACAGGTGAAAGGCAGAGCTTACGGCTCAACCCCCCAGTCGCCTGCGGCGACAGCCCCCGCTATTAGGGGGGCCCTTGGCATGGCGCAAAGCCTATCCTCTTTGCCAAGGCCGCCCCTACTAGGGGCGGTGGCATCCCGTAGGGATGACGGTGGGGTTTGACCCCAGCTGCTGCTTACGGCTCAGCCCCCGCTAGTAAGGAGCCCTTGTCAAAACCAGAACCTCTCCTCTTCGCGAGAGGGCTTCACAAAGGAGGAACCGCCCTTGCATCATCTGCTTTCACTTCTTTGCCGTCTTTATTGCTTTCTGCTGGCCCCTTCCGCCGCCCACTACATCAACGGCGGGCCCAGCCTGCCGCCGCCGCTGACACCGGAGCAGGAAAAGGCCCTGCTGACCCGGATGATGGCGGGGGATGCCGCCGCGCGCGATGACCTCATCACCCACAACCTGCGTCTGGTGGTCTACCTTGCCAAAAAGTACGAGAACAGCGGCGTGCCGCAGGAGGACATGATCTCCATTGGCACCATCGGGCTGATCAAGGCGGTGAACACCTTTACACCCGCGCGGAACATCAAGCTGGCCACCTACGCCAGCCGGTGCATCGGCAACGAGATCCTGATGTACCTGCGCAAAAGCTCCAACCGACGGCAGGAGGCCAGCATCGATGAGCCCCTGAACACCGACGGCGACGGCAACGAGCTACTGCTCTCGGACGTGCTGGGCAGCGACGAAAACCTTGTGGGCCTGCAATTGGAGCAGGCCGCCGAGCGCGCCACCCTCCGGCGCTCCGTGGAGCAGCTGGCCCCCCGGGAGCGGCAGATCATGGAGCTGCGCTTCGGCCTTGTAGACGGCGTGGAGCACACCCAGAAGGAAGCCGCCGATGCCCTTGGCATCAGCCAAAGCTACATCTCCCGGCTGGAAAAGCGGATCATCCGTCAGCTAAAAGAGGTGCTGGAGCGGGAGTAACCCCACCGACATCCCTGCGGGATGCCACCGCCCCTAATAGGGGCGGCTTTGGCATAATGGGTAACTTTATGGGTACTGCCAAGGGCCCCACTATTAGGGGGGCTGTCACGCAAAGCGTGACTGAGGGGTTTAGTCTCCAAAAAGTTCCTCGTATTCCCCGCACGTTCCGTGACCATACTTCCGGTATCAACGTAACCGGAGGTTCGGGGGATGTACAACAAAGTGGAATTATGCGGGGTGGACACGGCCCAGCTGCCGGTGCTTTCCGAAGCGGAAAAGCGGCAGCTGCTCACCCGGGCGCGGGCAGGCGATGCCGCCGCCCGGCAGGCTATGATCGAGGGCAACCTGCGGCTTGTCCTGAGCGTGGTGCAGCGGTTCGCGCAGCGGGGGGAGAATCTGGACGACCTGTTTCAGGTGGGGTGCATCGGGCTCATCAAGGCCATCGACAACTTTGACCCGGCCCAGCCGGTGCGGTTTTCCACCTACGGCGTGCCCATGATCATCGGGGAGATCCGGCGCTTCCTGCGGGACAACAACGCCCTGCGGGTCAGCCGCAGCCTGCGCGATGCCGCCTACAAGGCCATGCAGGCCCGGGAGGCGCTGGAAAAGCAGCTGGGCCGGGAGCCCACCGTGGACGAGGTAGCCCGGCAGGCAGGACTTTCCCGCCGGGAGGTGAACGCGGCGCTGGAATCAGTGGTGGAGCCCATCAGCCTGGAAGAGCCCCTTTACACCGATGGCGGCGATGCCATGTATGTCATCGATCAGGTGCGCGACCCGGACAGCGAGGACAGCTGGATCAGTGGGTTGGAGTTCCGGCAGACCGTGGCCGGGCTGACCCCGCGCGAAAAGCGGATCATGGAGCTGCGCTACCTCAAGGGCGAGACCCAGATGGAGGTGGCGCGGGAGATCGGCATCAGCCAGGCGCAGGTCTCCCGGCTGGAAAAGGCCGCGCTGGAGCAGTTCCGGCACAAATAAACAGGAGAGCGGCACAGGCCTCCCTGCACCGCTCTCCTACTTTTTGTATTTGCGTCTGGTCGCCGCCCCGCCCCGCAGATGGCGCTCGGCCTTGTTGCGGGCCAGCACGGCCTGCACCCGGGCAAACAGGGCCGCATCCACGGCCCGCAGGCGGGTGGATACGTCCTTGTGCACCGTTGATTTGCTGCACCCGAACGCCCGGGCGGCTGCCCGCACCGTGGCACTGTGCTCTGCAATGTACTCTCCCAGCAGCGCCGCACGCTGCTCCGGCTCCACGTTCATCCGGTCACGCCTCCCCTGTTTGCGGTCTCCCTAAAAAATATGAGCCATCAGCCGCCAATATGCCCGCCGGGGCTTGACATTTGGGCGCTGGCCGCTATACTGGGAGCTGGACATAAAAACAGGGGCGCTGAAAAGCTGAGATCCGCACCTGAGCGGAGTACCCTCGAACCTGATCCGGGTAATGCCGGCGTAGGTAGTTTGCGGAAAGGTCCACCCTCTTCACAAACGAAGCCCATGCGCCTGCCTTTTTGTGCGGGTGCATTTGTTTTTGTGTACTATTATCTGAGAAGAGGAATCTCCCATGTCAAAAACCTATTCCAAGACCCGCATTCTTGTGGAGTGCGCCCTGATGATCGCCATTGGCACCGTGCTGAGCAACATCAAGTTCTTCACCCTGCCCAACGGCGGCAGCGTTACCCTGCTGAGCATGCTGCCCTTTGTGCTGGTCTCCTTCCGCCACGGCGTGAAGTGGGGCCTGTTCACCGGCTTTGTCAACGGCTGCCTGCAGATGCTGCTGGGCTTCTGGGCACCCCCGACCCCGACCTTCCTGTATTTCCTGGGTGAAGTCCTGCTGGACTATCTGGTGGCCTTTATGGCGCTGGGCACTGCCGAGTTCTTTGCCCGCCCCTTCAAGAACCGGATGGTCGGCGTGGCCGTGGGCACCTTTATGGCAGGCTTCCTGCGCTTTATGTGCAGCTTCCTGTCCGGTGTGCTGGTCTGGGGCAACCTGAACGAAGGCCTGTCTGCCTGGACTTACAGCCTGGTGTACAACGGCAGCTACATGCTGCCTGAGACCCTGCTGACCATGGTGGCCGCCGTTCTGCTCTGCCGTGTGGCTCCGCAGATCTTTGACCGCCAGCACGCAAAGGCCTAACCCATCCTCACTTTGTTCCGCGCCCTGCCCGGCTCTGTGCCCGGCAGGGCTTTTTTGTTTTTGCAAACTTTTTCAAATTGGGTGTTGACAACCGCCCGCCCGGCTGGTATAATAACTCACGTCGCAAGACACCAACCGAATATGTGGGGGATTAGCTCAGCTGGGAGAGCGCTTGCATGGCATGCAAGAGGTCAGCGGTTCGATCCCGCTATTCTCCACCAAAAAAGCACTGTACTTCGTAGGAAGTACGGTGCTTTTCTTTTTTGTTCCGGCAAAAAGATCAGGGGTGCACCGCTCGCCATGCAGGCGGGCCAGTGACACCCCCGATCTCAAACGAAACCGTTATCTGATTTAACACCTGCAGTGTTTTCCGCGCCGTGCCGCCAGCTCCATGCCAAGGCCGACGGCAGAGCCGACAGCGCCCGCACCAACGTGGCAGGGTTTGGTAGCAGTGCCAGCAGTAAGGTTGGCTTCATTGCCCGTAAACAAAAACGTTTCGATGCAGCCAATACAGAGTTGCAGCAGATGCGGGAAACTGGTACAATAAAGACCAGAGGTAAGCTTATCGAATCCCCGCCAGCGCCCAACGTTTTGAACTTTGCAAGCACGTACGTTTTGTAGTACTGGGCAGAGCGTGGCATGGGACCGATGGATACAGAATGCATCATTCGTTCTTCCAAGGTTGCAATGTCTCAGCGCAATGGCACTCAAACCTGTTATTATTCCGAGCTTGGCTTTGTTGCCGTTGGGCAGGACGGAAACGTATCCAGCATTGGCCCGTTGGACGAGGGCGGAAAGAAATTGATGGAGGTGGTCAAAAAGCATGGAATTCCGCATTAGTGACGATGTAAAACTCGAAGAATGGTTTTGTCCCATTTACAATCGAAAAATCGACTGTGGACTATGCTTCGAGGTCTCCAATATTGGCGATGACATTCTCTGCCTGAAGGGCGACGACAAGCCGCCTTGCAGTTGGGAGATAGCCCACCAAATTTGTCTCAAGTGTCCTGTCTATGAAGAAATGGGATCGTAACAACCAAATAATGTAAGCATCTTTGCCCAGCCGCGCAGGGGCGCTTTTTTCATGCCGTATTCGCTCAGTTGGCAGAGCAGTTGTCTCCAAAAACCACAGGCCGCAGCTGTTCGAACCCACCCGCATGAAAACTCAATCCTTCTGCAAACAGAAAATCGCCAGCGTATCTCTACGCTGGCGGTCTTTTTATGGGCGCGGGTGGATTACGCAAGCCGCGCTGCTAAAAACAGCCCACCGGGCTGTTTTTGCCCCTTCTTCTGCGACGGGGCCGCAGCTGTTCGAATCCACCCGCCTAGCCTCCGGGAAGGTTATTACAAAACAGAAACTCCAGTACCCGGTTCGGATACTGGAGTTCTTGGTGGGCGCGGGTGGATTCGAACCACCGAAGCTGAAAAGCAGCAGATTTACAGTCTGTCCCCATTGGCCACTCGGGAACACGCCCATATTCTATTTGCAGTCATCGCTGACTGCCTGTATATTTTATCATCTGAAGTGGCATTTGTCAACTACTTTTTCCACGGATTTTCTCTTTTTCTGTCGTTCTCTATTTTCCTGCGTTTTACCGCAATAAAAGCACTTTCTATAACAGCAAAAGACCCCAAAACGTTTTCCGTTTTGAGGTCTTTTTGGAGCTGGTGACAGGAGTTGAACCTGCAACCCACTGATTACAAATCAGTTGCGCTGCCATTGCGCCACACCAGCATCGGTTACCTAGATAGTATACCACCAGCGGGCGGGTTTGGCAAGGCTTGATTTCTGATTCTACGATTATTCCACGGTCACGCTCTTGGCGAGATTGCGGGGCTTATCCACATCACAGCCGCGCAGAACAGCCATATAGTAGGCAAACAGCTGCAGCGGAACGATGAGCTGCAGGGGCATCAGCAGGTCATCGTAGTCATCCAGACGCACCACATAGTCGGCCACGCCATCGGGCACCACGGCATCCCGGGTGGTGAAGAGCAGGACCTTCGCGCCGCGGCTCTTGGTCTCCTTGACGTTGGAGATGGTCTTTTCGTAGACCTGCTTCTGGGTGGCAAGAGCGATCACCGGCACGCCGTCTGTTACCAGACTGATGGTGCCATGCTTGAGTTCACCCGCCGCATAAGCATCCGAGTGGACATAGCTGATTTCCTTCAGCTTCAGGCTGCCCTCCAGCGAGAGCGAATAGTCGAACCCGCGGCCGATGAAGAAGCAGCTCTGGGTATTGACGAAACGGCTGGCCAGATACTTGATCTGCTCACAATCGGCCAGGCGGGGCTTGATGACCTCCCCAGCCCGGAGCAGCTCTGCCGTCAGGCGGCGGATCTCGGCATCGGTCTGCATTCCCCGGGCGTAAGCCAGCCGCAGGGCGAACAGGTAGAGCACGCACATCTGCACCATGTAGGCCTTGGTAGAGGCCACGGCGATCTCAGGACCGGCATAGGTGTACATGACATAGTCCGCCGCGCGGGCAATGCTGCTGCCCACCACGTTCACAATGGCCAGCACCGGCACGCCCCGGCTCTTGGCCAGCTTGAGGGCGGCCAGCGTATCGCTGGTCTCGCCCGACTGGCTGATGATGATGACCAGGTCCTCCGGCCGCAGGATGGGGTTCCGGTAGCGGAACTCGCTGGCGATCTCCACCTGTGCAGGCACCCGGGCCAGCGCCTCAATGGCAGCCTTGCCCACCATGCCCGCGTGCATGGCCGTGCCGCAGCCCACCAGATGCACCGTGCCGATGCGGCGCAGCCGCTCATCCGTCAGCTCAGGAACGCGCAGGTCGGGCAGACCGTTCTCCACACGGGGGCTCACCGTGGCCGTGATGGCCGCAGGCTGTTCGTTGATCTCCTTCAGCATGAAGTGCGGGTAGCCGCCCTTTTCAGCGGCTTCCTGATCCCAGTTGGCGGTCAGAACTTCCCGCTCCACCGGCTCCGCGAACTCATTGTAGAAGCGGATGCCGTCGGCGTTCACCACCGCCATGTCCCCCTCTTCCAGCACGCTGTACCGGCGGGTATATTTCAGCAGCGCCGGGATATCCGACGCAATAAAGTTTTCCTCTTCGCCCCAGCCCACGATGAGCGGGCTCTCCCGCTTGACCGCGAACAGGGTATCCGGGAAATCCCGGAACAGGACAGCCAGCGCATAGCTGCCCCGCACCATGGCCAGAGCGGCGCGCAGAGCCTTGAGGGGCTCCCCCTCATAGCAGCTGTCGATGAGCTTGACCAGGACCTCGGTGTCGGTCTCGCTCTCAAAGGTATAGCCCTTGGCCACGAGCCGCTCCTTCAGCACACCATAGTTCTCGATGATGCCGTTGTGGACGATGCTCACCCGGGGCGTGGAATGCGGGTGGCTGTTCACATCGCTGGGCTCCCCGTGGGTCGCCCACCGGGTGTGGCCGATGCCGCAGCCGCTCCGGGCCAGGGCCTCCACCGCCAGCCGCTTGCGCAGCTCCGCCAGACGGCCCTTGCTCTTGACCACCCGGATGCCGCCCTCCAAAGCCAGCGCCACACCGGCGGAATCATAGCCGCGGTACTCCAGCTTTTCCAGACCATCCAGCAAAACATCCTGTGCGTTCCGTTTTCCAACATAACCAACAATGCCACACATACAAAACACCTCCATGCCGACAGCCCGGCGCAAAAAACGCGCGCAGCACAGCTGTCAGCCTCCTGTAACAGTTTATGTTCTTGTATGGCTTTCTTTGAGGGGATCTGTTACGGTATCACTGCCGATTTTTGCCCCTCTCTGCGGCTGGTATAGCCCATGGTCAGCCGGAGAAACATCCGCCGAATTTTTCGATGATTCCTCTCCTCGTCACCCTCACGGCTGTCACCCGTGTGGCCCGGCGCTTTGTGTCAACTGGTGGTAGACATCACTCCTCTCAATTAGAATCCTCTTAGACAAAGCCCTGCTATTAAACCCCACCGTCATCCCTTCGGGATGACACCGCCCCTACTAGGGGCGGCCTTGGCAGAGCAATACAGTTTGTGTATATAGGGAAACTTTACGAAATGCCAAAGACCCCACTATTAGGGGGGCTGGCGGGCGTAAGCCCGCCTGAGGGGTTTGACCCATTATCTTTTTCCCAGCATCTTATGCAGTTTCGGCCGCCACACCAGCTGATACACCTGCAGCAGGTTGTGGAGCGCCCGGTCATACAGCAGAAAAGCCACGTTGCCCATGGCAAGGGTGGCCAGCGAGACCACCAGCGCGGTGGTCTTCAGCTCCTGCGAAATGCTGCCCGCAGGCACCAGCAGCAGCACCAGCCCGTACATGGCCAGCACGGCACCGTTGCAGAGCAGCAGCTTGCACAGCACCCGCACCAGCGGCAGACGGATGCGCTCAAACCGGGGCTTGACCAGTGGGTAATACCCCAGCAGGAACACAAAGACCAGCGCCACCTCCTTATCCGGCACAAAGAGCAGGCTGAGCAGGCTCACCGCTCCGTAGGCTGTCAGGGCCATGGTCCTGCCGCACTCCACGCAGACCGTAGCGATGAGCAGGCTGGCCACCGCCGGGGCAATGAACATCAGCACCGGCACCACGGCCCCCAGCAGCATCAGGGCCACGCTCAGGGCAGCCGCCATGCCGCAGTAGGCCATCGCCCAGCTCTTGCGGGCCTTCACGGCAGCTCCCAGCGCACGGGCTGGTTCTCCGGGTCCAGCGGCTCCACCGCATGGCGCAGGCCCAGGATCATAATATTGTCGATCAGGCTCTTGTTCAGCTTGACATCCAGCATCCCGTAGGCGCGCACCAGATCGTTTGCCGCAGCCAGCGACTGCCGCCGGGCATTTTCCAGTGCAGCACCGGGGTCCTCGACACCATTGACCAGATACACATTGTACCGCTCGGCCCGCTTGTCATCGGCCACACGGCCCGCCTTATCCAGCAGGTAGAACACCCGCCCGATGCAGCTGCCGATATAGCGCATACTCTTGCGCTGGCTGTTCTCATCGGTGGCAAGCGTGGAGTAGAGCGCGCCGTAGATGTTGCTCATAGGCTCGGCAACCTCGGTGTAGTTCTTGGCGTTCAGGTTCATCTGAACGATCGCCTGCTCCTGCTCCTGTTCAAACAGCCGCTCCAGCGCGGGGTTCTCCCGCACGGCCTTTTCATAGGCGCGGCGGAGCAGGATGCGGTCGATGGTGCGCTTCACCCGCTGTTTGAAGGGCAGCTCGTCACTGCGGCGGTCCTGCAGCTTATGCCAGCCCAGCAGCACCTCCACCTGCGCGGCCAGCCGGATGCCCTGGGTCTGGCACATCATCGGCCTCCAGCAGAGCGTCCAGGGCAGGCGCACCTTTTTGCAGGTCGCCTCCCGCCCGGCCAGGCTGTCTGACAGCAGTGCAAACAGAACCCCGTTGTGCTGCAGCAGACTGCACGAGTAGAGCCCGTAGGTCGTGTTCAGCTGATACTGCACGCCCCGCAGGTACCATTGGTAGATATTATAATCCCGGATGGTAAGCTCCGGAAGATAAGGCCGCATCCGACCGTCCATGTCTTTTTGTTCTCCTGTTTACTTTTTCTTGAACTCAACGGTACGCTTCCCGTCAAAGCCCTGCTTGGGCATCGGCTTTGCCTTGTGCTCAAACTTGGGGGCCTCATAGTACATATACAGCTGGCAGGGGATCATACCGTTGTACATCTTGCGGCGCTTGTTGGCGCGCTTGCCGTAGTGGCTCTCAAACTCCATATCGGCAGTGATGGCGTACAGGCCCGCGCAGGGATGCTCGGCCATCTGCCGGCCCAGGGTGCGGGCCAGCTTGGCGGCACCCTCGATGGTGTTCATCCGCTCGCCGTACGGGGGATTGGTCAGAACGATGGCTTCGGGCTTTGCCGCAAAGTCAGCGACATCGGCCACCTCAAAATGGCAGCGCTTTTCCACACCGGCCAGCTTTGCGTTGGCATTGGCCAGTGCCACGGCGGCGGGGTCGATATCGTAGCCAAAGGCTTCAAAGCCCACATCCAGCTTGGACTCTGCCAGCGCTTTCTGGCGCTGCTCGGCCCAGAGGGAAGCGGGTACAAAGCTGTAACGCTCGGCGGCAAAGCGGCGCTTGAGGCCGGGGGCAATATTCATGGCCTTCTGGGCGGCTTCGATCAGCAGAGTACCGCTGCCGCAGAAGGGATCTTCCACCAGACTGTCGCGGCGGACACGGCCCAGGTCGGCAATGGTCGCGGCCAGCGTCTCACGGATGGGGGCCTCCATGGCGTTGCGGCGGTAGCCGCGCTTGTGCAGGCCCTCGCCGGTGGTATCCAGCATGATCTCGCAGACATTCTTGCGCAGCATGAAACGGATCTTGTACTCCGCGCCGGTCTCGGGCAAAACAGAGGTATGATGCTTGTTCATCAGGCGCTTGACCACAGCCTTTTTGATGATGCTCTGGCAGGCAGGCACACTGGTGAGCTGGCTGTTCAGGGAAGAGCCGGTCACAGGGAAGGCGGCATCGGCGGGCAGCAGCTCTTCCCAGGGGATGCTGTACACGCCGTCAAACAGCTCATCGAAGGTGGAAGCGGGGTAGGTGTTGAGGAGCAGCATCACGCGCTCCACCGTGCGCAGGTTCAGGTTGGCGGCAGCGATCATCTCCGGCCCGCCCGCAAAGGTCAGGCGGCCATCCCCTACCCGGATGTTCTCGGCCCCGATGCGGGTCAGCTCAAATTTCGCAGTTGCCTCGCAGCCAAAGAAGCAGGGTGCGATCAGTTCAAATTTTGCAGGCATTCTGGTTCCTTTCTTGTCCGTGGGCGTTGCCGCACCACCAAAAAACAGGCCCGCCCCGCTGGGGCAGGCCAGGTTCGTTCTATGGCTCAGCGGCCGCGGCGGGAGCGCGGTGCATAACCGCCGCCGCGGCGGTTGTTGGTCTCGTGGTCGAGGTCGGCCATCTTTTCCTCGCTCTGGCTCTTGAAGCGGCTCATCATATCCTCAAAGCTCAGGTTATCGCTCTTGGCCGGGGCCTTGGGCTGCCACACACGGGGTGCAGCGTCCCGGGCAGGGCCGCGCCCGCCCTCACGAGGGGGCCGTCCGCCGCCGCGGGAATTGCCGAAATGGCCGCCCTCGCGGGGGCTGTTCTGGCGCGGGCCGCCGGGCCGGGGCCCACGGTCACTGCGCGGCTGACGGGGTGCCGGCGACAGCAGCCGCTTGATGGACAGCGCGATCTTGCCGTCCGGTGCAATGTTGATGACCTGCACCTTCACAGCATCGCCGTCGTGCAGCACCGTGTTGATATCCTGCACATATTCATTGGACACCTCGGAAATGTGGACCATGCCCGATTTGCCCTCAGGCAGCGCAACAAACGCGCCAAAGGGCTTTACGCCGGTCACACGGCCTTCCAGTACGTTCCCTACCTCAATTGCCAAAACTCAATACTCCTTGCTCTCTTTTTGTGGGGGCACCGGGTCTGTCCGCAGAGCTGCCCGGCGGGGTGTGCCCTCAGTTGCCGGTCACATCCACAAAGATGCGCTCGTTGGGGGCTGCGTAGTTGTAAGAATCCCGGGCGACCCACTCGGTCACATCGTCAGCATCGCCGCTGAGGATGCGCTTCATCTCCTCGTTCTGGGTCTTTTGCTGTTCGATCTGCTCGCTCAGCGTCTGCAATTCCGCACGCCGGGAACTGATGGACACCTGATTGGAGATGTAGGCCACCAGCATACTCAACAGCAGCAGAATGAAGAAAAGACGAAGGATCGTCCGCACAAACGGGCTGCGTCTGCGCTTTTTCCGGGTGGTATTTGCCATTTTTCAGCGCCTCCTGTGCTCAGCAGGCCCGAAACGCCTGTACTCTTACTTTGATACGTTAGAATTATACAACAACCGCCGTGTGCTTGGCAAGTTCTTTTTCGGTTTTTTTGCGCTTCTTTTTTGCGCGCGGCGCGCTCTGGCCTGCTCCGCCCGGTTTTTGCGGGCTGCTGCCAGCGGCTGCAATGCCCGCCGGGCCAGCCGGAGCGGCCCCGCCGCCAGCCAGAACAGCCCCTGTTCCATTGCCTGCAGGGCAGGCCGCAGAAGCCGTTCGGCCCCAAAAGCACAGAGAAAGGCGCTGCCCGGCATATACCACCGCAGCACGCCCCCGGCGCTCAGGGCGGCGGCATAGCTCTGCAGCCCCAGCAGGACAGCCCCCACAAGGGCCATATCCGGCAGGAACGCCGCCCGCCCCCTGACCGGAAACACCGCGCGCACGCTGCCCAGCACAAGGCCCAGCAGGGCGCAGGCAGCCGCCTCCTGCCCGATGAGTGCGGGCGCAAGGGCCGGTGCCATCAGCGGAGCAGCCGGGACAGAAAGCCGCCCGGGGTGCGCGCGGCGGTGTACTCCACCGTGTCGATGCGGCCCGTCAGCTTCACTTCCCCGCTGTCGAGGTCGAGGCTGGTCACGTTGAGCTGTGCCCCGGCCAGCTGCAGCACGCCCCGGGCTGTTTCAATGGCGGCGCTCTCCGCATTGCACTGCAGTACCCGCCTGACCCCTGTTACCGTCAGCTTTTCCCGGTTCTCCAGGATGAGGTCGCTGTTCCCCGCCTGCTCTGCCATGCACCTCTCCCCCTTCTGGTGAAGGTTATGCAAACAGCTTGCGGGATAGAACCTCTCCGTCAGCCCTTCGGGCTGCCACCTCTCCTAATAGGCGAGGCAAAGATGCAGCAGCATAAACCTGGCTCCCCTATTAGGGGAGCTGGTGCAAAGCACCTGAGAGGTTATTCCGAAATGATTTCGTACATCTCCCGGGCCACATCCTTGGTGCGGGGCTCCACATCAGAGAGCACCTTTACCTTGATGGGCCGGTTGCCGAAGGTGACCTCGATGATGTCCCCTTCCTTGACCGCCTGGCTGGCCTTGGCGATCTTGCCATTGATGAGGATGCGGCCCGCATCGGCCACCTCATTTGCCACGGTGCGGCGCTTGATGAGCCGCGAAACTTTCAGGTATTTATCCAGTCTCATGTTATGATCCTCCAGAAAAGCAGGCCCTCTCCATCATTGCGCTTTGTCCACCGCCGCACCTCCGGACAGGGGAACTGGCAACGCGAAGCGTTGACTGAGAGGTTTTACAAAAAAACCGCCGGAACCACTGCGGCCCCGGCGGCAAAGATCAAACTTACAGGGTATCCTTCAGAGCCTTGCCCGGCTTAAAGACAATGCTCTTGGAAGCAGCGATGGTAATGGGCTCACGGGTGCGGGGGTTGATGCCCTGGCGCTCTGCGCGCTCACGGATCTCAAAAGTGCCAAAGCCAGAGATGGTGATCTTCTCACCCTCAGCCATTGCCTTGCTCAGTGCGTCGAAAGCGGCGTTGACAGCCAGCTCGGCGCTCTTCTTGCTCATCTCGGTGTTTGCTGCAACCTGTGCGATCAGATCGGTCTTGGTCATAATGGGGTACCTCCACAAAATTTTACTCAGCTTTTTCTATCAGACAGTGGCAGGGCGTTCCTGCTCGTCTGAATCTTCGGTCTTTTGCAGCAGCTCCTGACGGAACCGCCCGGATGCAAAGGTCAGGGCCTCTTCCGCGTCCACACCGGCCAGCCGCATGGCATTGGCCGCTGCAAACAGCAGCGCCCCGGCCCGCTCGGCGGCATTTTCCGGCACCGCTTCCTCCCAGCCTCGCTCGGCAGCCTTCAGGGCAGCGGCGGCATCCTCTGCCGTCTGCGCAAACGCGCCCTTGCGGGCGGCACGCTTCTGCATCTTCTGGGCATACATCAGGGCGGGCAGGGTAGCCGGAACCGTGTTCAGCTCATCCGCCAGCGTGGTGCGGCCCTTTTCCTTATTTTTGAGCGCATCCCAGCTGTTTATACCGGCATTTTCAGCCGCCGAAGAGGCAAAGATGTTCGGGTGCCGGAACACCAGCTTCTCGCACACCTCCCGGCAGACCTGCTCGAAATCGAACCGGCCCCGCTCTTCCTCAATGACGGTATGGAACGCCACCTGCATCAGCACGTCGCCCAGCTCCTCGCGCATCATGGCTGCGTCGTCGGCATCAATGGCTTCCAGCGCCTCGCAGGTCTCCTCCAGAAAATTCTTCCGGATGGAAGCGTGGGTCTGCACCTTATCCCAGGGGCAGCCGTTTTCTCTGTCACGCAGAATGCGGATGATCTGCAGCAGATCCTCCGCCGTGTAGCGTTCCCGTTCGGGCCAGTCCTGCATGGGTGCACTCCCCTTTCCTCTGCTCAAAAACCTGAGCTCGATTGTACCGCAGAATCTGCGATTTTTCAAGGGGACAAGCGCATTTTCCGGCTTTTCATTTCAATTGTTTCCAGAATTTTCACACTTTGCCCTGTTTCTGTGCAGAAAGGGCGGCATCCCCCTACGGGGACACCGCCCTTTCAAGGCTTTTGCGTTACAGCTGTGCGCCGCACCTGTTGCAGAACAGCGCATCCTCAGAGACCGGCGCGCCGCACTGGGGGCAGGTCTTTTTGTCCGTGTCAGGCTTTTTGTCCTTTTCCACGGTCGGCTCAATGGTGATGCCGCTGTCCTCGGCGGGCTCCTCGTCCAGATCGTGGGTGATGACCTCGGCAGCGGGGCCAAGGCTCTCTTTGAGGGCGTTCAGATCTGCCTCGATGCTGCCGATCATCTCGATATACTTATCCACAAGGGGCTGGTTCTCCTCGTTGCCCTTGGCCAGGCTGTAGACCAGTGCACCCAGCTGACGCTGTGCCCGGGCAAGCTTGGTCTGCTCCGAGACGATCTTTGCCTGCGTTCTGCCGCGCTCTGCCAGATCCATGGCGGCATTGCGGCCCTTTTCCGCATATTCCAGACCCATTTCCTTGATCTTATTGAAATCCATAATGACACCTCTCTTACGGGCATTGGCCCTGTGTGTGCTGTCAGATGATGGTTTCATTATAGCGCACTCAGGCACTGATTGCAACGAATCCCTCACAACTTTTACAGTTTCGTGCGGATTTGGAAACAATTTTTTCGCATTTGAACAAGAGAATGGAACATTTTCCCCGCAGAGCGCGATTTTATTTTACGGCACTGCCGTAGAACTCCCGCAGCATACTGTCGGCGGGCAGAAGCTCCAGATCCAGCGGGACCACGTGCTCAAAGCGGCGGGCAGTCTCGTCCCAGAGCTCGGCGTTGTGGCCCTCCAGCGTGAACTGGCGGCGCACGATGCCCAGCAGCCTGGAGATCAGGCCCAGCTCATAGGTAAAGGAGGTGTCCAGCAGAAAGTCCGCCGTGGTCTTGAAGCCCTTGATATACCGGGTCTCGCCGTCCAGCACCCGGTCCCACATGGCAAGGGTCTTTTCGGGGCTGCGGCCCCGGGCGGCAGCGTCCCGCAGGGTGCGGCGGCACAGGCGGATGTCCTGGGTGTTGATGACCCGGCGGCCGTCGATGGCGTATTCCTCCCGCAGGCCGGCGTAGATGCGGTAGACATCCTCCGCAGGCACAAGGCCGGTGAGCTCCGGATTCAGGGCATGGATGCCCTCCACGATGCAGACACCGCCCTGCAGGTCCACGGCCTCGGTCTCGTCGGAGCGCCGCTCGTTGGCAAAATCATAGATGGGCAGGGTGGTCCGGCCCGTCTCGCTCAGCTCATGCAGGCACTGCCGGACAAGGGGCAGATCCATGGTATCGGGGTTTTCGTAATCCAGGGTACCGTCGGGCAGTCGGGGGTAGAACTCCGCCCCACGGAAAAAATTATCCAGGCTGACCACATGGGCGTATGTTCCCTGCCGGATCAGCTCCTCGGCCAGCTTGTGGGCGCTGGTGGTCTTGCCGCTGGCCGACGGGCCGGTGAGCATGACGATCTTGGTGCCGGAAAGGCGCACCTTTTCGGCGGCGTACTTCACGCGGTCGCGGTAGCTCTGCTCACTCAGGGCGGCAAGTTCCTGCGGACTGCGGGCGGCAACGTTGTACAGCCCGACTTCAACCAGACGTTTCGGGACCCAAATCGTGATCATAAAAATCAGCCACTCCTTTTTTGCGCTCCAGTACCTCCGCAAAGCGCTGGATATACTCTGTCGGATACTTGAAATTGAAGATGCGCTGCATCCGTCGGCCGCCGTCGGCCACCAGCTTGGTGCTGCCGCCTGCTCCGGCCGAAAGGATGGTCTGGACTTCCTCCATGATATAGATATTATAGTACCCCTCGTGGCCCGGCTTGCACCAGCCCACATTTTCCAGATTCTGCAGGGTGTTCTTCTGGCGATAGAGGTAATAGGGGCGATATCCTGCATCGGCCAGCAGCTGGCATTTTTCCAGCATGGCCGCTACGTCTGCGTAGTCGTTCTCCTTCTGGTCCTCGATGACGATGCGGGAGGCCCGCTTGAGGGTCAGGGTGTGAACGGTGATGTTCTCAGGGTTCAGCGCGATGGCCTGCCGCAGGCTGTGCTCAAAGCCCGCGACCGTATCGCCGGGCAGGCCCGCGATGAGGTCCATGTTGATGTCCTCATGGCCCGCCCTCCGGGCATCGGCATAGCAGTCCAGGATATCCTGCGCCGAGTGCCTGCGGCCAATGCCCGCCAGCACCTCGTCCGAGAAGGTCTGGGGGTTGATGGAAATGCGGGTGGCACCATACTCTTTGATGACAGCCAGCTTTTCGGCATCGGTGCAGTCAGGGCGGCCCGCCTCCACCGTGTACTCCACCACCTTGGAAAGGTCAAAGTTCTCCCGCACCGTACCCATGAGCTGGCGGAGCTGGTCAGCGGACAGGCTGGTGGGGGTGCCACCGCCGATATAGATGCTGCACAGCTTCAGTCCCGCCTTGTCGGCCTGCTCCCGGATGGCCTCCACCTCTCTGCACAGGCAGTCCACATAGGGCTGCACCAGCTTGCGGTCCCGGTCAAGGTTGCAGCTGACAAAGCTGCAGTAGCTGCACCGGGAGGGGCAGAACGGGATGCCGAGATACAGGCTGTACGTTTTGGGGGCGCTGCCCAGCTTCAGGATGGGCTCCTGCAGGTCGGCGATGGCCTTGGCCATGTCGTACTTCTGCCGGGAGCAGTCAAAACGCTCCAGAAAGAACCGGTCGATGTCGGCTTCGGTCCAGCCCGCGGCCCGCTTGTCGTGGATGAGCCTCACTGGGCGCACGCCGGTCATCTTGCCCCAGGGCGGGCGGATGCCGGTCCAGCTCCGCAGCAGGTCGTAGGTCAGGCTGGCAAGGGTGAACTCCACCGTCTCGCCGCCTGCTTCCACGGGGCGGGGCAATGGAGCCGCCGCATCCCTGCTCTGGCCCTGCTCCCGCACCATGGCGTACAGACTATCCTCTTTTTTCTCGGCCCAGACACAGTCCTCGCCCTCTTCCGGCGGGGTGAGGGTGAGCGGAGCCATAGGGTAAAACAGGCGCACCAGATGCTCCACCTCGTAGCCGGAGGGCAGGCCGGTAATATAAATCTTCATGTTTTTCTCTCTTTATCCTTAAAAGTCCGCATTCCCGCCGCGCAGGGCGCTGCGGATATAGTAATTGTTCGCCAGTTCCTCGCCAAGGGTGGAAAAATCCCCGTGGCCGGGCAGCAGCTGGGTCTCTTTGGGGATGGGCAGGCCCGCCAGCTTGCGCAGGCTGGCATCCATTTTCTGCATACTGCCGCCCTCCAGATCGGTGCGGCCAATGCTGCCCTGGAACACGGTATCGCCCACAAAGAGATAGTCCCCGCACAGCAGCACCACACCGCCCTCGGTATGGCCGGGGGTGTGCCAGACGGTAAAGGTCAGCTCATCCACGGTGAGCTTTTCCCCCTCCTGATAGCCGCTGTCCGCGCTTTTCAGGGGAAAGAGCTGGCTGCCCCTGCAGTCGGCAGGCTCACAGTAGATCCGGGCCTTCCACTCCCGGCTCAGCACCCCTGCACTGCCCACATGGTCATAGTGGCCGTGGGTGCAGAGGATGGTGGTGAGCGTCGCGTTGTTCTCTTTGAAAATTTTATCGTACTCCTGCACTTCGGCGGCGGGGTCAATGACCACTGCATGGCCCGCATCGGAGATCAGGACAAAGCTGTTGGTATAAAGCGGCGCAGCGCCGAGAAGATGAAATGCTTTCATATCCTATATCCTTCTAACTGTTCAGATGTTCCGGCTTTGCCGGGGGCGGGCCGTTACGAGTGGTGCACCCACTCGTCCGTGTCGATGACAATGGTGCAGGGCCCCTCGTTCACCAGAGACACCTGCATATCCGCGCCGAACTCGCCGTGCTGCACGTCTCTGAGGCCCTGCCGGTTCATCTCGGCAAGGAACAGCTCGTAGGCATCCACCGCAAGCGGGGCCCGGGCCGCTTTGATAAAGCTGGGGCGGTAGCCCTTTTTCGTGTCGCCGTAGAGCGTGAACTGGCTGACCACCAGTGCCGAATAGCCCAGGTCCTTTGCACTGAGGTTCAGCTTGTCGTTTTCGTCCTTGAAGATGCGCAGGCCCGCGCATTTATCCGCCAGCTTGGGCACGATGTCCAGCGTATCGGTATCCCGGACACCCAGCAGGATGACCAGGCCGGGGCCGATGGAGCGGGGCTCCCCGCCGTTGACCCGGACAGAAGCGGAGGACACTGCCTGAATGACTGCACGCATGGTTTAACTCCTTGTCACTTTGAGCACATCCTTGACCTTGGACAGACGCGCCACCACACGGTTCAGGTGCTCGGTATTGTTGATGCCGATGGTCAGGCTGACCACGGCGCAGTTATTTTCCACCTGACGGGCGTTCATGGTGTAGATGGGCACCCGGATATCGGCCAGAGCGCTCAGCACATCCCGCAGCAGCTCGTTGCGGTCCAGCGCCACGATCTCAAGGCCGGCCTTGTAGCTGTCCTTGACGCTGTCGGCCCAGTACGCCTTGACCCAGCGGGGGGCGTTGGTGGGGTCCTTCATGCTGGAGATGGCATTGACACAGCTCTGCTTGTGGATGGACACGCCAAAACCGCGGGTGATAAAGCCCACGATGGGGTCGCCGGGCAGCGGACTGCAGCACTTGGCGAACTTGATGGGGGTGTTGTCGAAGCCCTCCACCACCACACCGTCGGTGGCGTGGACCTTGCTCAGATCCACCTTGGCCAGCTGCTCGTTCTTGCCCTCCTCGCTCTTCCGCTTCTGCCACTCTTCCTTCAGCTTGGGCAGGCAGTTGGCAATGGTGATGCCGCCGTAGCCGATGGCGGCATACAGCTCCTCGGCGTTGTTCTGGCGCAGGCGGCGGCAGCAGCTGCCGATAAATTCATCCAGCTCGTCGTCGGGGATGAAGATCATCTCCCGGCGCAGCTCCCGGGCCAGCGTGTCGCGGCCCTCCTGGATGTTCTCCTCCCGGCGCATCTTCTTGAACCAGTTGCGGATCTTGCTCTTGGCCTCGCTGGTACGCACGATCTTCAGCCAGTCGCGGCTGGGGCCCTTGTCCGCCGGGCCGAGGATGACTTCAATGATCTCGCCGGTGGAAACAATGTGGTCAATGGGCACCATCCGGTTGTTGACCTTGCAGCCCACCATCCGGTTGCCGACGGCGGAGTGGATGGCATAGGCAAAGTCGATGCAGGTGGCACCCGTGGGCAGATTGATGACATCGCCCTTGGGGGTAAAGGCAAAGACCTCCTCGGGCAGCAGGTCGCTTTTCAGGTCATGGAGCAGGTTGCCGGAGTCCTCGCTGACGCGCTGGTTTTCCAGCAGCTGGCTGACCCAGGCCAGGCGCTCGTCCAACTTATCGTGGCCATCCAGCCCTTCCTTGTACTTCCAGTGGGCGGCAACGCCGTACTCTGCCTGTTCATCCATCTTGCGGGTGCGGATCTGCACCTCAAAGGGGATGCCCTCGTGGCCGATGACGGTGGTGTGCAGGCTCTGGTAGCCGTTGGGCTTGGGGGTGGAGATATAATCCTTGAAGCGGTTGGGCAGCGGGTGGTACATATCGTGGATGAGGCCCAGGGTGCTGTAGCACTCGGCCAGCGTATCCAGAATGACACGGACGGCATAGATATCGTAGATCTCATCGAAGGACTTGTTCTGCATGATGGTCTTGCGGTAGATGCCGTAGATGCTCTTGACCCGGCGCTTGATGGTGGCACCCTCGATGCCGCTCTCCTTCAGCCGCAGCTCGATGACACCGGACACTCTGGCAAGGAACTCCTCCCCTGCACGCTCGCTCAGCATCTTGCTGATCTCCTCGTAGCCCACAGGGTCAAGGTAGTGCAGGCTGCGGTCCTCCAGCTCCTCCTTGACGTTCAGGATGCCCAGACGGTTGGCGATGGGGGCATAGACCTCCATCGTCTCACGGGCCTTGTCGCGGCGCTTCTGCTCAGGCCAGGCATCGCCGGTGCGCATATTGTGGAGCCGGTCGCAGAGCTTGATGATCATCACGCGGACATCCCGGCTCATGGCCAGCAGCATCTTGCGCAGGTTCTCGGCCTGCAGCTCCTCGATGTTGGAGAACTGGATCTTGGTCAGCTTGGTCACGCCGTCCACCAGCAGGGCCACTTCCTCGCCAAAGGCGGCGGTCAGGTCCTCCAGCGTGGTGGGGGTGTCCTCCACCACGTCATGGAGCAGGGCGGCGGCAATGCTCTCCGAATCCATGCCCAGATCCAGCACCAGGCGGGCCACGGCCAGCGGGTGGCAGATGTAGGGCTCGCCGCTGCGGCGGCAGACCCCGTTGTGCGCCTTATTGGCAAGGTCATAGGCCTTGGTGATCATCTCCATGTTGTAGGCCTTGCCGCTGGCCTTGATGGCCTCGCAGAGCTTCTCCCAGGTAACGATCTCACGCCGCACCTCGCTGGGCAAAGTACCCTCGGGCGCGTCGGCCGGCAGGGCCGTGGCGTTCACGGTAGACACCTCCGGCACCGGCTGATGCAGATGCGTTTTTGCGGAGTAAAGATCCTCCGCCGGTTTCTTTCCCTCTGGCATATTTTTACTCCTCCAGACATTTCAGGATGGGGGCATCGGCCAGGTTTTTCTTGCCTGCCGTGGGAACCAGCTCCCAGAACTTTGCCCCGCCGCGCTCCACGGCGGCGATCAGGCCCACCTGTTCCAGGGCCGTCAGGGCCACCAGCGTTTTGCCGGTGTGCTCCTCCCCCAGCTTTGCAAACAGGGGCTGCATATCCTCGGCGTGCCAGCGCCGGGCCTGCAGTTCCCGGTAAACGGTAATGATATCACTGCGCTCCGGTGCGATCAGGGCGCGCTGCTGGGCAGTCAGCGGGCTGCCGCGGCGCAAGGCCTGCACCAGTGCGGTCTGCTGGGCGGCGGCGTTGCCAAAGCCCGCCGGGTGCAGCTCCAGAATGCGTCCCGAAAGCTGCGCGCCCCGGGCGGCCTCGTAAACCGAGAGGCTCAGGGCCGCGTCCACCACATCGCCGGTGGCATAGGGCAGCTGCTCCGGGTGCATCCCGAACCAGACCGCATAGATGCAGGCATTGCCCTGCCGCAGGCGCAGGCGGCAGTGCCGCCCCTCCGAGACAGGGTAGACTCCCTCCACCACAGCCTTTTCCAGCAGGAACACCGGGGCGGGGTTCTCGGCACCGTAGGGAGCCAGCTGGTCCAGCCGCCGGACAGATTCCACGGTAATGCGGTCGAGATGGATGGACAGGTCGCATTCCAGCGGCGGAGTCACCAGCACCGGGCACTCCCGGGCAGCCCACTCGTTCAGGCGGCGGCGCAGCTCCGGCAGATTCTCCTCCCGTACCGAAAGGCCCGCCGCCATGGCGTGGCCGCCGAAGCGGAGGAGAAGATCTTCGCAGGAGGCAATGCAGGCGTGCAGGTTGAAGCCCTGCACACTGCGTCCGCTGCCCTTGCCCTCGCCGTGCTCATCAATGGACACCACGATGACGGGGCGGCCGGTCTTTTCCACCAGCCGGGATGCCACGATGCCAATGACACCGGGGTGCCAGTCCCGGCCCCAGATCAGGATGACCCGGTCCTCCAGAATGGCGGGCTCGGCCTCCAGCTGGGCCTGCGCGGCCTTGGCGATCTCGCCCTCGGTCTCCTGCCGGGCGGCGTTGATCTCGTTCAGTTTATGTGCCAGCTCGGCAGCGCGTTCCTCATCCTCACACAGCACCAGCTGCAGGGCGGTCACAGCGCTGTCCATCCGGCCCGCCGCGTTGATGCGGGGGGCAATGGCGTAGCTGACATTCTCGGCGGTCACGGGCTTGCCGCCCAGCCCCACCTCATCCAGCAGGGCCAGAAGGCCGGGCCGGTCAGAGTGCTGCAGCAGGTGCAGGCCCGCTTTGACCAGGGTGCGGTTCTCGCCGGTCAGGGGCATCACGTCTGCCACGGTGCCCACGGCGGCAAGGTCGCCGCAGTAGTCCAGCATCTCCTCGGGCGGGCAGCCGTCCAGCGCGGCACAGAGCTTGAAGGCCACACCTGCGCCGCACAGGCCCTTGAAGGGGCTGGTATCATCGGCGCGGCGGGGGTCCACCACGGCAACGGCTTTGGGCAGGGTATCATGGGGCAGATGGTGATCGGTGACGATCAGGTCCACCCCCAGTGAAGCCGCAAACTCAGCCTCCTCCAGTGCGGAGATGCCGTTGTCCACCGTCACGATGAGCTGGCAGCCCTTATCGTGGATGGACTGGATGGCATTTTTGGAAAGGCCGTAGCCATCGCCTTCACGGCTGGGCAGCATACACTTGACGTTGGCTCCCATCCCCTTGAGGTGCTGGTAGAGCAGGGCGGTGGCGGTCACGCCGTCCACATCGTAGTCGCCAAAGACAACAATGGTCTCCTCCCGGTCAATGGCATCGAGGATACGGGCACAGGCCTTGTCCATGTCGGTCAGGAGCATGGGGTCGGTCAGTTCTTCCTCGCCCGACAGCAGGGTCAGGGCCTCGGCAGGGTCGGTGATGCCGCGCGCGGCCAGAATGCCTGCCAGCAGGCCCGCCTCTTTCTGCTGGGCGGCCAGCGTCATCTGATATTTTTCCTCGCTCCACGGCTCCCCATCCATCGTTTCCATGGCGCGGCTTTCCAGCTCCTCAGTGCTCTGCTGGGCAATGGCCGCGGTCAGCTCCTTCAGGGCAGAGCGGTCCAGCGGCTTCAGGTTCCAGGCCCGGTAGGTCGTCATAACAGTCCCTCCCCGGTCAGGCCGTCATTGGCCAGCATTCCCTGCAGCGCGGCGATCTCGCTGGAAACATCCATGGCAACGTCAGAAAGCAGGTTATCATACAGGTTGCTGTAAGCCTGGTTCAGGGTGTGCAGGATGCCCGCGATGTCCCGGCGGATGGTCTCTGCATTTTCGCCCTGCTGGCCCTGCACATCGTTGTAGGTGTGCAGCAGCTTCAGGGTGGTGGGGATATAGTATTCCGCAAAGCGGCGGGCCTTGGGCAGGCTTTCCGGGTGCGCTTCCAGCCACTCGCAGATGGCGGTGGTGGTCTTTTGCATCGTTTCCAGCTCTTCCCGGCCCTGCACGTCCTGCATGAGCTGCTGCTCCTGCTCCAGCACCTTGGCAAAGCGGCGGGCCGTTTCGAGGTTCAGGGGCGTTTCCGGCGCGGCCTCCTGCTCCGGCTGCGGAGCCGGGCGGGCATGCTCTGCGGCGAGGGCCTCCTGTGCCGCGCGGTAATCCTCCGCCGTCAGGTACACAGTCTCCGTTTTCTCATCCAGCCATGCATTCAGCCAGCCCTTGCGGATGCTTTTTTTCAGCCGCTTGAGCGTTTTTTTCTTTTTCTGGTGGGTCAGGTCGGCCAGCGTCTCCACCGGCAGGCCCTTGCCGCCGTCCATGCTGTCGGCAAGGTCGGCCAGCTGGCCCATCTGCCTGCCCGCTTCCCTCTGGGAAACGCCGCAGGCCGCCATCCAGCCAAAGCCCGCCGTTGCAAGGCCCAGCACGCTGCTGACGATGCCAAGCACGTTGTAGGCGGTGTTCATAACGTAGTCCGTGCCCGTCATCAGGATGCCGCCGCCCTCAGCAGTCGACACCACAACGTCGCCCAAAGCAGCCGGCGAAATAATGCCCAGCCCGATGAGGCAGCCCAGCGTCCCCAGCCCGAAAAGCACCGCAAAGGTGATGCCCACGGCCAGCAGAGCCACGCCCGAGCTGTAACGCTCCTTGGCGCATTTCCGCAGCTTTTCCACCGGGGTCAGCTCCGGGCGCGATGCAAAGAAATTTCTGGCCCACTGGGGCATTCCGGCGTACTGCTCTGCCGTGCCGCCGTTGGCATGGGCCTGCCGCTGGCTCTGGTAGTAGCTGTCCCGGGCCTGCCGCATGGCCTTGCCCGCCTCCGAGATGCCGTAATTGGCCGCATGAACAGCGGCCTTGCCTACATCAAAGGCCCGGTCGCCGATGTCCATGCCCCGGCCCTCAAAGCCGTGGGCAAAGGCATCGGACATGGTGTCGCCAAAGGCGCGCAGCTGCTCTTCCAGCTCCTGCTGCACCTGTTTTCCCTCGTTTTCTTGTGTTGTATCGTTTTCACGATGGTTCATCAGTATTTCTCACCCTTCTGCCGGTGCATACCGGCCGATGATCGCACGGGCGACCCGCAGGCCGTCCACGGCGGCGCTCATAATGCCGCCCGCATATCCGGCCCCCTCGCCGCAGGGGTACAACCCCGCCAGCTGGGCCGATTCCAAGGTCTCCTCCCGCTTCAGCCGCACGGGGCTGCTGGTGCGGGTCTCAAGGCCCGTGAGGATGGCTTCCGGTGCGGTGTAGCCCGCAATTTTACGCTCGTAGGCGCGCAGGCCCGCCCGCAGAGTATCGGCCAGCTCCCCGGGCAGCAAAGCTCCCAGATCCGCAGCCACAACGCCCCGGTCATAGGTAGGCTCCACCCGGCCGATGTTCAGCTGGCCTTTGCCCTCCAGAAAGCTCTGCACGTTCTCAGCCGGGGCCGCATACGCCCCGCCCCGGCGGCCTGCAGCGTAGGCTTTTGCCTCCAGCTCCCGCTGGAAAGCAATGGCCCTGCGCGGGTCGCCCGCAAAATCCTCAGCTCCCACGCTGACCACCACCGCCGCGTTGGCGTTTTTGCCGTCCCGGGCGTGGTAGCTCATGCCGTTGGTGACCACGTGGCCTGTCTCGCTGGCCGAAGCCACCACCTGACCGCCGGGGCACATGCAGAAGGTGTACACGCACCGGTCTCCCACATGCTGGGACAGCTGATACTCTCCGCGCGGCAGGGCCGGATGCCCGGCAGCCTCGTGGTACAGGCTCTTCTCGATCTCGCTCTGCAGGTGCTCTGCCCGGAAACCCACGCTGAAGGGCTTGCACTCCAGCACAAGACCGCTGTCCATCAGCATCCCGAAGGTGTCCCGGGCCGAGTGGCCCACGGCAAACACCAGCGCTTCACAGGGGAAGGTCCCGCCGGTGGTAAAGATGCCGGTCAGCCGTCCGTTCTTCTGCTCAAAACCGGTGAGGGCCGTGTTGAAGTGCACCTCGCCGCCCAGAGCTTCGATTTCCCTGCGGATGGAGGTGATAACGCCCCGAAGCAGGTCGGTGCCCACATGGGGCTTCTGCTTCCAGGCGATCTCCGCCGGGGCACCGTGCTGCAGAAACACCTCGGTGACAAAGCCGCAGAGCTCATCCCCGATGCGGGTGGTCAGCTTGCCGTCCGAAAAGGTACCCGCGCCGCCCTCGCCAAACTGGATGTTGGCATTGGGGTCCAGCTCGCCGGTGGCAGAGAAGTGCTCCACCGCCTTCACACGCTCGTCCAGCGCCGGGCCGCGCTCCAGCACGATGGGCTTGTAGCCCTGCCGGGCCAGCAGCAGCGCCGCAAACAGGCCCGCCGGGCCCAGCCCGCAGACCACAGGCCGGTGGGGCAGGCGCTGGGTGCCGTTCTGAACGCCGAGATCCGTTTTGCCGCGGATAGCAACGCAGGGCGAGGCCCCTGCATACGCAGATTCCTCACCCTCGTCCTTGAGCGTTACCGCTATGGTATACACCAGCTTTGGCTGCCCGTGGCGGGCATCCACCGACAACCTGGCCACGCCCAGATGGGCCGCCTTGCTGCGGGGGATGCGCGCCAGATGCAGCGCTTTCTCGAATGCCTGCGGCTCCCCGGCAGAGAGCGGCAGGCGGATATCTCTTACTAGTATCATCTATCAGGTTTCGCTTTCTATTTTCAGCCTCCTCACCCTCTCCGTCATTGCTAACGCAATGCCACCTCCCCCAAAGTGGGAGGCCTTGGCAGTATTTGCAAACTTCATCTTTATGCCAAGGGCTCTCCCTTCGGGAGAGCTGGCGAGCGAAGCGAGACTGAGAGGGTGAGCCAGCTCAGTTACTTTCTATCTTGCACTGGATAACATAGTTCCCCAGCGCAAAGATCTTACCATTGGAGGGCACATACAGGCGGCAGGCAATGTTCTGCTGCCCTGCGGCCACATAGAAATCATCCGCATCGATCTCAATGACCACCTGCTCGGGCACCAGCGTATCCAGCAGACCCGCCGGGCCGCAGAGGGTCACGTTCATCAGCCGCTCGGTCTGCACGGTCAGGGTA
Source organism: Faecalibacterium duncaniae (assembly GCF_010509575.1). Lineage (NCBI taxonomy): Bacteria > Bacillati > Bacillota > Clostridia > Eubacteriales > Oscillospiraceae > Faecalibacterium > Faecalibacterium duncaniae. The sequence continues at coordinate 1,038,988 of NZ_CP048437.1, read as the reverse complement.
TAGGTGGAGGGCAGATTGACCACCTGCACGCAGCTGGCGGGCAGGTTCATGGTCTTGGTCTCGAGCTTGGAGCTGTCGAAACTGACCGTGATGCTGGAAATGTTGTCCAGCAGGCGGATATTGCCCGGCAGCTCGATGGGCAGCTCATACACCTTGTTCAGCGCAAAGGTGGAAAGATCGATGGTGCCCACAGACAGGGTGGAGAGCTTTTCGATCTGGCTCTCGGGCCCGGCGACATTCAGGGTCTGCTTGCTCAGGGAATAGACCAGCACCGAGGGATCAAAATTCCGGGGCGCGTTGATAAAGCTGACCGACACGGGCAGGGTGGCCATCTTGTAGACCTCCAGCGTGACCTCCACGCTGGACTCCTCCAGATTCGTGTATTCAAACTTAACCTCACTGCCGCTCTTGGTATAAAAGCGCAGGGCGGTATCCAGCGTGACAGAATCGGTGAGCTCCCCCTTGTGGGTCACCTCGGCGGTGCAGGTCTCCACCTTATCGATCTCGGTGCTGGGGCCGGAGAGGGTCACTGTCTCCTTGGAGAGCTCGGTGCCATAGAGGATATAGCCGTCCGCAATGGTCAGGTAGTTGGTGGTCACGGTGATGGGCACCGTTTTCTCCTCCACCACGTCAAACACCACGTCCACGCTGTTGTCGCCGCCCTCAATGGAAACGGACACACCATTGAGCAGGGTGTTCACGCCCCGCACCTGCAGGTGCAGGGTCTTTTCGCCGCTGTCCCGCACGCCGGACCAGTCCGGGTAAACCACGAAATCAGAGGAAGTCAGGCTGCCGATGGTGTAGCCATCGCCCGAGAGCTTCAGGCTGACGTACTTTTCCGGCGCACTGACGATGCTCAGACCCCGGGAGGTGTACGCGGCGGAATCATAGGTAAAATCCACCGGCACGTTGTTGATGGTGCGGGTGGTGCCGGGCTGGACGACGATGGTGACCACCATCCATGCCACAATGGCACCCACGATGGCCAGCAGCAGCCGGATGCGGCGGTCGTCCAGAATGCTCTTGGTGTGCTGGATGGCAGGCTTTGTGCCGTTGGTACGATTGCTGCTCACTGCTGCTCATCCTCCTCTTTCTGGTTCATCCAGTTCAGCAGGCTCTTGACCTTGCCGCGCCAGCCGTCGGCAGCTGCCTTTTCGCTGGCGGTCTCCTTGGGGATCATCTCATCCACCAGCCGGGTGTACAGGGTCTGGCGGTCAAAGTGGCGGATCAGCACACCGTTCTTTGCCATGGAGATGATGCCGGTCTCCTCACTGACCACAACGGCAATGGCATCCGAATTCTCCGCAATGCCCAGGCAGGCGCGGTGGCGGGTGCCCATATCCTTGCCCAGATCCAGGTTATTGGACAGGGGCAGCACACAGCCCGCCGCCTTGATGCGGCCATTCTCAATGATGGCGGCACCGTCGTGCAGGGGAGTGCCCTCGTAGAAGATGGTGCCCAGCACCTCCAGATTGACGGCACTGTTCACGGGTGTGCCGGTGCGCACGATCTCAGAGAGGTTGGTGTTGCGCTCCAGCACGATCAGGGCACCGGTCTTGGTCTCGGAAAAGCGCTCGGCGGCATCGCAGATGGCAATGATGGCGCTGCGCCAGGCCCCCTTGAAGCTGGGGTCATTGTAGCGGCCCTTGATGTTGAAGAGCTTACCTGCCCACTGGTCGGTCTGGCCCATCCGCTCCAATGCGCGGCGGATCTCCGGCTGGAACAGGACCACCAGCGTCAGCAGGCCGACCTGCAGCAGCGAGTTCAGCAGCCAGGTGACGGTGCGCATGTTCAGCACGTTGGCCACCAGATAGACTGCCAGCACCAGCAGCGCGCCCTTGGCCAGCTGCCCGGCGCGGGTGCGGTTGATGATGCCCAGCAGCTGGTAGATCAGGAAAGCAATGATGACGATATCCAGCAGATCGGCCAGCTTGAAGGTCTGGAAATTGGCGATGATCGAATTCAGAGTCATCAGAGTGTCTCTCCCGTTACAGCTTCTCGATCAGGGCGACAGCATGGGCGGCAATGCCCAGGCCCTCGCCGGTAAAGCCCAGATGCTCCTCGGTGGTGGCCTTGACGCTCACAGCATCCACCGGCATCCCGAAGGCGGCGGCCAGATTTTCCCGCATGGCGGGGATGTAGGGAGCCAGCTTGGGCTTCTGGCAGAGCAGGGTGGAATCGATGTTCACGATCTTCCAGCCCTTCTCCCGCATGATGCGTGCCACATGCTGCGCCAGCTGCAGGCTGTCGGCACCGGCGTAGGCGGGGTCGGTATCCGGGAAGTGCTTGCCGATGTCGCCCAGTGCGGCAGCACCCAGCACAGCGTCCATCACAGCGTGGGCCAGCACATCGGCATCCGAGTGGCCCAGCAGGCCCTTTTCAAAAGGCACCTCCACGCCGCCCAGGATCAGCTTGCGATCCTCGACCAGACGGTGAACATCATAACCATGACCAATGCGCATATCATTTCCTTCTTTCTGTTCGGCGCGGGGCAGATCCTCCCGCGTTGTGATCTTCAGATTGGCGTAATCCCCCTGGGTCAGCTGCACCGGGCGGCCGGTCAGTTCAAACAGGCTGCAGTCATCGGTGACCAGGCGGGCTTTTTCCGCATCCAGCTCGTCCAGCGCGGCCAGATACGCCGCACGGTCGAAGCACTGGGGGGTCTGCACCGCATACAGGGTGCTGCGGTCAGGGGTATCAGCGACCATGCACTGCTCCGGCACAGTCTTGCCGTCGCCCCGCACAGCCCGCTTGACGGTATCCTTTACCGGCACGGCGGGGGCGGCAGCACCACAGGCAGCGGCTGCTTCCAGCGCCGCCGTGATGACAGCCTGACTGACAAAGGGACGGGCGGCATCATGGACAGCCACCAGCTCTCCGTGGGCGGCCAGCACGCCGTTCTTCGCGCTCTCGGCACGGGTCGCGCCACCCTGTACCACCTGCACCGGCTTTGTGCAGGCCCCGGCCTGCTGTTCCAGAAATGCCCGGTTCTTCCCGGCCACCAGAACGATCTCGCTGACCAGCGGACACTCCGCAAAGGCCCGGATGCTCCGCTGCACCACGGTCTCCCCGCCCAGATCAAAGCTGAGCTTGTCAAACCCCATGCGAGTGGAGGACCCTGCCGCCACCAGAACGGCTGATACTTTCTTTTCCAATTTCTGCACCTGCCCTGCTCTTATTCTCCCGGGAAATACCACCCGGGGCACAGATAGAATAAACCATATTTTATTATACCGTATCGCCCGGCAAACTGCAACCGATTTTATACAGCAAAAATGCCCCTCTGCGGCAGAGCAGAGGGGCAAAAACGCTTCTTTTTTCAGGAGATCACTTCAGAATGGGCTCGATGGCGGCAGCCAGAGCATCCTTCTGTGCCTGGGCTTCCTCCAGGGTCTTGCCCAGAGTGGTGAAGTAGGTCTTGATCTTAGGCTCGGTGCCGGAGGGACGCACCACAACGGTCGCGCCATTTTCCAGCGTGTAGATCAGGACATTGGCGGCGGGCAGGCCGGTCTCCTCGGGCTTCTTGTAGTCCATGACCTTGACAACCTTGTGGCCGCCGATCTCGGTCAGGGGCTCGTCACGCAGCTTCTGCATGATGGAAGCCATCTTCTCCATGCCGGTCAGGCCGGGGAACTCAAAGCTGTCCACCTTGTTCAGGTAGCGGCCGTACTGTGCGTAGATCTCTTCCAGACGCTGCTTGATGGAGGAGCCGATGCTGCGGTAGTAAGCGGCCATCTCGCAGATCAGCATGGAGCCGATGACGGCATCCTTATCGCGGACATAGGGGCCGGCCAGGTAGCCGTAGCTCTCCTCAAAGCCGAAAATGAAGCGGTCCACTTCACCGGCGGCTTCCAGATTGGCGATCTGATCGCCGATCCACTTGAAGCCGGTCAGAACGTTGCGCATCTCCACGCCGTAGTGCTTTGCCACAGCGTCGGCCAGCGGGGTGGAAACGATGGACTTGACCGCCACGGGGTTTGCGGGCATGGTGCCCTTTTCAATGCGTCCGGCGCAGATGTAATCCAGCAGCAGAACGCCCATTTCGTTGCCGGAGACCAGCTCATAGCTGCCGTCCGGGCACTTCATGGCAATGCCCACGCGGTCTGCATCGGGGTCGGTGGCCAGCATCAGGTCAGCACCGGTCTTGGTGGCCAGCTCCAGACCCAGCTTCAGGGCCTCAAAGATCTCAGGGTTGGGGTAGGAGCAGGTGGTAAAGTAGCCGTTAGGGTACTCCTGCTCGGGCACGATGGTGATATCGGTGATGCCCATATCGTTCAGCACATGGGTCACAGGCACCAGGCCGGAACCGTTCAGGGGGCTGTACACCAGCTTCAGGCCGGCAGTCCGGCACAGACCGGGGCGCACCTGACGGGCCTCGATGGCATCGTACAGGGCCTTCTTGCAGTCATCGCCCACAAAGCGGATCAGGCCCTGCTCCACGCCAGCGGCAAAGGAGATGTACTTTGCGCCGGTCAGAACATCGGTCTTCTGGATCTCATCATAGACGATGGCGGCGGCATCATCGGTCATCTGGCAGCCATCCGGGCCGTAGGCCTTGTAGCCGTTGTACTTGGCGGGGTTGTGGGAAGCGGTGACCATGATACCGGCGTTGCACTCATAGTAACGGGTGGCAAAGCTCAGGGCAGGCACAGGCATCAGGGCATCATAGATGCGCACCTTGATGCCGTTGGCGGCCAGAACACCGGCGGCGGTCTTGGCAAAGACATCGCTCTTCAGGCGGCTGTCGTAGCTGATGGCGACAGTCTGGCTGCCGCCCTGGGTCTTGACCCAGTTTGCCAGGCCCTGGGTGGCCTGACGGACAACATAGATGTTCATGCGGTTGGTACCGGCACCCAGCACACCGCGCAGACCGGCGGTGCCAAACTTCAGGGCCACGGCAAAGCGGTCCTTGATCTCCTCGTCATTGCCCTCGATCTTGTTCAGCTCCGGTTTCAGATCCGCGTCCTCCAGATCCGCTGCCAGCCAGCGCTTATACTCATCCAGATACATATTGCACACCTTACCTTTAATTCGTATTTCGCACAGGGATAGTTTTTCCAAACCTATTTATACTATAAACCCTTTCTTGGTACTGTGTCAATTCCATATTATGTAAGAATTTTTGCTCCGCAAATCATACAAATATTACAAAGATTTCAGCCTTTTCCATCATTTGGGGCTTTCGTGCTGTCCGCAGAGCCTGCGGCAGTGCCCGCACATTGACAAGCCCCCTGCCCGACACTATAATGGGGACAATAGAATATTTTGCCGAGACCGGGCATTTTCCCGGTCATTTCCCCATCGGGCCGCAGACGCGGCGTGAGGAGGCCCCATGTATTCCGTTCTGAAAAGCTATGGTCTGAACGGCCTGAACGGCTTTGCCGTGGCCGTGGAAGCCGATGTCTCCGGCGGCCTGCCCGCCTTTTCGCTGGTGGGCCTGCCGGATTCCGCCGTGCGGGAAAGCGGTGACCGTGTCCGCTCTGCCGTGAAGAATCTGGGCTACAAATGGCCCGACCGCCACATCACGGTCAACCTTGCCCCGGCGGACATCCGCAAGAGCGGCCCGGTATATGACCTGCCCCTGCTGCTGGCGGTGCTGGCATCCTCCGGCCAGATGGAGGAGCCGCCCGCCGACGCGGCTTTTCTGGGGGAGCTGGCACTGGACGGCAGCCTGCGCCCGGTTTCGGGCGTGCTGCCCATGGCGCTGGCGGCGGCAGCAGACGGCATCCGCAGCCTGTATGTGCCCGCCGAAAATGCCGCCGAAGCCGCCGAGGCGGGCGGCGACGCGATGCAGGTCTACCCCGCACGCACAGCCCGGGAGGTCGTGGATGCGCTGCGGGGCCTTGTGCCCCTCTCCCCTGCCGCGCCCATCCCCTTTGACCCCGCTTCCGGCTGGAATGCCGCCCCGGATTTTGCGGATGTGATGGGCCAGCCGCTGGCCCGCCGGGCCATGGTGCTGGCGGCAGCCGGTGGGCACAACGTGCTGCTCATCGGCGCGCCCGGCACCGGCAAATCTATGCTGGCCAAGCGCCTGCCCGGTATCCTTCCTCCCTTGACCCGGGAGGAGGCTGTGGAGACCACCAAGATCTATTCCATTGCGGGCCAGCTGCCCAAGGGGCGGGGCCTGATCTCCGCCCGACCCTTCCGCAGCCCGCACCACTCGGCCAGCGCGGCGGCACTGGCGGGCGGCGGCACCACCTTCCGGCCCGGCGAGTGCAGCCTTGCCGACTGCGGCGTACTGTTTCTGGACGAGCTGCCGGAGTTTTCCCGGGACAGTCTGGAAGTTCTGCGCCAGCCGCTGGAGGACGGCCAGATCACCGTGAGCCGCGCGGCAGGCAGCGCCACCTACCCCAGCCGGTTCCAGCTGGTGGCCGCCATGAACCCCTGCAAGTGCGGCTATTACGGCCACCCCACCCGTCCCTGTACCTGTTCACCCAGTGCGGTGCGGCAGTACCGCAGCCGGGTGTCCGGCCCCCTGCTGGACCGCATCGACCTCTGTGTGGAGATGGACCCCGTTGCCTTTGACGAGCTCCACACCAGCACCCCCGCCGAGAGCAGCGCAGACCTGCGCAAGCAGGTGCTTGCCGCCCGGGCCGTGCAGGCCAAGCGCTATGCCGCCCCCGGATACGAGGGCGTGCGCTGCAATGCCCAGCTCACAGCCGGGCAGGTGCGGCGTGTCTGCCGGATGACCCCCGCCGCCGAGCGGCTCCTCCGCGCCTCCTACGACACACTGGGTCTTTCTGCCCGCGCCCATGACCGCATCCTCCGGGTGGCCCGCACCGTGGCTGATCTGGCAGGCAAACAGCTGCTGGATGAAGAGGCCCTGCTGGAAGCATTGCAGTACCGCGCGCAGGAAAAGGTGGAGACGTTCTGAGGTTCCTCTTGAAAAAAAGATATCATATATGATATAATAATGGTAACGATTGCTCGATTATAAGAGCCGCCATGCCCTGACCACACAAAACCAATAAAGGGAGTGAGCCGATGGATTACCGCACCTATAAAATGAAGACCTTTGCCGAAAAACCAGAAGTCCGCGCTGAATATGAGCAGCTCGGCCCGCAGTATGAAGCCATCTGCGCCGCGATCGAGAGCCGCAAAGCCGCTGGGCTTACTCAAAAACAACTGGCCGAAAAAATGGGCACAGCACAGGCCAATATTTCCCGCTTTGAAAACGGAAATTCCAATCCCTCGTTGGAGTTTTTGCAAAAAATGGCTGCCTGTATGGGCAAAACGCTTCACGTTTCATTTGAGTGACCACAAAAACCTTTTTTCACATTTCACGATCCGATCTCTGTTTCAAAGAGTGCACTGTCCGCTTTCTGCGGGCGGTGCATTTTTGTTTGCAAAAAACGCTTGACAAATCCCGGCAGTTCTGTATAATTATCTGCGGTAATTATCTTTGGTCACTATTTGAGGAGAAACCACTATGAACATCGCGCTGATCAAACGGATGATGGATGCCTGCTATCAGGCCAAGCGGGTGCGGGATCTGCTGCCTGCCCTGCCGGACGGGGTCCTGCCCTCCTTCATCCAATATCTGGATGCGATCCAGACACTGGAACAGCAGGGCGTACAGGTCAAGGTCTCTGACCTGAGCGATGCGCTCAGCCTGCCCCGCCCCGGCGTGACCCGGACCGTAAAGGACATGGAAGCTCGTGGTCTTTTGACCAAGCAGACCTCCCCTGAGGACGGCCGGGTGACCTACCTGACCATCACAGAGGCCGGGCGGGCGCTTTCCCGCAAATACGATGCGGAATATTTCAGCTCTCTTGTTCCGGCGCTGGAGGTCATCCCGGAAGAGGATGCGGAGACCATGATCCGCACCATCGAGATTTTTTATCAGATCATGGTCGAAAGGAGAGATTCCCATGAAAAATGATAAGACCGATTTCACGCAGGGCAGCATCCCGAAAAAGCTGGCCCTGTTCATGCTGCCCATTCTGGGCTCACTGGTGCTGCAGGCCGCTTACGGCGCGGTAGACCTGCTGGTGGTGGGCCGCTTCGGCTCCACCTCGGGCCTGTCTGCCGTTTCCACCGGCAGCCAGGTGCTCAACCTTGTCACCTTTGTGGTCACCCAGCTGGCCATGGGTGTCACGGTGCTGATCGCGCGGTATCTCGGCGAAAAGAAGCACGAATTCATCAGCCCGGTCATCGGCGGCGCGGCGGTTGTATTCGCCCTTCTGGCCGCTGTGCTGTTCGGGGTTCTGGTGTTTCTGGCACGGCCCATTTCCAGCCTGATGCAGGCCCCGGCCGAGGCCCTTGACCTGACCACCAGCTATGTGCGCATCTGCGGTGCAGGCATCTTCTTCATCGTAGCCTACAATATGCTCTCGGCCCTCTTCCGCGGCCTGGGTGACAGCCGATCTCCCCTGATCTTTGTGCTGGTGGCCTGCGTGGTCAACATCGTCGGCGACCTGGTCCTGGTGGCCGGGTTCCATCTGGATGCTGTCGGTGCCGCCATTGCCACCGTGGCCGCACAGGCTGTCAGCGTGGTCTGCGCTGTTGTCATGCTGCTGAAAAAATCTCTGCCCTTTTCCATCAAAAAGGCGGACTTCCGGCTGAACTTCCAGTGCAAAAAGTTTCTGGCCATCGGCCTGCCGCTGGCGCTGCAGGAGTTTTTGACCCAGCTCTCTTTTCTGGCCCTCTGTGCCTTTGTCAACCGCCTGGGTCTGGAGGCTTCCTCCGGCTACGGCGTGGCCTGCAAGATCGTCAATTTCGCCATGCTGATCCCCAGCGCCCTGATGCAGTCCATGGCTTCCTTCATCTCCCAGAACATCGGCGCAGGCAAGCATCAGCGCGCCCGGCAGACCCTGCGCACCGGCATCGGCATCGGTCTGTTCTTTGGCCTGTTCGTCTTTGCGCTGGTCTTGTGCAAGGGCGACCTGCTCTGCAGCTTCTTCACCACGGATGCACCTGTGATCGCCAACGGCTATGCCTACCTCAAGGGCTTTGCGCTGGAGACCATCCTCACCGCGATCCTGTTCAGCATGATCGGCTATTTCAACGGCAGCGGCAAGACCGTTTTCGTCATGGCGCAGGGCCTGTTCCAGACCCTGCTCGTCCGCCTGCCCATGGCCTACATTATGAGCATCCAGCCCAACGCCAGCCTGACCATGATCGGTCTGGCCGCACCCACCTCCACAGCGGTGGGTGTGCTGCTGAATGTCTGCTTCTTCCTGTACCTGGACCGGAAGGCGAAAAAGCAGGGCTGAGAGGATATACAAAAGGGACGGCGTGGAGCACACGCCGTCCCTTTTTACTTGTTCTCTCAATCCACCACCGGGATATCCAGCCCGAACTCAAGGGGGCGGAAGCGGGGGCAGACATTTTCCGTGATGCAGATGACCGAGGCGGCCAGGCGGCTGCCGATCTCACAGGATTCAGCCAGAGTCTTGCCGTAGGTCAAGCCGATGACGGTTCCGGCAAAGAAGGCATCCCCCGCGCCGGTGGTGTCGATGACATCCACCTTTTTTGCGGGCACGATGCCGCACTCGCCGTTGGCACGGGCGAACACAGCGCCCTTGCCGCCCATGGTCACCACCATGCAGGGGATGTTGGCGCTGTGCACATTGCCCGCCAGCACCCTGCACATCTCCTCAGGCTCGAGATGGTCGTAATTGTCCGAGAAGAGCAGCCCAGCCTCCTGCTGGTTGCAGACAAAGCAATCGATCTGCTGCAAAAAGTCCCGGCGCTCCATGGCGATGCTCATGTTGGAAACGGCCGCATACACCTTTTTGCCGTACTTTTTGGCGTATTTCAGGGTCTGCTTGACCGTCTCCTTTTCAAGGTCCAACTCCAGCGCGATACTGTCGCAGTCGGCAAAGATCTCATCCCCCTGCTCAGCCAGCAGGCCGATGAGCGGCGTGGTATCCGGCCGCTTTGAGATGGCGGCAGTCACATCACCCCGGTTGTCAAAGATGGCCAGCCAGGTGCCCATGCCGTCCGGTACCTTTTTGATGAACCGGGTGTTGACCTTGTGGTTCTCCAGCTTGTCAATGACATCCTGACCCATGCCGCTGTCATCGACAAGGCTCACGAAGGTGGGCCGGAGCTCCACGTTGGCGATATCCTCTGCCACGTTGCGGCTCACGCCGCCGTGGACTTGCTCCATTCTGCCCGCGTTGCGCCCGCCGGGGATATAGGTAGAAAGCGGATATCCCTTGATGTCCACAAACACTGCGCCGATGACTACGATGCCCATAAATTTCTTGATTCCTTTCCGGATTTTACTTTGATATCTTCTATTATATAACAGCTCCTGACAAAAAGCCAATTTTTTCTCTCAAAGCCTACTCTGCCCTTGAAAAACTGTGGCAGAGCTGCCCCGAAGAAAGAGCCTCCGGCATCCACCGATAATCGCTGCTCAGGCTCAGGATCGCATCATACTTCACGCAGTCCGGCCGGGCAGGCGAGGCCAGCAGGGTATCCGCCTGCACAGGGGCCGCAAGCGCAGCACTGCCGCTCAGGGTAACAAAGGTCTGCCCGGCGGCATGGATGCGGGCCACACAGCCGTTCCGGGTGCGGAGCACCTCCACCTCTGCCGGACCGCAGCGGACACGGCGGGTGGCATAGAGCGCCATCCGGTCAACGGCAATGCGCTGTTCTGCCCCCATCCGCTGGGCGCTCCGGGGCCTGAGCCGCAGGTCGATCAGGCACTCCACCGTGCGGATATTCCGGCGTTCCAGCGTGGTCTCCACGGCGCACCGGGTCACATCACCGCCGCGGAAGAGGATGACGGCACTCTCGTTCCGGCTGATGACCACCGCCGGGGCATTTCGGCTGCCCACCAGCTCCACCCGGACAACATCTCGATTCAGGGCATTGCCGGTGAAAACGGCAAGCCCCGCCGTCAGCAGAAGGGCAGGCAAGGCCACCCGCAGGCGCACCCTGTTATGGAACGCCAGCCAGCAGAGCCCGGCCAGCAACAGGCAGACCGTGGCGGCATAGGCGGTGTCGAACCAGATCTGTGCCCCGGGCCAGCCGGACACCCAGAGCGCCCAGCGGTCCAGCACCTCTGCCAGAGCTTCCGCGCAGCACGAACACACCCGCTGGGCTGGAGCCAATGCAGGCACAAGTCCCAGCAGGGCCGCCCCCAGACCGGTGAGCAGGATGGGTTCCACCAGCCAGAGCACCGCCGCACCGGACACCAGCGCGTACAGGCTGGTGCTCATCCCCCGCAGCACCAGCACCGGGAAGGTGGCCATGGAGGCGCAGGCCGAAATACAGACCGTTTCCCACAGACTTCCCGCAAGCCCAAGCGCTTTCCGCTTCCAGAACCGGAGGCGGGGGTGCTTTTTCTTTGCCCGTTGTTTTTCCCAGGCTTCCTGACTGCGGCGCACTATGGCTCCTCCGGCCAGGGTGCCAACCACCGCCGCAAAGGAGAGCTGAAAACCCACGTCACAGACGGCATAGCTGTTGCCCGCCGTCATCAGAACACCGGCCACGCCCAGCGAGGTCAGGGCATCCGGCGGGCCGTAGATCCAGACCCCCAGCGCACTGAGCCAGACGGCCCCCGCCGCGCGCAGAACAGAGGGCGTAAAGCCCGTCACGCCCACCAGCAGCAATGCCATCACAGCGCTGAACAGCGCCCTGACCCGGCGGCCGGTATAGCCGCGCAGTCGCTTTTTGCGGCGGGGCAGCAGCCTGCCCAGCACATCGCCGCACAGGATCGAAACGTGCATTCCGCTGACCACCAGCACATGGGAAAGCCCCGCGCCCCGGTAGGCCGTGCGCAGCTCCTTGGAGAGATGGGTGCGGTCGCCTGTAACCATGGCGGCCAGCACGCCCGCCGGGCCGGAGGCCATCCCCTGCCGCAGGGCGGTGCTCAGCCGCTTCTGGAGCCGGGCCGTCCGGGCACGGAAGGAGGTGCTCTGCCCCAGCAGTGCAAAACCTTTCTCATAAGCAGCGTTCAGGGCAATGCCATCGGCCAGGGCATTCAGGCGGGCGGTGTCATCGGGCATTTCCAGCGCAAAGCGGCCCTTGACCCGGTCGCCGGGGCTGCAGGTGGGCAGGCTGGCGCACTCCACTCGGAGGGAGGCCGCCTCCCGATCCACCGTTTCCACCCGCAGGACCGCCCGCACCCTGCCGGGGGAATAGGAAGAGGAGGTACTCTCCACCTCTGCCTCCAGCAGGACACTGCGGCCATCGTAGGCGGTCTGGATCGCATCCCATTTTGCCTGCGTGGAGCCGGTCAGCACAAGGCCCAGCACTGCCCCCAGGATCAGGCAGATGCCATAGCCCCAGGCCGGATTTTGGCGCAAACGGCCCGCCAGCGCCCACAGCAGACCGGCAATAAAAAATGCCGCAAACGGCACAAAACGTCCCGTTTGCGGCAAAAAGGCGCACACCAACTCCAGCCCCAGCGTTCCTGCGCAGAAAACACAGAGCGGGCGGCGCATCTTACTTAGTGGAAGAACAGGGGCAGCGGCTCAAGGAAGATGATATCCTTGCGCTCGGCTGCATCGCCCTCGGCCAGAACAGCGGCCTGGCCCACGATGGTGCACTGGGTCTTTTCTGCCAGTGCGTCCAGCGCCTTCAGGGAGCCGCCGGTGGAGATGACATCATCCACCACAAGCACACGCTTGCCGTTCATCTTGTCCAGCTCCTTGCGGTCGATGACCAGCTTCTGCTTGCCTGCGGTGGTGATGGACTGATCCTCCACCACGACAGGGTCGGCCATATAGAGCTTTTCGCCCTTGCGTGCGCAGATGTAGGGCTTGCCGCTCTGGCGGCTCATCTCGTGTGCCAGAGGGATGCCCTTGGCCTCAGCGGTCAGCAGGATATCAAACTCGGGGCACTTTTTCAGCAGCTCGGTGGCAGCAGCCACGGTCAGCTCTGCATCGCCCAGCATGATGAAGGCCGCAATGTCCATGTGGTCGTTCACCTTGCAGATGGTCAGTTCACGGGTCAGGCCCGCAACATTCAGGGTATAAGTCTTTGCCATAACAATTCCCTTCCTTTTGTTCGATCCGTTATTTTTATGCGCGGCTCAGACAGGCAGCTTCTCGCCGCCCAGCACATGGAAATGCAGGTGCTTCACGGTCTGGCCGGCATCCTCGCCGACATTGGAGATCACGCGGTAGCCGTTGTCCAGGCCGACTTCCTTGGCCAGCTTGGCGATCACGGCAAAGATATGGCCCAGCAGGGCACCGTCCTCCTCCGTCAGGGCAGCGGCACTCTGGATGTGCTTTTTGGGCACAACAAGAAAGTGCACCTTGGCCTGAGGGTTGATATCGTAAAACGCCACGACCTGATCGTCCTCATACAGCTTGTTAGAGGGGATCTTGCCCTCGGCGATCATGCAAAACAGACAATCTTCCATGGGAATTGCTCCTTTCGGGTTTTTATTTCTTCCCCATTCTTGGCTCCCCTATTAGGGGAGCTGTCAGCGCCTGCAAGCGCTGACTGAGAGGTTTAGTTTCAGCCCAGCTGCTTCTCAACGATGCCCTTGACAGCGGCCAGAGCCTCGTCGATCTTGGTCTCGTCCTTCAGGCCGGCCATTGCAAAGTCGGGCTTGCCGCCGCCCTTGCCGCCTGCAATGGCACTGATCTCCTTGACCAGCACGCCAGCCTTGAGGCCCTTTTCCTGTGCCAGCTTGTTCACGGTGACAGCCATGGTGACCTTATCCTCAGCCTTGCCCACCAGAACAGCGACCACAGGGTTGACAGCCTTGTCGCGGATGCTGTCGCACATACCGCGCAGGGTGTCGCCGGTGGTGCCGGTGAAGTAGGCAGAAGCGATCTTCACGCCGCTCACTTCCTCAGCATTGTCGAACAGGCTGTTGACCTTGGAAGCGGCGACCTTGGCCTTGATCTCCTCCAGCTCCTTGCTCATGGCCTTGTTCTCGGCCATGACGGCCTCGGCACGGATGGGCAGAGAGGTGATGTTGTTGGCCTTCAGGGTGTTGGCCACGGTGTGCAGCATTGCCTCCTGCAGATTTGCACGGACGAGCAGGTTGCGGCCGGTGACAGCCTCGATGCGGCGGATACCGGCGGCAACAGAGGATTCGCTGACGATCTTGAAGCCGCCAATCTGGGCGGTGTTCTTGACGTGGGTGCCGCCGCAGAACTCGGTGGACCAGCCCTCGATGTTCACAACGCGGACGACCTTGCCGTACTTCTCGCCGAACAGGGCCATTGCGCCCAGCTTCTTGGCCTCCTCGATGGGCATCTCCTTGACGGTGACGTTCATCGACTCGTAGATCTTATCGTTGACGATCTTCTGCACCCGGGCCAGCTCCTCAGGCGTGACGGCGCTGAAGTGGGTGAAGTCGAAGTGGGTGATCTCCGCATCCTGATAGGAGCCTGCCTGATGGACATGGTCGCCCAGCACCTCACGCAGGGCAGCCTGCAGCAGATGGGTCGCGGTGTGGTTGCGGCAGACGGACATCCGGTATTCCTTGTCCACCTGAGCGTTCAGGTGGTCGCCCACCTTGACGATGCCGCTCTCCAGCACGCAGGTGTGGACGTAGTAGCCCTTGGGAGTCTTTTTCACGTCCAGCACACGCAGGCTGCACTCGGGGCCGGTCAGCAGGCCGTTGTCCGCCACCTGACCGCCCATCTCAGCGTAGAACGGGGTCTTGTCCAGAACCACCAGCACGCCGTCCTTTGCCTCCTCATCGGTGGCAATGGCATCGGTCAGGGTCTCCTCGTCGCTCAGGGCAACCACAACGCCGGTGTCGTTCAGGGTCTCATAGCCGGTAAAGACAGTGGGCTCAACGGTCAGGCCGCCGAACAGGTCCTCGCTCCAGCCGGAGATGTTCTTCTTCAGACGCTCGGCACGGGCGCGCTCCTTCTGCTTCTTCATCTCAGCATGGAAGCCGTCCTCGTCGATCTCAATGCCCTGCTCGGCAGCGATCTCCTTGGTCAGGTCGAGGGGGAAGCCGAAGGTATCGTTCAGCTTGAACACGTCCAGACCCTTGAGCAGGTGCTGGTGTGCCTTTTCCAGGCCGTCGATCATGTTGTTCAGGATGTTCATACCGGCATCGATGGTGCGGGCAAAGTTTGCCTCCTCGGTGCCGATGACCTTCTTGATATAGGCATCGTGCTCACGCAGCTCGGGGTAAGCGCTCTCGCTGGACTGGATGACCGTCTCCACCAGTTCCACCAGGAAGGGGCGGGAGATGCCCAGCATCCGGCCATGGCGGGCAGCGCGGCGGAGCAGACGGCGCAGAACGTAGCCGCGGCCCTCGTTGGAGGGCAGGATGCCGTCAGACACCATGAAGGTGCAGCTGCGGATGTGGTCGGTGATGACACGGATGGAGATGTCATCCTTGGCGTTCTCACCGTAGGTCTTACCGGCAATGTGCTCCACATGGTGCAGCACGCTCTGAACGGTATCCACCTCAAACAGGTTGCCCACGCCCTGCATCACGCAGGCCAGACGCTCCAGGCCCATGCCGGTATCGATGTTGGGGCGTGCCAGACGCTCGTAGTGGCCCTTGCCGTCGGCATCGAACTGGCTGAACACCAGGTTCCAGATCTCCATATAGCGGTCGCAGTCACAGCCCACGCCGCAGGTCGGCTTGCCGCAGCCGTACTCGGGGCCGCGGTCAAAGTAAATCTCAGAGCAGGGGCCGCAGGGGCCGGAGCCGTGCTCCCAGAAGTTGTCCTCCTTGCCCAGACGCACCATGTGGTCCGGAGCAATGCCCACCTTCTTGGTCCAGATATCGTAAGCCTCGTCGTCCTCTTCGTAGACGGAGATGTGCAGCTTATCCTTGGGGATGGCCATCCACTCGTCGCTGGTCAGAAACTCCCATGCCCAGGGAATGACCTCCTCCTTGAAGTAATCCTGGAAGGAGAAGTTGCCCAGCATCTCAAAGAAGGTGCCGTGGCGGGCGGTGATGCCCACGCGCTCGATATCCGGCGTACGGATGCACTTCTGGCAGGTGGTCACACGGTGGCGGGGCGGCTCTTCCTGCGCCAGGAACCACTTTTTCATGGGGGCCATGCCGCTGTTGATCAGCAGCAGGCTGGGGTCGTTCTTCGGCACCAGCGGGAAGCTGTCCAGACGCAGGTGGCCCTTGCTCTCAAAGAAGCTCAGGTACTTTTCACGCAGTTCATTCAAACCGGTCCATTGCATAGGTTTTCTCTCCTCAATTGTCCTTGGCGTTTGCACGTCAGTTTTTATGATGTTATGGCAGAGGGGCGGGCAGGCGCAAAAACAAAAACAGCCCCATCCCAAAAGGGACGAGGCTGTGTAAAACTGCTCCGTGGTACCACCCAAATTGCAAAGGATAAAACTGCTTATCCCCTGCCGCTTTCGGCGCGGTAACGCTGCGCTGCGTCCGACTTGTTTCGCCGGAAGCTCCGGGGCGGCACGAAACGAGACCTGCCGGAGCGCCTTGCAGCTGGGAGCGCTCTCTCTGGGCGGCGGTATGCATTTCTGACCCCATCATTGCCATCTGTCATAATTCACGTTTTGCCGCAAAGGCGCATATCCGCCCTTTGCGTACACTTAAATTATAGCATGGGCTCTGCGTTTGTCAACTCTTTTCCGGCAAAAACCTTTCCTCATAGACAAAGCAGGCCAGCGGCAGCGCTTGAGAGGTTACGGCACCCAGATGCGGCGCACCTCCTGCACCTTGCCGCCCTGCACCACCAGCGTGGTATTATACACCGTCCAATTGTCCTGGTCTGCATTGATGGCAGCCGCCACGGCAGAAGCGCCGGTGGTCTCCACCGCTTCGGCCTGCGGGTCAGCAGAGCTGTCCTTCAGCACCACGTCCTCTGCCAGCGGCAGCGTCTTTTCGCCCATCTCATAGTAGACAGGATAGTCGTCAAAGGTCATCGTGCGGTAGGTGTCATCGTCCAGCAGCAGGTCAAGACCGTCCTGCTCCTCCATGCCGCCGTTGATGCTTACAAGATGGTACTGGTCATTCTTCTCGATGCTCTCCACTGCAACGGTCACAAACTGGTTCCATGCAGCACCCTCCTCGTGGGAGGTGATTTTGTCGCCAACGGCAAGGTTTTCAATATCCTCTTTTTTATAGAGGTCATAGCTGAAGATCTTTGCGGTCAGGCTGCCATCCTGCACACCAGAGGTGATCTCCGCCGGAATAAAGGTGACCGTATCCTCCCTGTCGAGGTCATCCAGCGTCCACGTCAGCATGTTGATGGGTTCTGTCACACCTTCCTCAGCCACATGGGAGGAGGCCGGCACTGCACTGGATGCGGGGGTGCTGGCGGGGGCACCGGAGCTGCCGCAGGCCGTCAGTGCGATACCCGCAGCCAGAACAGCCAGAATCTTATATTTCAGGTTCATAAAAACACCTTCTTTCTTGACGCGGTAGATTTATTCCGCTACAATAAAAACGATTCAAAGACACATTCTATTTCAAGATAGAGAGGAAAATTTCCGTGAAAATCTTAAAAGTAAAATGTCTGGCCCCCACCCGGCTCGACAACTATCTGATGCAGCAGTTCCCGGCACTGAACCCGGGCCGCCTGAACAAGGCTCTGCGGGAGAACAAGAT
The DNA here is from genome assembly GCF_010509575.1 of Faecalibacterium duncaniae. Lineage (NCBI taxonomy): Bacteria > Bacillati > Bacillota > Clostridia > Eubacteriales > Oscillospiraceae > Faecalibacterium > Faecalibacterium duncaniae. Next base: position 1,021,512 of record NZ_CP048437.1, on the reverse strand, counting down.
CAAGCTGAACGGCAAAAAGCAGCCCCTTTCCACCCGCGTAATGGCGGGCGACGAGATCAAGCTGTTCATCCTGGACGAGGTGCTGGATGCCGACAAGCGGGTGGAAGGCCCGGCGTGGAAGAACGCCCGCGGCCCGGCACAGGTCATCTACGACTGCCCGCAGATCCTTGTGGTGAACAAGCCCGCAGGCCTTGCCGTGGACGGCCCCGAGGACGACACCCTGCTCAACCGTGCTCTGCTCTACCTCAACCAGCAGGGTGAGTACAAGGAGAACGATCTGTACACTCCGGCCCTCTGCCACCGGCTGGACACCGGCACCAGCGGCTTGGTCATCATTGCCAAGACCCCCGAGGCCGAGCAGCTGTTCCTCGAGGTCATCAAAAACCGCGAGGTCAAAAAGACCTACCTCTGCGTCACCTTTGGCCGCCCCACCCCGCCGGACGGCACTCTGGGCGGCTACCTGCTCAAGGATGCAGACCGGGGCATCGTGAAGATCGTGCCCGACAAGCAGCCCGGTGCCAAAGACGTGGAGACCCAGTACGAGACCGTTGCCGTCTCCGGCCGTCTGGCCCTGCTCAAGGTCCGGCTCATCACCGGCCGCACCCACCAGATCCGCGCCCACATGGCAAGCATCGGCTGCCCCATCCTGGGCGACAGCAAATACGGCAACAACACCGCCAACCGGGAGCTTAAGCTCAAGTATCAGGCCCTCTGCGCCTGGGAGCTGGTCCTCCCCCGCTTCGCCTCCCCCGACTTCGCCGACCTTTCCGGCAAGACCTTCCGCGCACCGAAGCCCTGGTATTACCAGCAGGTGCTGGATGGAACGTTGAAGTAAGTTTCCTCCGCAGCCCAAAACGGCATCTCTCCATTTGATTGGAAAGATGCCGTTTTTCTTACTTATTTGCTTGAAAAATACTCATCACAGAATGCAAACCAAAGTTTTTCATAATCCTCATGCTTTACCTCAATCAATTGATACGGAGATACAATATTCCGTTTGATAGCTTCTGCTGCAAAATCTCTGACATAATCGCCAGCCTCTGTATAAAATCCATACACATTTTGGATTCCTTTTTCAGCTGCCACAAACAATCGTGTATGACCATCCACGGAAACATTATGGCCTTCCCAATTCACAAGCGGAATTATCAAGTCTTCTTCTGTATGAACAAAGTCACTTACAGCTTGCTTTTTGATTTCATCCACATAAAACTGTGAAGGCTGAATCTCTGCCATAGGAATCTTCACTAGTTCTACCGCAGGGTATGTTTTCACCAGATTATTTGTTTCGTCCCAAAAATTCGTAATATGTTCGGCATAAAATCGAAATTCATCTATCACAGCTTCATAGAAATTCGAGTTCTTTCCTCTTATAATCGCATCTGTTTTCGACACAATTTCCACTTCATACGGGTCATCTCCAACAAGAAATGCTCCATGTTGATTCAGAACTTTTTTCAAAAATCGATCATCCAGATATGTGTTTACTCGATTTACTCCAGGCATATATTCTTTTTGCTTCATCGTTTTATATTTCATCCTTTTATCTTATCAGCCCCACCGATTTCCCGAACCACCAGCTTCATCTTACCATAGTTTCTGTTCTGTGGCAACAAAAAGCGGCACCTCTCCGTGCAAACGGAAGGATGCCGCTTTTCTTATGCTAGTTCATCAGATCCTCACCATATCCCGGGTGATCTCGGCCAGAGAGTGTGCGCCGCACATCTGCATGGTATCGGCCAGCTCGGCGGCGATCTTGTCGATGTAGCACTTCACGCCTTCCTCGCCGCCGCCGTAGACTGCGGTGACAAAGGGGCGGCAGATGAGCACAGCGTCAGCACCCAGAGCCAACGCCTTGAACACATCCACGCCGGTGCGGATGCCGCCATCCACCAGAATCTTCACGCCGCTGCCCTTGAGGGCTTCAGCGATCTCCGGCAGGACCTCGGCAGTGGCGGGGCACTGATCCAGCACACGACCGCCGTGGTTGGAGACCACGATAGCAGCAGCACCGGCTTCCTTGGCCTTGAGGGCACCCTTGACGGTCATCACACCCTTGACGATGAAGGGGCGCTCGGCCAGCTTGACGATCTCGGCCAGCTCGGCAACGCTCTTGCTGCCGGCGGGCGGGGTCATATTCTTCAGGAAGGGCAGACCGGCGGCATCCACGTCCATGGCAACGGCAAAGCAGCCGCTGGCCTTGGCCTGCTCCATCTTGGCCTTGACAGTGTCAATGTTCCAGGGCTTGATGGTGGGCACGCCGCAGCCGCCTGCAGCGCCAATGGCCTTGGTGGCCATAGTCATCACGTCGGGGTTGGTGCCGTCACCCGTAAAGGCGGCAATGCCGTTTTCGGCACAGGCGCGCACCAGCACGTCATTGTAGGTCATATCGGTGTAGGTGTCGGAATAGTGGAGGTTCACCGCACCCACAGGGCCTGCAAAGAAGGGATACCTGAAGGTTTTGCCAAACAGCTCCACACCGGTGTCGGGGGTGCTGTTCTCGCACAGGGTGTCCATGTTCACCCGGATCTCCGCCCACTTATTATAATTGCGGATGGCCGTATCGCCCACGCCCTTGGCACCGGGGCCGGGGATCTGGTTTTTGCAGGCCACACCGTTGCACACGGGGCAGGCCTTGCAGTACTGCCCGATGCACTGGCGGGCATTGTTCAAAACATCAGCGTAATTCATATTGCATCCTCCTGTTCAGGTTCCCTTTTTCGAGCGGAACCTGCAAATTCCAACCGTTCTCTGCCCACATCATAGTCCGTTTTTATGGGTTCGTCAAGGGGATCAGCGGGTCCCGCTTTTTCTAACGAAAAAATGTATGGCGCAGAAACGTTGATTTTTAGATTTTTCAAATTTTTTGGGAAAAGTCAAGAGTAAATGCGAAAAAAATTAAATAAATTTTATTAGGCCCCCAAAAGGGCGTCCATTTGCTCTTGAAATACTGCACTGGCTGGCAAAAATCCGAGGATCTTCCGCGGGTAGTTGTTCAGCCAGTTTGTTATTGTCTGAATCACTTCGGCGCCGATCTCGTCGAAGTTCGTCCCCTTTGGCAGCCAGCGGCGGATCATCTTGTTGAGGTTCTCGTTACTTCCGCGCTCGTATGAGCTGTACGGGTGGCAGTAGTAGCACTTCGTCCGGGATCCCTCCGCCAGTATGCTGCGCTCTATGCCGGGACAGTCCGCAAACTCGCTGCCGTTGTCTACGGTGATTGTTTGGAACACGCGAGGGAAAAGCTCGCCCCATTCCTTTTCCAGATCGTCGAGGGCCTGCACCACGCTGGCCGCGCTCTTGTCCGGGAGCTTGGCCGTGATCTCGTTCCGGGTGAGTCTCTCAGTCAGGACGAGGATCGCAGCCTTACCCGGTCTGGCACTCACTACGGTGTCCATTTCCCAGTGCCCGAAGGTGGAACGCTCGCCGATTATCTCCGGGCGCTTTTCTATGCTTTCGCCCTTCGGTGCGCGTTTCTGAGTCTGTACCTTGTGGTAGCTGCGCTTCTTGTCACCCTTGACCGGGAGGTCTTTGTTTGTGAGTCTGAGGAAGATCCCTTTCTCGATATAACTGTAAATGGTGTTTTTGCTCTTGATCTCTGTGTTGAACTGGAGCCCTTGCGCTTTGATTTCTCCCAGCACGGCCTCCGGGCTGTACTTTTCGTCTGCGATCTTGGTTTCTATATATTCAGCGAGGCGGTGATCGTTTCCGATTTTCAAGTCGGCGCCTTTGGCCGCAAGGTTGGCCCGGTATTTCATTTCGCTGAGGTCTGAACTGTATCGAGTTTCCTCTGTCCAGTCGCTATTCCGGTGCGTGTACTGTCCGCGCTGCAGCTCGCGGTATATTGTGCTAATATGTACGCCGACGACTTCCGCGATCTCTTTCGGAGTCTTGCCGTCATTGTTCAGGGTTTCGATTCGGATCCGGTCGGACTTGCTCAGGTGTTTGAATCTTCTCATGGTTTTACCTCCAGTATACAAAAATAAGGGGCAGCCGAAGCCGCCCCTTGAATGTGTGGTGCTTATTTCTCATACTCTGCTAAAAGCTCGGACGTTTCCGCGTCGGTCACAATGTCCGAAAGTTTACAACTCAGTGCTTTGCAGATCCGCAGCAGCGTGGTGAGCTGCGCCTTACTTATATCCCGGTCGCCCTGTTCGTATTTCTGATACATTCGGACGTTTACCCCGGCGGCTTCCGCGAGCTGCGACTGGGAGAGGCCAGCGGCCTGTCTGAGCTTTTGCAGTTTTTCGTTTTTATAATTTACCTTTACCGTGATTTCCATGTGTCGGCCTCCTTCTTGACTTTGTTGTAGCCGGTGGATATAATAAAGGCGGTGGGTGGGAATTTCCCACCGCCGGAACCTTTAGGACTGCTTAGGTTTTTGATTTGGCTTTATTGTTATCGTGATCCGTTCCACCGCTTCACTTCTTAAAGCCTTTTCGAGAACTTCGAGCAGTTCTTTTGTTTGCTTTTCTTTCTGTTCGTCCACCGTTGTGTCCTCCTTTCGCTTGTTCTGTTTTCCTCCTTTTTTCTTACTCAGGTTTTCCCTTACCTTGTAATATTATTATACACCTACGGGTGTATATAGTCAAGCTCATTTCCCACATTTTCGCGCTTTTTCGCATAAAAAAAGAGACGGTTTCCCGCCTCATTTTTCATATTCCAGCAGTGTGCAAACTGGCACGCCGAGCACCGTCGCAAAATAGCCCAGCTCGAAGTCTGGCACTACACGGTCGCCGGTTTCGATCCGGCTCACTGCCTTCTGATTCAGATTCAGCCCAGCCAGTTGTAGCTTGGCGGCGAGCTGTTCCTGAGATATTCCCGCCCTTTCGCGGAGGGCCCGGATCGCAGGGCCGGAGGCGTTGCACGTTCCATTCGTGTACTTGTAGAGTTTCAACCTTTCACCCTCCTTTATCCCAAACATGACTGATAGCTTCTTGACTTTACCATGGCCGGGCGCCTATAATTATCCCAAACATGACTAAAAGCGAATAAACGCAAAAAAGAATTAGGAGGGCATGGCATGGTTGGAAAGAAAGGCCCGTTCGGCGGGTTTTGTAATTATGGAATTTTTGGGATCTGGGGAAAAGATCCGGGGACAGGAAAGAAAAAGTACAAAAAGGTGGACGCCGGTTCAGAAGCGGCAGCAGTAGAGAAGGCGGCAGCCCTTGGCTGCGTGGATCCGCAGAGTGTTGAGGCGATCCCATTCCTGCCGCCATCTGAAAAGCAGCAGCGGTACGCCGCAGATCTTGGCGTTCGTCTCCCAGAAGGTTGCACGGTTGTGGACGCCACCGCGTTGATCAGCAGGGCGGAGATCGGAGACGATCGGGATCCCGCTCCCGGTCTTGTGGAGTATGCTCAGAGCTGTGGCGTTTGTTTCTCTACGTTGGCCGGAGAGGGTGGTCTGCTCGACTGTATGGTCTGCCAGCTTCCGATCAGGGAGAAGGCGATCCTTTTCGCCCATGCGGTTGCTGCCAGTGTTTCCGGATCCGCTCTGGAGGATCCTCGAAAAGCTCCGCAGTATTTGAAGTTTTGCCAGTTTGCCGATCAGGTGGTGGCGGATCCTGCTCTTGCAAAGTCAGTAGAGGGCCGCGATCGCTACGACTTTCAGAAGCCAAACACGAGATCGAAGGCATATAAGGCGGCGCTGGCCTGCTTATAAAAAATAGCCCGGTAGGAGATAACACTCCCGCCGGGCTTTCTTTATGTCCTGAACGTGTCAGGGGCCTATTCTGTTTTAGATTCAGCGGCCGGGGCTTCGGCTGCGAGCTGCTGCACCGCAGTGGTGGCGATCGTTGCCGCTACACTTGCCGCGGTTGTTGCTGCGTCGGCCGTTGCTGCCTTGATCTGTGACTCGCTGGCGGCCTTGGTTTCTCTGCATACCTGCTCGATCTTGGTTTCGAGCCATGCGTCGAAGTCGCCGTAAATCTCACGGAGGGCGGCCACGGTTGTGTCGCCGAGGATCTCCAGTGTCTTGTTTTTGGACTTCTCGAAGGCTTCGAGCTGCTTCTCTTTGGTGAATTTGCCCTCGGCTTTCAGTGAGTCCGCGAACGTCTGGGCTGTGTAGGCCACGGCCTGAGCTACGGCGTCCACTGCCATGTTCATGTATTTGGTGGCCGTCTCATTGTCCAGATCTTTCTCGATCTGGGCTGTCTGGCGTTTGAGCAGCGCCACGAGGTAGGCACCACCGGCAGTAATAAGCAGGCAGAGGATCGGCGTCGCTGCGTTGAGGATCTGAGTCATAGCTTCGTTCATGGTGTTGATTCTCCTTTCTATTCTTTCCCGGATAGTACGGGCAGCTTTTGCAGTCTGCTGCGTCGCATGGTGAGCCGTCCCACTCCACGAGGGAGCGGATCCAGATCGCATGGACGGCCACGGCCACGATCAGCAGCAGAACATTGGCGGCCGTGCTCATTTCGAGACGTTGGCCGCGTCCACCCAGCCGTAGACATTGGACTGGCTGTCAGTGTGTACGATATGGTACGGGTGCTTTGCGCCCTTCACAATTCTGGTGACTTTGGCCGGGCCAGCTTTCGGAGTTCCGGCAGCAGTCGAAGCTGCAGCGCTTCCGTAGTGAGAGCCGCCAGAGAACTGAACCACGTCGCCGACTTTGATCTCAGAGTTCGTGGATCCGGCAGTGCTTCCGCCGTCGGTCGTCACGATTGCGTCGAAGCCCTTCGCTTTCAGCTTTTTGACTTCGGCGTCGGCGTTTTCTTTCTTGGAGTAGGCGCCGGTCTGCACCTTGTAGAAGCCGCCGGACTGTTTGAGAATGGCGTCAAAACCGGCAGCTTTCACCTTTTTGAGCTGAGTGTCGGCGTTTGCCTTCTGCTTATAGGCTCCCGTCTGGACGTAGTATTTCACGCCAGAGCCGCCGGAAGGCGTAGAACTTCCACCGGAGCTGCCGGAGTCAGTAGAGCCGAGCAGCGCATTGATTCTGTCGGCGAGCTCTCCGTATCTGGAATAAAGCCAGTCGCCGGGGCACGATTTATTCGCAAACCAGCGGTGTGCGGTGAGGACGATCTCGTTCGCCTTCGGCTCGTATGTGAGAGCTTTCTCCTTGCTGCCGAGCCAGAGCACCTTCGTTTTTCCGTTTCTCTTGCAGATGTCAGCGCAGAGCTTGATCAGTTTCTCATAAACTGCGGACTTCATGGCGTATGGTTCGGACTTATCACTGGCGCACTCGATCGTGATCGCTCTCTGGTCGTTTGCGTTGCTGGAGCTGCACCAGCTACGGTTGCACTCGTCCACGATCAGGCAGACGCGGCCGTCGTACCCGATCCCGTAGTTGCAGCTTGCGTCCCTGCCTTTAGGGAAGCAGGCGCCGATCGTTTCGGCGGATAACTGGCCGACTACGCAGTGCGGAGTCAGGCGGTCGATCGAATGGGTTCTTTTTCCGCTGTGGTTAGGGCTGTAAACTGTGCAGTCCACTAATGGGCTATTGCTCATGGTTTTACCTCCTTGTGTGTCGTTGGTTGTCTTGGTTGCGTATTTGTCGAAGTAGGTCTGCCCGTAGCTGGCCCGTTTCGTCTGGACGCTTGCGCTCTGATCCTTTGGCTGTTCATATTTGAGCAGTACGGCGTCGGAAGCCTGTCTCACACTGGTTGCCTTTTTCAGCGTGGCCAGCACTGCGGCGTAGTTTTCGCCGAGCTCTTTCCAGAGGAAGCCGAGCTGAGTCTCCAGATCTCCAATCGAGGCACCGGCAGCCTTGACATAATTCAGGAGCGCCTCCTTGCGGCTCCAGTATGTCCACTGGGCGAGGCCGTAGCCTGCGGAGTCATGCGTGAAGCCGGTATACTTTCCGGAGTCCACCGCTTCGGTGTAGCTGTTGTCTGTATAGCCGAGCTTTTTCTCGTAGGTGTTCTGGAGGTTGTGAGGGTTGAGCCCGCTCTCTGCGAACAGGTTCCCCATAAGCCCGGCGGCTCCGTATGAGTTCAGGCCCTTGCCGGTGAGAAAATTCCAGATCTTTTCCTCGTTGTTTTTTCCTGTGAGTGACATGTTCCACCTCCTTAGAAGTCGTTGAAGTTGTCCGCCTCTGGCTGCACGCCGTTGGCGTTCATCAATTTGATTTTGTTTTCAGCCTTGGCCTTCGTGTAGTAAAAACCGGTCGCGCTCGCCATTTCAGCGAACACGGCCGGGATCAGGTAGGCGAGGGCCGAGGTGTCCATGGTGGAGTAGATGATCCAGCAGGAAAAGACGGTGATCGAGATCGTCACGATTGAAACGCCGCAGAAGATAATTTTTGAAAATTCCACCTTTTTGCTGGCGGCTGCAGCCTCTCTCATTCGTTTGATCTGTTTCCGGAGCCGACGGTTTTCGGCTGTCAGCTCTTGGATCCGTTCCTCCGGATCTGTTCCGGTTTCTACCGGTTCCAGTGTTTCCTCGGTCATGGTGTCACCTCCTTAGCTTTCATAAATGGACTCGATCCCCTGCTTTGTCAGGAAGTCCTTCTGCTCGTGTTTGACCTTGGCGGCGTAGTCGAGGGCCGCGTGCATGTCACCGTTGCAGTGGGCGTCCGGGATCCGCTGCACGGCTCTGGCCGTGGCTTCTCCGAGGGCGATCGCGGCGTTCACTCCCTGCACTAAAAAAAGCTCCTGCTGTTCGTGGAGCTTTTCGCGCTTGTCCTGAGCTTCTCGTCGTGTTTTTTCTTCTTCCTCCAGTTTCTTGCTCTGTTTCTGGATTTTCTGCTCGATACACCAGAAACAGAACCCAGTGATCGCCGAAGGAAGGCAGGCGATCAAAACTGATTCAATTCCCATTGTGTCACCTCCTGCGGCAGCTCTATGTCTGCCATTTCTTTGCGTTTGAAAATAATATTTTTCTCGATCCATTTCTGGAGCCCGTGAGTGGAGCAGTGCCCCATAAGTCCGAAGTAGCTCTGCATGGTCGCGTCTACCGCGTCGAAGTCGATCAGCCCGGCCTCGTATTCTTTCGCTATGTAGCGCATACGGGCCTTCATTTTCTTGACCGACTGAGCCGTCGGCTTGCGGTACCCCGGATAGATCCGGCAGCCCACGAAGGTGATCCCGCGCTCGACGAGCCCGATCGTGGTTTTGCTGTTCAATTCGAGGTGCAGGACTTCGTTCAGATACTTCTCGATCGCAGTCCTCCACCGGTTCAGGGTGGCCGCGTCAGGATAGAGCAGCGCCATGTCGTCCATGTATCTGTCGTAAAAATGGGCTTTCAGCTCGTGCTTGATATACTGATCCAGCTCATTGAGGCAGACGTTCGCGAGTAGCTGGCTCGTGAGGTTTCCGATCGGCATACCTACCTCGAACAGTCTTTCAGACGGTGGGATCTCGTCGGCGGACTTTCCCGGAGGCAGTCCGAAGGGCGTATGGTCGCAATTTATAATCGTTTCCATAAGCCAGAGGTATCCGTCCTCGTTCGGGAACTTCCGGCGGAGTATGTCGAGCAGTACCCTGTGATCCACCCGGTAAAAATACTTTGATACGTCCAGTTTCAGGTAGTACCATTTGCCCGGCTTTCGATCCACGAGCGTGCACCAGTATTGAAGCCGGTCGGCTGCTCTGGTGGTTCCTTTTCCCACCCTGCACCCGTAGCTGTGGTATATCATGCCATTGTCGAGGTACTGGTTTGTCTGGAGGTAGATCGCCCACTGCACGACACGATCCCGGAAGCCCAGAGCCATGACGAGCCGTTTCTTCGGTTCATGGACGTAGAACTGCCGGTACCGGCCCACTTTGTAGGTGTGCCAGATCAAGTCGTTTTGTATGCTGATCAGGTTTTCCTCCAGATTCGCCGCGAAGGCGGTCACGTCGTTGCGGTACCACTTCTCGCTTGCTGCCTCGTGGTATGCGTCCAGAAGATTCTCCCACGAGTATATTCTCTCCAGAAGGGAGGGCTGGTTTCTTGGATCCATGTCCTCGTTCCTCCTTGTGTTGTCATAATTATGGCCCGCGTTGTGACATTCCTCGGTGAGATCTTTCCTCTGCGGCCGCCACGCCGCAGGATCCGGATCCCCCTTCTGCCCGCATAGCAGACAACGGCCAGCCTGCGCGGTTTGCTCGGTGTCCCCGGTGGCCTCCACCGGCAGAGCAGCACGAGCGTGTATCTTTGGCCTTGTCGGCCGGGAAATGCATCCCTTTTGCCTTGGTGTTTCTGCTGGGCCTTGGCCCTCAGAAAATAAACAAATAAGGCAAGAGCGGCACGGAAGCCGATGTTCGTGTTCGCATTGCTGCGGGAGTTGTTGCCGTTGAGGTAGAACACACCAGCGTTCGCACCGTTGTTCCAGTTGCCCCCGCGATACACGCAGCGCCTCCTTTATCTCGACACATTCCCCACGGGCTTTACTCGTTCGACTTTTTCCAGCCGCCGAGCATACGCCCGATTTCGTTCAGCTCCTTGCTCCATATTTCGTGGAGCCCCGGAGAGATCAGGCGATCCTCCGGAGAAACTGCCGTGTCTACGAGAGAGCGCAGCACGTCCAGCTTGGTGTCCATTTTGTTCTGGAGTTCTGCCCGGCGCGAGCCTCTGGCCCGGTTAGCCTCAATGCAGAGCTCCAGCATATCCATGAACGCCGCCGTCATGTGTTTGCGATACTCGAATTTTTCGGGTTTCCGCATATTTGCGGTGCGTTCGCTCACCCGGATCATGCTCCGGACGATACGCTGTCGCAGTTGTAAGTTGTCCATGTTGTTACTCCTTAAAAGGGTAGAGGGTGGCTTGGTGGGCCACCCTCATGCCAGATTTTCAGATTGCCAGATTACCGGATTTCCGGGATATAAGCGGCACGGAAGCCGATGTACGTGTACGCATAGCTGCGGGAGTTGAGGCCGTAGAGGGAGAACACACCAGCGGACGCACCGTCGCCCCAGCTGCCCCCGCGATACACGCAGCGCTCGGCTACGCCGTTATTCCACCACATGTAGTCGCCCTCGTATACGTCCGTAGTGACGTCAGAGTCAGGGAGAAGGGCGAGAGCACGCAGCATAACCTTGGCAGCGTCTCCGATCGAGCTGTCAGCAGTAACCTGATAAAAGGCGCAGCTTCGGCTTTCATCTTTGGCGTTGGTGATCGAAGTAGAGTACGTCCACTTGTTGTTCACATAGTCCAGTTTTACGGTTTTACCGGAAACATGAGCGGAGCTGTCGGTCGTCTTGCTCTCAGGATCCACGAGGGCGCCGTCTGCGGCGTTGATAGCCTTCCAGCATGTGCTCGTTGCGTTCTGAGGGTTGTCCGGATCGGCTGCGTCGTTGTTTGCAAGGATCTGAAGCTCACCCCAAACAAGGCGGATTCCTCCCTGCCATTCCCACACGTTGCCGTTCAGATCCCAGATACCAGCCATGGTCTTGTCGTGGCTCCATGAGATCGGGCCGGTGCCGGTTGCAACTCTCGCGATCTTGTTGCTTTCGTAGTAGCTCGGCACGGCTTTGTAGTTGCTTTCGCGGCTGTCTTTGCCGTAGTTGTTGTTACCATACGGGAGGAAGCCGTTTTTCTTGCACCAGAGAGCGATCGCGGCCCATTCTGCGTTAGTGCTCAGGTGCCAGCCTGCGCCCTTGGCCTCGCAGCGTGCGCGTGCGGTGTCGAAGTTGATACTTGCGGTTGGATCTTCTCCCGGCAGGCTGTACGCTACGGAGTTGTAAACCTTGGCCTGATACTTGCCGTAGTAAAAGCCGGGGATTTCCACGCCGTTGACGATAAAGGCCGGGTGGGTGCTGTCATTTCCGCCGGTGAGTACGTCCGAGTTCTTAAACTTCGGGATATACACCAGAACGGAAGGGAGATCGGTGTCGTCTGTCTTGACGACGTTGTTCGGGCAGATCATTTTTACTGCCAGATTGGTGAGGTCAAAATTTGCCATTTTCTTGTGCTCCTTTCTGCTTATTCAATGCTCCAGAGGATCAGCTTCACCTCTGCCATGTCGAGCGGGTTCTTTGTGCGCTCTACGGTCTGGCGGTTGGTATCGCCGGACTCGTCGGCGCCTTCCTGCGGTTCGATCGGTGTCTCGGTATAGGTTGCGGCCGGGATCTCGATCTGGGCCACATAGCGGCCGCCGGGCTGGGTGCCGAGCATGAGATCACCGCCGCGATCCATGCACACGTCGAGGGTGCGGGCCTCGTCGCCCTGATACTTGGTAACCTTGACGCTGAGCGCGTCGTCGTCGAAGCTGAGACGGTAGCCGTCCTGCTCCCACTGGATCTTTTCGCCGGTGTTCTTCTCGATCACCTGCACGTCGTTGATTTTTGCCATGGTTTATTTACCTCCTTTGATTCTTAAAATAAGGGTGGCGCTCTCGGCGCTTCCGTCGTACTTGACCTTGAAGCCGTTGAGCTGCTTGTCGTAGATCTGGATCTCGCCGACATTTCCGGTGTGGGCCTGAATATCCACGTCCACGGTGTAGTCTGTGTTGTCGCGAGTGATCGCAAGGCTCACGGTCTTGGTGGAGTTGTTGAACGGATAGCTCGCCGTGTTTTTCAGTTCTACGACGTGGCGCTCGATCTCTGTCTGAGACTGGAGCTCTCCGGCTGCGATCAGGAGCATGGCAGCGGCCACGCTGGCGTCTGTGATCCCGCTCTCCATGTTGTTGAAGTGGGCGGCGCTCTGATCGGTTCCGGCCTGAATGACCTCGCCGCTATCGACGTCTACCACTTTGTCGAGCCATTTTGTTGCGTTATACATGTGTCTGTTTCCTCCTTCCTTTATGCTGTGACTTCATAGATCGGGATCGTGATCTTGATCATGGTTCCCTGTCCGGCCACTTTGTTGATAGTTCTCTGCTGGTATGCTGCCTGCTCCCCGTAGGTGTCGATCAGACGGGAGGCGTTGATCGTGCAGGCGATAGAGTCCAGCGTCGGGAACGTCGCCATAACTACCACGTTTTCGCCTTCGATCTTTTTCTGGTTGATCGTTCCGCGGTGCCATGTGCCGTTTGTCTGAGCCTCGACATAGGCGAGAGAGCGGAGCCACTGCTGCCGCCTTCGTCCCATGTAGGCTTCGCCGAAGTATGCCATTTTGTGCCCTCCTTTCGGTTTATTCCCCGCAGCGCTTAGTTCCGCATTTTACGAACGGATAGCAGAACAGGGCCGCCTTTTCGTTCGTGGCTGCTGCGCGTTTTATAACTGAGCCCAACGTCCCCGGCCGTGGAGTTATTCCACATTCAGGGTAGTTGTAGCGGAACGCCTCGGTGTCAGGCTCGGCTGCAGCCGCTTGCTTTACGACGGCGCCGAGTGTTCCGGGCTGCGGATATGTTCCGCAGGTTGTGGTTCCGGCGTGAGTGTAGTCGTATAGGTACGGCTTCACTTCCGGATCTGTTTCAATGCTCGGCTTTATCACGAAGCCGATCGTGGCCGTTCGCGGGTTGGTACCGCATTTCACAAAATCATAACGGTGCAGCTCCGTGTTTAGCGCACACTCAATGCCGGGATCTGGCCCCTGCTGCCAGTAATAGAAAACGCCCGCGATATGCGAGCGCACATTTTTGGCAGCCTGAACGGCGTCAACAAATTTATTAAAATTTTCGCCGTCGGTGTTCGCGTTTGTGGTTAGAGCCGCGAAGGTGTACGGGGAGTCGTCCATCTCGAACCACTCCATGACGTAGCCCTCGCCGAAGTATGCGCCGATCAGACGCTCAACGGCCCACTTGGTACCGCGTTTTCTTTTGATCTGCTGCGCGAGCTTGATTGTGTTCCGCTTCTCTGTCAGGCTCATGCCTTCGGAGTCGTACCAGTCAATGTCCAGCTCCCACGCCATTTCGTTGCACTCCGCCTCTGTGAGCTCGTCTACCTTGTCCCATGTGCGGATTGTGGCCAGACGTTTGCCCGGCTCACCTATGAGCTTGTTCACGGCCTTGCTGAGTGCGATCGCTGCCTCGTCGTCCTGCATGAAGGCGGGCAGCAGTTTTATAAAATCCATGTTTGACACTTTCATGCCGCCCATGCTGTCCACCTCCTTTATCCTCTGACGATATGCTTCACGGTCTTTTTACCGGAGAACTTGGCCACGGTCGTGCTGTTGAGCTCGGTGTATTCCGGTTTGATGATCTGCACGCGGGTGGCTCCGATTAGATCGTCGGCCCAGTCAGGGCAGAGGATCCGCTTCCGGAGCTCGTCTGGGTTTATGTCCTGATTCAGTGTGGAGCCCTGCCAGTTGATATATTGATCAATAGCCCCGCCGGATCCTTCCACGTTCTGCACCACTTCGGACTCGTTGGCTTTAGTGGTGTAGTAGGTGAGTTCTATGTCATACTCGTGAGTTTCTGGAGCTTCCACCGTTACCATGTCAGTGAGAGGTCGAACGTCGTCCGCAGAGCAGGCGGCCAGCACGTCGGCCAGCACGTCCTCGCTCGGAATCTGTCCTCCGGCGCAGATCGGCACGATCTTGACACGGCCGTACATATTGCGGCCGATCTGGATCTTTACCGTCTCGGCTCCAGCGAGAGATCCGGAGAGTGAGAGAGTCAGAAGCTCGTCGGCATACTCGGCCGTATAGTCTGCCCCTGCTGTGGCTTCGGATCCGTCGCTCAGGAAAACTACCAGAGTGTCCGGCAGGAGATTGGCACCACCTTGGAAGGCGTGCCCGGCGTAGGTTTTCAGGGTTCTGGTGATCGTTTCCTTTTCGGATTCCACCACCGCGTCCGTGACGAGAGAGTTCGCGGACAGTGCCCAGTATTTGTAGGCTTTGGCCGGGCCTGCGGTGCTGAGTTTGTTCTCAGCCTCTCGGATTCTCTCACGGTACGGTTCGTCCTCCTCACGGTCGCCTCCGCCTTCTGTTATGGTCAGGTTTGTTACTCCGTCGAGTAGTGGAACGTCGGAGACGTCCACGATCTCGGAGATCTCGCCCTCGTCTATGTTGTTGTAGTCCGTGCCGCCTTCCTCGGCGGTTGCTGCCACGTCCACATAGAGGCTGCCTGCATAAAGCACGGCTGTGGTGTCTGTCAGGAAATAGTGAACGAAGTCACCAGTTACTCGAAGTCCGGCCGGGATAATGATATTAGAGCCCACCGCTTCGGTAACTGTGAACCGTAGGGTGGTAGTGGCATAGGTAGGATCGAGACGGATCACGTCTCTGTTTTCTCCCAGAGCGTCCAGAACAGTGCCCCTTGCATATCGGAGCATTTTCTGGCGGCAGGCGTCGTTTACTGTGTTGTAAACAGTGACGATCACCTTCGCCATGGTGTCGCCGAAGATTCGGCGCTCGTCACCGGGGTAGAGAGGCTCGCCGACGCCGTTCTCTAATTCTTCCAGTATGTCGGTGTAGATTGTTTCGTCGGTTGTCTCTATGAATTTGAGCTCGCTCATGCGTCCTCGTCCTCCTTTCTTTGGATAATGTTCACGATCATGCCGAAGTCGCCAGAGAAGGCAGCCGCCGGATCTGAGGCGATACTGTCAGACTCCACGCGGGGCTCGAAGGTTTCCAGAACCCACTCCGCGTCAGCCACGGCCTCGTCGGTCGCGTTCGGTTTGTCGATCAGAGTCCCGTCAACGCCGCGCACGCGATCGTATGCGACTTCACCGCGGACGATCCTCAGTAGATTGGCGGCGCACACTTCCGGGCTCCCGTTTCCGCTTGCTCTCATGGCGTCACCTCCTTATGCGAGAGTTACTTCGGACAGATACACCCAGCTATTGATCCCGTTAGGGTGGCCCAGTAGCACCTTGTTTTGGCTGCTCTTGATCTGGCTCACCCTATGTTTTCGTTGTTTTACCCAGTTTGGTATCTTTTGGCCGGTTGCATACCTGCTGCCGGTCGGCTTCACATAGTCGCCGACTTTGATCGTTTTCTTTGTGGCCTTTTTGGCCGCTGTGTTGGTTGTTTTCTTGACGGACTTCGAGGCGGTGCTCGCTTTCACATTCAGCGCGGTGGTGCTTACCTTCACGCTGGCGGTGGCCGGATCGTATTCCTTGAATGTGAAGGAAAGAGTGGCCAGAAGCAGCCTCCCCTTGCCGTCCACCTTTGTGTTGCTTACCGCGACTTTTCGGAGCTGGAGCTTCGGCCCCAGCTTCTTGCCGCCGAGATAGAAATAATTCACTTTTGTGACGAGAGCCTTCCAGCTCTGGATCTCCGCCCATACGTCAACGCCTGCGCCTGAGTGCAGCACGGTGGTGAATGAGAGAGGGAAAAGCTCGGTACCTCGTTCGTTAGTCGTCTTTTTGTCCTCGGTGCTGGTGTTTTCGTCGGCCACCTGCTCGTAGGAAAAGGCCAGCCCCTCCAGCGCGACGACTTGCTTTGATGATACGGCCCATTTTTTTGAGCCCCACTGTGCCATTGTTGGCATGGCTGTACCTCCTTAGTCTGGTTTTTTAGTGGATCCGCTGCCTGTTTCGACGCCTCCGTGGGTGTGTCCGCTCAGGCTTATGCCGCGAGCTGTGACGTCGCCCTTCGGTACGTTGATATTACCGGCCGAGAGTCTCGGCAGGTAGCACCCCCATTCACCGTCCGCCCGGCCCAGCAGCAGCCCGGTGGAGTCGTCAAACTCCACATAAACCACCGCCGTGCCTTTTGAGAGGTTTCCGGTGGATCCGCGGAGGTGCCACGGGATCGTGATCTTTGCGGTTGGCTTAGCCCCGGCGTCAGACGGTACAACGCGGGCCGTGTTTCCTGATATGCTGGCGATCGTGCCTTTATTGATGTTTCCCATTAGTAGCCCTCCAGAATGTGTCGGAAGTAGATCGTGGATTTATTTCCGACAAAATCATGCCGGACTTTATACACAAAAACGGTACCGTCCCACATGGTTGCCCTTGGTGTTGATAGTGTCAAAATGCTGGCGGCTGCATATCCGGTCATAAGTGACTTGGAAAAGTATCCGGATCGGGCGAACTTGTTCGCGTTCCGCAGCAGCCCCTTGGCGAAGCGTGCCGCCTCTGCATTGCTGGTTACCTGAATAGGCACCGCAGGGCGGAGCACTGAGCTGTTGGAGCTGTCGGCTATAAATTTTCCGGAGTAGCTTCCGCTTGCAATTTCGCAGGATCCGTACATTCCGCCCCGGTTGTCCTCATAGGAGAAAACGCCGTTTTCATCTACGGAGAGACTACCGGCTGGAGTCTGCCCCTCTATGTACTGCTCGTTATACGCCAGCAGCTTGCCGTCAAATATAAGCATTTGGCAGCCTTCCAGAGTGCAGAGCCGGTGGAATAGGGCGAAGTCTGTCTCGTTGTCCTGCTTAATATACGGGTAAACCTGATCCGCGCAGCCGTAGTTCTGGAATGTTAGTCCGTGATTTCCTGCGAACTCATTCGCCAGTTGCAGGAACCGGACGCCCTCCCAGCTTTTGCTCTTTTTTGTCTTGCCGCTTTTTGGCATGGACATGGCTCGGATCGTAAAAAGCCCGTTTTCTGGTTTCATGGAGTGCACGAACATTTTCCCAGTATCACTCGCGCCTTCTTTGAATTGCACGGTGTCACCTTCGGCCGGTTGCCACTTGCTCCATGTTCCCTTGGTGTCATTGAAGCGGATCACGAGGGTGTCGGCTTGCTTTTCTGCGAACATTTCGTGCACGCAGTAGTTCACCGACACGTCCCCGTATATATCCACCCCGTTGTAGTAGAGGTTCACGCGCTGTCGTCCTCGTCCTCAGAGTCCCGACGCCACGGCGGCAGAGTTTCCGGCGTCTCTGCACCTTCGACGATCGGCAGCCGGAGGGCCACGTTCGCGTCGAAGATCAGCACGTCCGCATAGTCGGGGTTAAATTCTGCGATATAGTGCGCCAGCATTTCCTCCCCGTACATTTCGAGGGCCAGCGCGTCGAAGGTGTCCCCTTCGCGTGTCGTGTAGTCTTTGTAGCCTGTTACTCTACGCATATTGAGCCACCTCCCGCATTTTTATAAATTCTTCCAGCCAGTCGAAGAACTCGGCCTCGTGGGCTTTGAGCTTCGCCATGAAGTCGTCCGCGTCGTCGCCGGTTCCTTCTGTCTGGATCTGTGGGCTCCATGTGAAGCCGGAGAAGTCGTAGTAAACTACCACGCCGCCACTGTCTGCCAGACTTCCGAGAGAGAAGTCGTCCAGAGTCAGAAGCCTTCCGGCCGTGCTTGTGAGTCCTTCGCCAGAAGATCCGCCGGTTGTGCTTGCAGTGTTGAACACTGAGGTGATCATGGTTTCCAACTTATCCCAGAGGGTTGCAAGAGGAACCACCGCCTCGGCGCCAGCTTCACCACCAGCCAGAAGATTGTTACCTGCTGCGCCGAAAATAGTCGGGCGCGTCAGAATACCGCCGTCCTTGTACCATGAAATACCGAAGTGTGGTACGCTTGGCGGGTTGATCGAGAAGCTGCCGCTGATACTCACATGAGGGAGTTTCAGGTGTGGCAGGCTCCACGAGAAATTAAACTTTGATTTTAGGGCGCTGATCGCGTTTCCTACGGCGTCCCTTGCTGCCGACATTTTGCTGCTGATCGTCGAGTAAATACTGGAGAACTTACCCGACACTGTGCTGAGTGCGGAGCTGAGTCCTGAACTCATGGTGGAAGTGATTCCACTCATTAAGCTGGAAACGGTAGACTTTGCGCTGCTCAGTTTGCTGCTGATCGTGCTCCGGATGCTTTCCCATTGAGAGGAAGCGGTAGAGCTCACACTTGACCACGCAGAGCTTGCCACGCTGGTGATCGTACTCGTTGCCGAGCTTACGGCGGAACTGGCCGCCGAGATCTTGCTGCTCACTGTGGAGCTGATTGTGTTCCAGAGAGAGGAAGCCGTGGAGCTTACGCTTGACCATGCGGAACTTGCCACGCTGGTGATCGCACTCGTCGCGGTGCTTACTTTCTCCTTAGCTGCGTCGATTTTGGAACCGATCGTGCCTTTAATCCCTTCCCAGAGGGAGGAAGCCGTGGAGCTGATCGCGTTCCATGCTGCGCTTGCTACGTTGGAGATCGCAGTCGTCACCGTGGTGATCTTTTCTTTTACGGCGTCGATTTTTTCGCCGATCACGCTCTTGATAGTCTCCCAGATAGAGAGCACCGTGTCCTTGCAGTTTTCCCAGATAAACCGAAACGGCAGCGTGATGATCTGGAAGGCTGCGCTGATAATTTCCTTCACGGCCATGATCCCGACGGTCACAATGTTTTTAATTGTTTCCCATGCTCCGGACAAAAATCCGGTGATTGAGTCCCAGATATTCGTGAAGGTGTCGTGGATTTCGGTCATGGTTCCGGTGACGCTCGAATAAATTCCGGATAAAATTCCAGAGAAAAACGAGACGATCGCGTTCCATGTGTCCGTGAAAAATGTTTTGATTCCCGTCAGGATTCCAGAGAAAAACGACGAGATCGCGTTCCATGTGTCTGAGAAAAATGTTTTAACATTCGTCCAGACGGTTTCCCAGTCGGTGCCGAACCAGCCCAGAACGGTGTCCGCCAGAGAGGTGAACGTGCTGATCCAGTTCTCGAAGGTTGCCACAACGAAGTCCCAGACTGCGCCGAAAACTTCTTGGACGCCCTGCCATACCATATCCCAGTCGCCGGTAAAAATTCCGGCGAAGATGTCAAACAGGCCGGTCAGAATATCGAGGGCCTCGCTCAGAATATTGCTGATCTGCTGGAATACGCCCTCAAAAATCGGAGCGAGCACCTCGCAGAAGCCGTCCCAGACTGCCTTCATTACTTCGGTTATGTCCTCGAACTCGAACCCCAGCGCGTTGAGCCTGTCCACAATTCCTTGCCCGAACTCGTCGAACTTGGCCTTGATTCCGTCCCAGATCGCTGTGATCTTATTCCTAAATTCTTCGTTGTTTTTCCATAAATTCGTAAAAGCAAGAGCCACGGCCGTGATCACCGCGATAATAGCAATAGCCGGAAGCGATACGCCTCCCAGTGCTGCAGCGAGTTTTACCAGTGCGCCCTTCACCATTGCGATCTTGCTCGATATGGTTCCCCAGTTCATAGCTGCGATAACGGCACCGAGGCCGCTCACTGCTATGGTCACTTCTGGGATATGCCCGCCGAGCCATTCGATCGCCGGGATCACGCCGTTGGTGATAAATTGCACGCCTGCTCGTAGCTTACTTTCCAGCGCGTCGTAAATTTTGAGCCCCAGTTCCTCGAAGGCGCTGTTCATTGCTGCCACGTCGCCGCTGAGGTTGTCGTTCATAATATTGGCCATTTCCTCAGCGGATCCAGAAGCTCCGCGGAGTTCTTCCTCGTACCCGGCGATCTTGTCCATGCCTTCGTTGAGGATCAGATTCAGGCCCTTGGTGGAGTCTGCGGTAAAAGTGGAAGATAGCGCGACGGCTCGTTCTGCGTCGCCCATTCCATTTGTGGCGGCTTCCACTTCTGTGAGAATGTCGGTGAGATCTCGGAAGTTGCCCTGTGCGTCCATTACGGCCACGGAGGTTTCTCCGATCTTGATCGCGCCGTCCTTCATTCCGTTGGTTATGTCTCGCATAATCGCGGCCATGGCGGTTCCGGCTTCGGATCCTTTGTAACCTTGGTTTGCCATTCCTTCGAGCAGCGAGGTGACGGTTTCGACGTCCTGTCCGGCTGCGTTTAGGTTAGCCGCGCAGTTCTTGTAGGCTTCGCCCAGTGCTTCGGCCGTGGTGTTGCTGTGGCTTTGCGCGTAGGAGAGCAGATCTGCGAAGTATGCGGCGTCTCCGGCCTCCATGGCGAAGGCGCTCAGGTAGTCCGTTACCATGTCGGAAGCTGCTCCCAGTTCCATGCCAGAAGCGGCGGCCAGATTCAGAACGCCGCCCAGCGCACTTGTGGACTGATCGGCGTCCCACCCGGCGAGACTCATGTATTTGAGGGCCTCGGCTGCATTACTGGCCGAAAAAACCGTAGTAGCGCCGTATTCTCTGGCGCAGGCTTCCAGTTTCTCGAAGTCCTCACCGGTTGCGCCGCTGATTGCCGATACCTCGGACATGGTGCTGGTGAAGTTCTGGCCCAGTTCTATGACGTTCCCGGCCAGATTCTTGATACCGTCCACCGCTCGCATGATAGCGTCGGCGGCGAGGTTTGCCAGTGTTGCCTTAAACATGGTGAAGCCGTCGTCTGCCTTTTTGGCTGAGCTTTCGACTTCCTCCAGAGAGTTGTCCAGCTTGTCCGCTGCGTATTCTGCGTCCGAGAGCTTGGTCTTGTTTTCGTGCAGTTCGCTGGACAGGTCTTGGATCTGTCTGGCGAGTTCCCGCGCTTCGTCGCTGGTTTCCCCTTGTTCGGTTGCAACGTCAACGTATCGCTGTTTTAACTGTTGGAGGGTGTCCTCCTGTTTGGAGATTGTAGAGCGCAGCGTTTCAGCTTCTCCGCCTGCGTCGTCCATGGTTTCGGACAGGGCACGGGCGGCTTTTTCTGCCGCGTCCAACGTGCCGCGATTTTCCGTCAGTTCACCGGACAGTTCTTGGATTGTACTCGCGAGCTGTTCGGCTTCCTCGGTTCCTTCTTGGCCGGTCACAATGTAGTCGGCGTAGCCTTGTTCCAGATTTTTGAGGACTGTCTCCTGCGTGCTGATCTTTGCTGCCAACTGTGCGGAAGCACCGGCGGCTTCGAGCGTTTCTTTGCTCATTTCCTCCAGACGAGAGACGGCCGCGTTTATAGCCGATTGAAGGGAGGGGCTGAGGGATCCGGCGATCTCTATCGTAGATTGTAGAGTATGGTCTGCCACGTCCTCACCTCCTTGTGTGCTTTGGCCTCCTTATGTTTAGCGGCCGATTTTTCTCAGCGCGTTTTTTTTCGGCTGCGAGATCCTCGGCCGCTTCTGCATACTCTATGATGAAGTCAGTTACTCGCTTTTTTTCGAGCTCTGTCGTGCTGGTGTGGTAGACTCTGGCGTAGTCGCGGTAGGCTCTGCGGAGTCGTTTTCCTGTGGTTCCGGCTCCGATTTCAGCATAAAATTTCGGCCGAGGGCCATTACCTCCACAACGTCCGCGCCCTTCATGCGCTCCAGATCGGAAAAGTCATAAGTCGGATTCACGGCCACGATCGCAGCATAGCCGAGGTAGAGGTGGAGGCCGAAGTCGAACTCTGCCGCTGCGGACACGGACAGGTTCTTCATACCTGCAGCCGCTTTTCTCTTTGCCTCAGCAGTTGCGAAAAGCACGCCGTCGATCTCGTTCGTGTCGTACTTCATTTCTGTGATTTTGTCCCCGTTGATCATCACGGGATTTTTCAGAGTGAGGGTTCCGTTCATTTTGTTCTCCTTTCAAACAAAAAAGAGCCCGCCAGTGACTTGACCGGCGGGCCGTGGTTATTTTTGATTACTGCATTAAAGCAGGTTGTTGATCTGGCTCATGTAGTCCTTGCCGTTGATACGGAGGATCTGAGCCAAACGGTCAACGCAGCAGATCTCGACGCCATTTGCGTAGATCTGGAGCCTTGTCACGTTGTAAGCGTTCTCGGCTTCGGTTGCGCTGCCAACTTCGACGCCCAATTCAGGGAAGGATGCCGGCATAGTACGCACAAAAGCCTTGCAGCCTTCGGGTGCGGTGGATCCGTCGGATTTTACGACATTCTGAACCCAGCGGAACTCGAAGCTCTGCTTTTCAAGGCGGTTCATGCGGCGCAGGCCGTTGTCTACGCCGATCTTTGTAATGGAGAGCTCCATGTTCTCCAGAAGTCCGATCAGTGGCACGGTCATGTTACCCATGGCCTGCACGTCAGCGGTTAAAAATTCAATACCGGGCAGAGTGAAGGAGACGTCCTTCGCCACCAGAGTGCTGTCCGCGTATACAGTGTCGGCCACTACCGGGCCTTTAATATCGAGCCATTTTGCCATTGTTCTGCACCTCCTTATTCAGTAGCAAAAAAGGACTGGAAGCCTTCGTCTGTGTAGCATACGCGAGCGGTGCCAGACTTGAACGGAGGCGTGTTAGTTACGGAGAAGTCCCAAACGAAGTCACCGTTCAGCATGTTGCTGGTAGGGTTCGCGCTCTCCACAAATTCCACGGACGGGGTACCGATCAGGGCACCGATTCCCAGAAGGGTGTCGAGCTTTTCCTTTTCAAAATTCAGCACGCTGTCCTTGTCCTGTGGAGTCATAGGGCTGTCGATCTCAGTTCCGTGATCCTTCTGGAAGCTGTTCGTGATATGCTCCAGCATACGGATATTTACATCGAAGATTGCGCGGGCGTCCATGCTGCCGTTGTACTTGTACGCAGCAGTATGAGGGCCCCACAATACCCAGCGGCCACCCCAGAAGCAGGCCGTTGTGATTCCTTTTTCGTTGAGCTTGTTCGCAGTTTCCTGATCGAAGCCGCGGCTCTTGGAGTCCTCACCGAAATACTGGCTCGTGGCCATGATTTCCTTGTTGGACGGAGATTCAAACGGAACGCCGTCGTGGCTCAGGTCTACGCGCTGCATAGTGGCGGCGCCTACTGTGGACAGCCAGAAGATCCGGCCGCTGCCGTCCTTAATTTTAGGCCAGTATACCTTCGAGAACTCGCTGGTGTAGCCGTTGTCAATAGCCCATTTCTGAGCCTTTGCGAGTGTGTCGATCTTGGTTCCTTTGTCCTCCAGAGGAACGTCAGCGTGAACGAAGCCGTCCCAGTGGCCGTTGAGTTTCTGGATAGTGCTCACCATGGCCTTATATACGGCCGGGATATGGCTCCAGCCCGGAGCTGCCAGAATATTGAGTACGACGTTGTGGTACTGGTAGAGCAGAGCCATGGAAGCCAGTCCGGTATATTCTCCGGTTTCGGTTTTCTCGCCGATAATGTCGGCCGCCTGCACCTTGGAAGTGTCCACGGTGTTGAAGGTTGCGGAGAGTTCGGCCCCGTCAGTCTCTTTGAGCAGCGTCACGGTTACGGTGTGCTTTGCCATGCTATAAGAGAGAGCATAGTCCACGCCCTCGGCCTTGTCTGCGATCGCGAAGGTGTCGAGAATGATCTTGTCACTCTCAAACTCTGCCTTGCCGTCGGTGAAGGTCAGGGCCTTGGTGGTTTTCTGTGCGGATTTATGAACCGCAGGATCGAGCACGTTCACGATATAGATCGGGCCCACATTTCCGACGGTGTTGTCGAAGTGCTCAGCGAACGCAGAACCGAGGGTGAATGTTTCCCAGTCGTCGGAGTAGCCGACGAGGCTCTGGACTTCGCTCATATTGGTTACTTTTACCGGCATATTAACGAGATCCTTGTCAGCGTAACCCCTGATCAGGTTCACCGGTGCGGTGCCGATATACGCGGCCACCACGTCGGCCTGAGTGACGGAAGCCACTTTACTTTCGCCGATTTCGCCATATGCGCCATGCAAATATGCCATGTTTTAGTCCTCCTTATAAAAATTTTTCGTATTCTTGCGGGATTGCCGGAGTCGTTCCGATTTCCAGCGCGAAGCTGATCCAGCTATGCCAGTACGGGTAGTAGTCCCAGACATTGCCGTCCTCTGTGAACGG
The DNA here is from genome assembly GCF_010509575.1 of Faecalibacterium duncaniae. NCBI lineage: Bacteria > Bacillati > Bacillota > Clostridia > Eubacteriales > Oscillospiraceae > Faecalibacterium > Faecalibacterium duncaniae. Next base: position 997,245 of record NZ_CP048437.1, on the reverse strand, counting down.
GCCGAACTTGATCCCTTGCTCTTTTACGAGCCTATGGCCTGCGATATATTCCGCAGTTTCAATCTCGCGGAGCACGAGGTCGGCCAGATTGTAGCAGTCGCGCCAGCCGTCCATATTTCGCGAGTATGTTTTGGCAGCTTCTCCGGTATTGACGTAGTAGGAGTAGCCGCCGGTTGCCTTCGCATTTTCGCGAGGGTTGAAAATCTCCCCGCCGTGTTGGCCGGGATTCCAGCAGGCGAGGCAGAGCCGGATCTGGAGCTGCCTCTTTTTCTGAATGAGCTCGTCGCTTCCTTCCATGAGCTGCACGCAGACAGAAGGGATCGGAGCGGCCACGTTTGGTGGTAGTCGATCCTTTCCCGGAACGTATAAAGGGAACGCCGCAGGGTTCACCATTACGACGTCGTAGCCGGTGTCGTTCCGGTAGTCGTCCGGCAGTTTGAGGGTGATCTTGCTGCATACGTTTTCAGTGAGCCAGCTCACTATTTTGTCGATACTGTTTACCAGTGTCATGCTGCCGTCACCTCCTTAGCTCATGCGATTCTGGCGAACCGCGATCTGTACGAGCCCCATTTCCGACGTGGTAGTGACGACGATCACCTCGCGGCCGTCCAGATTGAGAAGGCGGCCGGGATCCAGATTTTTCGGAAGATCGGAGGCTTTTCCCATGATTACCATGTCGGCCTCGTCCATTCCGTGAATACGGTTGTCGCCGATTTTGCTCAGCTTGGCCATTATGTCGCTGTCAATTACCACCGGGACTTCGTTCCCTTCGATCCGGTGAAGGTCTGCGAACTCGTCCAGATTCAGGAAAACGTCCGAGAGATCCTGCTTTATTTGGTCTTTGAAGCTCACGAGCTTACGCCTCGGAAGGTTCCGCCTCGATTTCTGCGGAGCTGTCGGCTTTTGCCTTGGCTGCTTCGATCAGGGCGATCACTTCCTTTTTGCTGCGGACTGTGCTCGCGTCTACGCCATACGCTGCTGCAGCTTCTCTGAGCTCCGTCATGTTCAGGCCGTTGTATTCCGAGGGGGTGTTTTCCGGCTCTGCCTCGTACACGGCCACGCCTGCCTCCACCAGCTCAGCCTCGCGGGTTGCGTTGATAGAGAAGGCGGGAGAGTGTTTCGTCATAGGTTCCACGGTTCCGTTTTTAACGAGCCCGTAGGTGCCTTTGATCATTCGGATCATGTGCTCACCTCCATTATTCCGGATCTGCTGCGTTCAGATCCGGGAGATCGTCGCCGTCTGTGTCCTCGTCATCAACCATGCCGCCAGCGTTTACTTCTGCGGCTGCGATCGCGTCCACATAATCGGCTTTCTTTTTGCAGCCGGTAACGTCAACGCCGAGATCCCCGGCGAGGTTCTGGAGCTGCTGGATCGTCATTTCTTCGAGCTGGCTCTTTGCAAGGTGGCCGGTCACTTCCTGCTCGTCCGCCTCGTCTACTTCGATTGCGCCGCCGACGTATTCAGCGACACCAGCAGAGACGAAGTGTTCCGCCTGAGTGTCCTCGCACTCAAACGGGCCATCCGCTGCTGTCATTCTCTTGTGGGCGTGCTTGGCGTCATAATAGCCGACGGTTCCCACTGTTACCCTGATTTTTCTCATGGTTTTGCTCCTTTCTACTCGGTACGCTTAGTTGATAACTTTCGCCACGCTGAACGGGCACTCGTTGTTAGGCATAGGCAGCGGCGCAGAGCTGAGAGTGAGCTCGCGGATGTTGTGAGCAGCGTCGCTGATATACTTCGGCACGTTCACGCCGGTGTAAGTATGGAACTCACCGTCGGCCTGCTCCACCTGAGTGATCGCGCCGTAAACAGTACGGCCAGCAGCCGGAGCGCCTACCGCGATCATGCCCTGCGGGATATACTGCTTTACAGTTCCGTCCAGCTCGGTGTATGTGTCCTCATAAGTGAGGAAGTCGATCATTCGGCCCTTGATATTCAGGCGGGCGATCTTGGAAGCACCGGCAGGCAGAGTCTCAGGATCTACGCCTCCGATATTGTAGTTGCGGTTGTCGAGCAGTTTCAGGATCCACGGATTGCGGAGGAAAAGATCCGCAACGTCTGGAGCCATGAGGCACTCAGTCGCAGGGAGCCCTCTTTTGCTCAACATGGAGATCATGGCGGCCACGTCGTCGATCATCTGCTTGCCGCCTGCCTCAGTGTCGGCCCAGTCTGCGGAAGGGGTATATTTTGCCGGGTTGCTGGTGCCGTCATAGTAACGGACTTCCTTTTCCTCGTAAGTGCCGAGGTCGTTCGTGTACTCGTGCATAATGCAGCCGTTGGTGAAGATTACCTCGGCAGCCATGGCCTCTTTTCTGCGGGTGTTCATGTCGCGGAGTTCGTCGAGATCTCCGAGCATGATCACGCCCTGTCTCTGGGCCGGAGTCAGGTTAGTATAAAGAGCCTCCCCGAAGCCTCTCTTTTTCAGGTCGTCAATGGAGAGTGGGCGCTTCGGTGCAATATACGCCGGAGTGAAGCGCTTCATGGTGTAGCCTTCGCGCAGGATCGTGATTCCGCCCTTGCGAGGTGCTACAAAAGGTGCTGCTTTCTTGGATCCCTTGCGGTATTCCACCAGCACGTCGTCAGTGGCGAACACGTCAGAGGCGGCGTTAGTAGGGAAATAGCGATCCAAAAGGAAAGAGTGAAGCGGCGGGAGCTGCTGCACGGAGGCGAGCAGTGTGTGGGTATCATAAAAATTAAAAGCCATTTGTCTGTCCTCCTTGTTTTTTAGTATGCTACGGCGTCAGAGAGCAGGATTCCGGCAGAGCGGAGCGCTTCCTTGTCCGTTTCGCTGATCGCATGGCTGTTGTCAGTGATCAGGCTGTTCTCGTTAAAATGGCCGGTACGGTATGCAGTCGCCACCGCGTCGGAAGCCGTTCCGACTTCCACGTCGTCAGCCAGCACGCAGTTGGCCGTCAGCGTCTCGTTGCTTTTCGCAGTGGTACCGAGAATTACACGCAAGCCGTCGCCTGCTGTACCGGCGGAGAGTGCCAGAACAGTGCCGCGCTTGTAGATTTTGGCTTCTGTGGCTTCCTTGCGGATCTTCACAGTTAAAACCTCTGCGGGCGGGTACTGGCCATTGATCAGGTTGTCGAAGCCTACGGCCCCGATCGTCTCGTCGAGTCTTTTACTCATTACTTCATACCTCCTTTGGTCTGGTTATAGGCGGAAACTACCGCCTGAATGTCTGCTGCGTCCTGTTCCTGAGCGCTTGCAGGCGTGCCGCCGTTAGGTGCTGCGCCTACGTCTGCGGCTCCGGATTTTGCTCCCTCTGCCTGATATGCTGCGAGGAAATTCTGGCCTGACGCTGCGCTGGCCTGCATAACACGGAAGCAAAGCTCCTGAGCTGTGCAAGGGTTGTCGCCGTACTTGGCGTCGTGTACGAGCTGCTGATCCGGGATAGAGGCGGCGATCGAGTCGATCTGCTCGATTCTCTGGCGCTCTGCCGCCACAGCCTCGCTGGAAGTGTTCTGCGCTTCGGTTCTTGCGTTGGCCTCAATCTGGGCCACGATCTCCGGGTATGCTGCTCTCAGTTCCTTCTCGTCCATAGGTTTGTTACCTCCTTCTTTTTTTGCCGCCTTTGTGGTCGGCTTCTTTTTATTTGCTCCGGGCTTTGCAGCCGGTGGAGTCGCGATTGCTTTCACCGGGATAGTGCCCGGCACATGCTGGAGCCCGTCAACATTGTGGCGTACTCCATTAACAAAAAGCACCTTTCTGTCGGCGCTCATGCTCATTTCTGGATCGTCCTCGTCCTCTTTGATCGCGTCAGCGAAGCCCTTCTCCAGAGCTTCGCGGCCGGTGAACCACGTCTCCTTGGTCATCATGCTGCGGAGAGTATCGACTTCGATCCCTGTCTTGCTGTTGTAAATCTCGGCCACGGCCCGCTCGCTGGCGTCCATGCCTTTCATAAGTTGCTTCATGTCCTGCATGTTCATGTAGTCCCAGAGCATAACGCTTACGCCGTGGATCATAATTAGGGAACCGGGGTACACGGTCACGGTATCACCCGCGCACATGATAACGCTCGCAGCGCTGGCCGCGATTCCCTCGACAATGACGTTCACCTCACCGCTGAGAGCTTTCAGCGCGTTGTGGATTGCGATCCCGGTGTAGAGATCGCCGCCGCAGCTATTGAGCTTGACGGTGATGTGCCCCTTGTCTTTGACTGCTGCCAGATCCTCCATGAAGCCCTCCGGTGTGATGAAAAGGCCGGGCTCCGGTTCGCCTGTCCACCAGTCAACGGGCTGCTGGCTCATAACGTCGCCGTAGAGAGTGATTTCTCCCTCGTCGTCGCCGGTGCTGGCCATATTCCAGAACTTTGTCGCCGTGGGAGCTTGTGGAGCAGCAGCCGGGCCCATGATTAGGCCGCTATGTTTGGTTTTCATTGGCTTATCCTCCTTGTATGGTTTGCTTTATCTGCTCGCCGATCACGAGACTGCGGAGAGCCACCGTGCCCCTCTTGCGAGCTGTTTCGGGGTTGTGTGGATTGTCGTCGCCTTCTGGCGGATCCTGTTCGCCGTCCGGTTCCGCTGTTCCGGTGCCGCTCTGGTGCGGATCTGGTTGATTGCCTCCGAGCTTTTCGTTTTCACGTCTGAGCTGTTCCACATTGCTGTCCCATTGGCCACCGTTTAAGCGGATCGTGCTCTGCTCGTGAGTGGAGAAGCCTTCACTGCACGCGAGGATCTCGGCCGTGATTTCCTTCACCGGATCGAGCTGTCCCTGAGACGGGCCGAGCCATTCGCTGCCGAGATACGCGGCGCGGATCGCTGGATTCTGGAAAAAGCCCGGCGCATATATGCGGCCACGGGCCACGGCTTCGCTCATCCACACTTCATAGCATGGGCGGCAAAAGTCGTCCGCCAGCCATTCGCGGCGCATTTTGAACGCCTTCCACGCTTCCAGCAGAGCAGCACGGCTCGCACTGTATGAGGCGTTGAAGGATTTCAGGAGCAGATCGCTGGGAATTTCCAGCGCGGCGCCTACTTGTGCACTGATCGCTACGGCGAACTTGTCGAAGCTGCCGTTCGGGTGCGTCGGGTTTGCAAATTCTACGCTTTCACCCGGCCCCATGACATTGATCTGGCCCGGCCCCATGCTGTACTCGTTCGGGTTCCGCATTTCTCCGGGTGGTACCGGATCCACCTCATTGAATGGCATTTCATCAGTCGGGGCTTCTGTCTTAATGAAGGCAGTGTAAAAGCTCTCGACGACTGCGGCCATGAGTTCGGACTCGGTATACCTGCGAAGCTGCAGCAGCGGCTCGATCACCTGCGCGAGATAACTCACGCCGCGGTACTGATCCGGGCGCTCTGTGTCAATGACGTGGAGCACATTCGGAAGGCCGGTGCTTTGCTGGTATGCCAGAACGCGGGCCCATTCAGTAACCGGAGCGCCGAGCTCATACGGGTAGTTGCTGCGTATGTGATATGCTACCACCATGCCGTTCTTGTCTACTTCCACGCCGTCGTATATGGTGTTGCCCGTTTCTGGGTTCTTACCGGTTGTGTAGTAGAGCGTAGTCCCGGCCCCGTAGTTGTTCGGTGTTGCGATTCTGTCGGACTCGATCAGGTGGACGCGGAGAGAGTAGGGGAGCAGCCGAGTGGTTTCGTACTGCTTGATTAACCCTATGCAGTCGCCGGAGAGCAGCCACGAGATCAGCGCAAGCTGCTGGAGCCCGTAGAAGTTATTCATGCCGGTGGCGTCGCAGGCTCTCTTGTTGCTGGCCCAGAGGGAAAACTCTCGCTCTGTTTCTTTCTGCCACCGTTCTGCCTGATCCGGTGAGAGTCCGAGCACTTCGCGGTCGATCCGGCTTTTAAGCCTGAGCCCGACGCCTACCACGTTTGTGCGGTTGGTTTTGATCGCCGAGGTAGCGATCGGCGCGGCCATGTATAACATGCGGGCACGCTGTCGCATGGTGTAGTTGTTGAAGTCTATGTCCTCGTGAGCGGATCCGCTGGGAGCATTAAAACCTTTCACGGCTTTTTTTCTCCAGCTTGCGCCCGCCTCTCCGTAGCCCTTATTCTGAGGGCGTACGTTATCCGGGAGATATAGCCCCCTCGTTTGGTCGTACTTCGTTTTTCTCACCTCCTTGCAAGTAATTAAAAACGGCAGCGGCCGCGGTATCTAAAGGAGCGAAAATGTCCCGCAGTCGTCGCCGTAGTAAAGCCAGCCGATCGGCCAGCGTTTACCCATTTACCAGTCGCGGGGGACTACCCCCACGGCGCGGCGAGCAGATCCGCCCGCCAGTTCGGCCTCCAGCTCGCGGACTCGCTTTTGCAGCTTCGCGATCATGTCCTGAACGGAAGCGAGCGAAGTCTGGTACCGTTGCAGGTTTCTGGAGCCGATTGTGTAGAGCTGCACCCCGTCCTTGCTGAGCATGTCAGCCTCACGGGCCAGATACGCACTGAGTCGCGTCCTCGTTTCTGTGAGCTCTTGCTGTATGGTTTCTTTTGATCTCATGGGTTCACCTCCTTACCACTCGTCGAAGTAGTTCCGGGCTGCCGGTTTTGGTTTGCGGCGTTGCGCCGGTTTGGTTTGCGGCGTTTCTTGGACATTTTTCAGACGTCGCTCCACCGCGAACATGTCCGGATCTATGATTTTTAGCCCGGCGTTCGCATAGTTTCGGCAGTCGAGGGCCTCGTTCCGGTTGTGTCCGGGGATTTTTACCCAGTGCCACTGGTTGCCGCGCTTTGTTTGCGTGAGCTCCAGACGCTCGGAGAGCAGTCCATTGAAATAGTAGGTGTCGTAGCCGCAGGACTCGTGGATCGGGAAATGGCAATATTTTGGGCCAGCCTCCTGAACTTTCAGGCTCGACATGATCGTTTCCTTTCCAGCGTCAACGCCGAGCGTGTAGAGCCAGCAGGTGATCCGCTTGTTGTCCTTGATCGGAACCTTTGACGGAGGCGTCACGAACGGGATCCCGTCGCCGCCCTTGCCCTTGATAGCAAAAACGCGCTTGTTCTTACGCTCACGGCAGCGTGTGTATACCTCTTGGGTGTAATGGCCGCCGGAGTCCACGCAGGTGATTGAGATCCGCAGCCCTTTTCCGTCCTTGAAGCGGTAAACGTGGTCGATCACGTCGTCGAGCTGCTGCCATACCTCGTCGGTGTCGGGTTTTCCCATGATGTAGCCCTTTTTTATGCCCCACGTTTCACCGTAGAAGCCATGGCCCACGACTTCGTACTCCAAACGGTTGTCCTGAGTATCTACGCCGCAGGTGAGAACGAGAACGCCCTCCGGAACTTCGACGGGAGAGCCGTCGGCATTGGTACCGTAGTCCTCGCGCCGGGCCAGCATGGTGTCCTCGTCTGCTATGTCGCCGCGATCCTCCCAGAGCTCACCCAGCAGCGTGTTATAAACTACTTTGAGCTTCTGAGGATCGTCCTTGGCTTGCAGGAATTTGAGCGCGATCTTTTCCCATGGAGTCCATGGAGAAGAAAAAGCGTTCAGCCAGAAGGAGCGGACGCCCTCGTCGTAGGCCGCCGGGTTCTCGGCGATCCACTTTGCAGGCTGCTTCCGCATTTTCTCCTCCGGTACTATGCAGCCGCAGGATGGGCAGCACCATGTAATCGGGCCCACGATCTTGTACGCCTTTTTCCCGCGGACTTTGGCCACTGTATGATCGAAGTGTACGCGGTCGAAGGTGATCTCGCCGTACTCTCCACACTCAGGGCACTGGTGGCACCAGCGTTCCTGTGTTCCGAGGTAGTAGCTGCTTTCGATATTTGAAGCGCCTTTTATGGTCGGAGTTGATACCTCGACGGCCTTCGCATTGTAGAACGTGGCCTGTCTGGCTTCGGCCAGAGCCCACGGATCACCCTCAGCACCGGCAGACACGGCCCAGCGGTCGCGCTCGTCGCCGAGAATGTAGCGGGCGGGAGTGGAAGCCAGAGCGGAGGCGCTGTTGGATCCTGTGATCGTGAGCATACCGCCGGGGAATGACTTCTGGAGGATTGTGTTCCCGGAGTCTTTGCTTTTGACGTCGGAAACTTTCGCCCTCAGCACCTTGCTGTCTCGTATCATTGGAGCGATACGGAGGCGTGAGAACTTTCGGGCGTCGTCGAGGGAAGGCTGGACGAACAGGATCGAGCCGGGATCTTGGTCGATAATGTAGCCGATTATGTTCAGCTCCAGCTCAGATTTTCCCACCTGAGACGCTGCCACCATTACGATCTTACGGATCTTCGGATCCGTGAACGCTTCCATAGGTTCCCGCAGGTACGGCGTGCGCGAAGTGCGCCACGGGCCAGACTCCGCGGAGTTCTCCGGGGATAGGCGGCGGTGTCTATCGGCCCATTCGGCCACCGTCAGATCTTCGGGTGGCTTAAAGTTGCGAATGGCCGGTGCTATGGCTGCGTTGAGTTTCGCGGTGGATTTTTTAGTCGTCGGCTTCATCAGCGGCCACTATAACGTCGCTCCAGCCTTCACGATCCCGCACCCGCCGCTGATATACCGCCGGATCGTAGTTGTAGTTTGCGAGCTCGTTCAGAATTTTGTAGCACTCCGCCCGGATCAGTGCCGAGGCTTCGTTGGCGCTTGCCACCTGCACAACGTCCATGGCCAAACGTCCGGGGAGTGCCATTATCATGCTGCGGACAGTGTAAACGAGGTCATTCGTCACGGCCTCCACGTCCTCGCTGCGGTGCATTTTGCCTTCGAGCTCTTTCAGTTGCATGGCTGCCATGTCTGCCTTACTGCGTTTCATGTCAGCCTCAGCCCGCAGCTTCTCCATTTCAACCTGAGCGGTGTCGGCGCTTTTGGCCTCTCGGCCGTTGGCTTTGTCACTCAGGTAACGGATGTAAGATTGCACCGTCGGAAGCAGGTCGAACATATACGGCCGCTTCTGGGCGGCTGGAATAATTCCATCTTTTGCGAGCTGCTGGATCCGGCGGTCGGTGACGCCGAACAGCTTCGCAATAATGGCAGCGTTTTGGAGATTCTGCTTGCCCTCCGCCATGGCGCCACCTCCTTTCTTTGAGGCAAACGAAACGAAACGGCCTGAAAAAATTTTTCTGAGTCTGCGCGTGTTTTGGGCTCGCCAGCACCGCAGGCGTTTGGCGGCCCGGACAGTACCTTCGGGCTGCGGAAAAATTTCGGCGCGGTTGCTCGGTCGAGTTGCTTTGCCTTTTGCTTCTTTGCTTTGGTCGCTTTGTTTCGCTGTTCTTTGTTGCTGTTGCTTTTGGTTTCGCTTTGGCTTTGCTGTTCGATTGCTTCGCGCTTTGCTTGCTGCTTGGCGCGTGTTCGTTGGCTTGGCTTTGGCTCGTGAGCTCGGAGCGCTGGGCTACTTCATTACCTGATCTATGTAATGGTTGAAGCGTTCGCCGAGCTTCTCGGAGATTGTTGTCTCAATGGTCTGGCGTGCTTTGCCGTCGATCATCTGAGGCACGGACAGAGTACGCACGGCCTCGATCGGGGAGCGCCCCCTCCCAGTCTTTTGAAACGGAAGCATGGAGCCACCGTTTCCACCGGTGAGGAATACGTTCGAGCCGAGGCTCACGCGGGAGCCTTTGATGATCGTCGCCTTGACTTGGTACGGCCGCGGTGGTCGAACCATTGCAACGTCGCCAGCTCCGGCGATCAGTTGGCCGGGGATTCTGATCGGCTTCTTTTGCTGAGCGCTTGGTCTGGACTTCGGGCTCATTTTGAAATGCGTCGGCGTCAGTGTCCGCCCCTTATAAACAAGGGAGGCACTATCAACTTGAACCCCCGCCACTTGGATTGAGCTCTGCCCCCTCCGAGGTTGTTGTTTGGCCTCGTTGATTGCGGCAGTGTCTACCCCGTAGTGTTCGCGGATTCCCTTCGATACCCACGCAGGCGCACGGCTCATAAAGTCGTTGACTGTTTTCTTGATTGCCGTCTGCCCGCCGTTCTCCAGTTTGTTGAGTCGCTTCACAATGTCCTCAGCTCCGGAGCATGTCACGGTGAAGCTGCCAGAGGTTCGGCGGCTTTGGCCGGTATAGAATAGACCGCCCATGCGTTTGCTCCTTCCTGTGGAAAATTTGCACCCCTCCCAGTTCTTTTCTGAGGGTAGGCACATAGGAAAAACCGTCCGGATCTTTCTCATGTCCCCGGACGGCTTTCGCTGTTATACAGAGTAGCACGGTGGTTTATCCCCTTTTATCCCTTTTTGTCCCTTTTTATCCCCTGTGTGCTCGTGAGTCCTCCGCCTGTGGCTTTCTCCTGAGTGGGCGCGTATTTCTTCGGGCGCACAAAAAAGCCCGCCGTCGGCCTTCCTGTGGCTTCTGGCGGGCGTTGTTATCCCTGTTCCTGTTTTGCTCTGTATATTCTGGCCAGCGATTGGAGCGCCGAGCCGTGCAGCTTGAACGTTCTTTTGAGGTAGCGCTGCTCGTGTTCGTCGTAGTCCTCCCGGCTACCATGAAGGGCGGCGCATACCGTCCACCAGTTCGCAGCGTCGAAGTAGTGCATTTCTAAGACGGTCTGCTCGTCTGGCTTTTCCATTTCGGAGATCAGGGCCTCCAGTTCGCTGCGTTCCTGATCCTCGTCTGCGATCATTCGGCGGATCGTTTCCTCCAGTGTTACCTTCTGGATCACCTGCCGTTCCTGTTTGCTGGTTCCGTCGCCACCGCCTCCGGATATTCCGTCGAAGCTCGGCGAGGATATGGAGCCCATGACGGCCTCCAGATTCTCCAGCCGTTCGATCTGGTTGTCGATCCTGCGGTGGAGTGCTGCGTAGCTTTCCAGCTTTTTCTTGATCTCGTCGGTTTCCTTCGGCTGTTTTGCCTCACTGTTCTGGTGCATGGGTTCCACCTCCTTTCGCTGGCTTATTCCGTGAACATTCTCTCGAAGTGCTCGCGGCCCAGCTCTTTGCCCTTCCTGAACAGTCGGATCCCGGTCGTCTTGCCGGTTGTTCTTATGTATCGTTTTACGATTGTGTCAACAAACTGAGGACTCAACTCCATGAGGTACGACTTCTGGCCGATACTTTCCGCAGCGATCAGAGTCGTGCCGGATCCTCCGAAGGCGTCCATGACTCCCTCGGCCCACTGTGTATTGTCCAGCAGTTTCTCCAGTATCTCCACCGGCTTTTGCGTCGGGTGGAGCTCATTCCCGGAGCGGGTGGCTTCGATTACGTTCCCGTAGCCCTTGTGGTTGTCCCATGCTGGCTTTGTGCGGTGTGCGAACATTATCAGCTCGTGCTGAGTTCTCCAGCCCATACCCATGCCCGGCGTTTTCTTGTTCCAGACGATCATATTCTTGACGCCGAACCCGCTTTCCTCCATTACGTCGTAGAGATAGAGCCACATTCTCCAGTCGGTGAAGCAATAAACCACGGTACCGGTGAACTGTTTCAGGATCGAGCGCATGAGCTGCTGGTACCCGCGGGTGCTGAGGGTATCGTTCGCGATCGTCACTTTGATTTCTTTCCCGTTTGCGTCGTAGCGTTTGGTTCCGATACTTCCGGTGCTGCGTCCGGATTCCTGAAAACCTCCGGAGCAGTACGGTGGATCCATGAGAAGGATCTGAGGCTCGGCCCCGTCGAGTAGGAGAGCGCGATCAGCTTCGTTTGTGCTATCTCCGCACACAAGACGGTGATTTCCGAGGATCCAGAGGTCGCCGCGCTGCGTGATTGTCTGATCTTCCTCCGGGATCTCCGGGATTTCGTCCGGCTCTGTGAGGTCATTGTGCAGGGCTTCGGCCAGTCCGGTGACGAGGCTTTCCACTTCCTTGTCGGTGTAGCCGGTCAGCTCCATGGGGATCTCGCCGGTGTCAATGTCGGCGAAAATGTCAGCCAGCAGCTTGTTGTCGATCTCTGCCAGCTCTGCGATCCGGTTGTCAGCCACCAGATCGGCGTATTCCTCGGCCTCGTTCGTGTAGTTCTGGTAGTCCACCGGCACTTCGGTGAGTCCTTCGAGCTTGGCAGCAGCAAGGCGGCCGTGGCCCTTTACTATGAAGCCGGAGCGCTTCGACACTGTGATCGGTGCCCTCCACCCGGTCTGGCGGATAATGCGGCCGAGCGCTTGGATCTGTGCGTCCGGGTGTGTGTTCGGGTTCTTCGGGTTGGGGATCAGCTTCTCAATGGCCACGATCGCGTCATGGGCGCAGAATACTGGTACCCCTCCGGCGGTTGCCTTTGGCTGTGCTTCTGTTTTGTAGTCCATTTATTCGTCCTCCCTTACATACTCCCCGGCGTCTGCTGGAATGAGTCCGCACTCGAAGGCGCGGCAGATCTCCAGCTTTGACGCTCTGAGGATTTCGTTTTCTTTGCAGCCGGTGTTCCAGCATTTTTCGCATATTTCTGGCATTGGCTACTCCTTCCGCGGCTTCGGCGCGTTCTGTACGTTTACGGTGTCCAGAGTGCGGGCTGCTTTCAGGATTCTGCGGCGGTAGTGCTTCCAGCTCTCGTCCTGTTTCTTTACGACGCCATAGATCGGGCCCACATTGGAGAGGGTGAGCTGTTCCATGGTTTCGTATTTCGGTAGACTGCGAGGGGAGAGCCCCAGCTTTTCGCGGATCCTTTTCTCATAGTCGGTGTTGTTTTCGCCTTTATTTCTTCTAATACCATAAATGGGGCCGACGCCGTTTAGCGTGAGCCCTTTCATGGATTCGTCCAGAGTGCGGGAGATCTTTCTCCTGCGATTGTATTCCCTGATCTTTTTCCCGGTTCGCCCGATCCAGATCAGGAGCGTGGCCACCCAGAGAGTGATCAGCAGCAGTGCGGTGGGTACCCACACGAGCCCGGCGATCACCACCGGCCAGCTCATTGAAATAATTCCGCAGGCTTTCAGGATTGCCAGCACGGCCACGCCTGCGAGTGTTGCCAGTGTGTAGAGTATCGGCCAGCCCATAGGCTTGTTCTTGTTATCGTCCATTTCGTCCTCCTTTTCTTTTGGCTGCTCGTCTTGCTGCGCGGTTCGGTCGCACCGGTTCTCGCCTGATCGGCCAGTGGTAGAGCGGGGCCGGTTTTTCCGGATTGCCCCGCAGCATATCACCGCCGATCTTGTAGAGTGCTTCCGAGTAGCTCAGTGTGGTGCTTTCCGCCAGCCTGTGAGCTTGTTTTTCTATGTCGTTGAGGTCACGCTCCAGATAGAAGGCCAGCGCTTCGGCGTATCGCCTACACTGGAGTGCCTCCAGCACGTCCCCCGGTATATTTCCGCCGGGGAAGTAGCGCCTCGCGTCTATTTTGAGAAAGTAGAGCCCCTCTGTGTTATTTTCTTCTTTCACGCTTTGCCCTCCTTCGCTGCGCGCGGTTTGGGCCTTCCTTTCGGAACGGTGACAAAAGCCCGGCCTTGATCGCGCACTCAGTACAGAGCATTTTCGCGCCCTGTTCCTTGGCGAGTCGGTCGGCTTCCGGGTGTTTCCAGCATTTCCGGCCGCATGTCGGGCACTCGACGGGATCCCAGTCCGGGTGCTTGGCCTGCACGTCGCCGTTCAGGTTCTTGTCCAGCGGGAGGCAGAGGATCCCGCCCCGGTCGGTCTGCTTTCTCGGCGTCAGATCGAAGCCGTGAGCCCGGAGTCGTTCGCGGGTGTTGTTGGTGCTTTCTTCCTGCTTTACCTCCAGCACCTCCACCTTGTCCAGCGGCAGGCAGAACGAGCCCTGCGGCTCCCATTTCTTCGCCTTCCAGTTCTCTGTGAACTTCTCCAGAGTGTCGAACAGACAGAGGCCCGCCTCGGTTTCGGTCTGGAATACGGTCTGCATGACTGCCTCGTCCTCTGAGTCCTCCCAGCCGTAGAGGTGCCAGCTCTCGCGGTTGTCGTAGTCCCACTGTGAGAACCAAAGCACATGGCCGTCGATCGGCCAGCCGGTGCCGGTTACTTTTCCGGTGATAACTTTCGGTTTATATTCCATGGTTTTGTCCTCCTTAGAAAAATCTATTTAATGCGATAATGAGCACGATTACGGCTACGAAGGCGATCGTGATGTTCTGCTGTTTGAGTCCGTCTTTTTCTCCGATAACTCCAAAAAGCAGGAGAGCAGCCACAAGGGCCAGCACTATGTTTATGATCAGCATGTTCTTGTCCTCCTTTGGTTTGCCGGGAGAGCTTGGCCCTCCCGGTTTGTTCCCGACATTTATGTCGGCCACATTATGCAATGATCGTGATTTTCTCGCGATCCGGAACGTCTGCCAGTGCTTTGACGAGGTAGTTCTTCACATTGTCCACCGCCTGAGACTTCCAGAGGCCACCGTCAGCAGCCACCAGCTTGAAGGCAGGGGCTCCGCCGCGTCCCTCGCTGATTCTGAACACGAAGTCGCTCGCAGGCTGCGGAACTTCCAAAAATGTGCGGTACGGGATCAGGTTCACCGGGTTAGGAACGAAGGCGGCGTCCTTTGTGGTTACTCCGGTTTTGATGATTGCCTGCTGGCTTACGCCGTCGTCTGAGAAGGTTCCCTGCTGTGTATTCACGATATTGCTCGCCATAATGGTGACGGCTTCGCGGTCGTCTGTTTTCTGGAAGCATGACTGCATAGCCACGAGGAAGCTCTCCTGATCATACTCGCGGCCATACTCAAACTGCGGCAGCAGGGCGTTGACCTCGAACAGAGTCTCACGGTCACGTTCGGCCAGCAGTCCGGAGTAGAGCAGCACCTTTGTGGCGCTTACCACCTGAATGATCATTCTGTCGCGGAGTTCCTCGCGGCTTTCCTTGATATAGTCCACCAGAGAGGTGAGGGTGGTCGCTTTGATCGGCTCGGCCTTGTCGGCTGCGTCATAGCGTCTGAGATCCTTCGTACAGTATGTCCGGCCGTTGATCTCGATTGTTTCCGGCTTCTCGGCCTTTACGGCCAGCCCTGCGATATATGCGATTGCTTCTTTGATTCCTTCCATTTCCTTGTCCTCCTTATGCTTCTTTTACTGGTGCGATTTTTACCACCTTTATGTTATTGCGTCCGCCGGTTGTCTGGTGGTCGTCCACGGACTGTCCGGCGGTTTCGTACACTTCGCCGGTGTCTGGATCGTAGTCACGGCCCGGAACTAATTCAGCAGCGGCAGCAGGCGCCTGTTTTCCTCTGTTTTTCAGATCCAGAGGCTTTCCGGTCGGATTCTGTACCGGAGCGGGAGCTGCAGCCGGTGTTTCTTCCGGTTCCGGATCCTGATCGGCGGCCGCGAAGTCGGAGAGATCCATCTGTCCGCGGATCTGGCCGTCGTATTCGGTGATCTCGATCTGGCCGGTTCTCATATTGACGCCCATCACCATTTGCGTGTCGATCGCTTCGGTAGCTGCGAGCTTTGTCGTGACAGCGATCTGGGTTCCTACCATTTGGCGGGTTTTGTTCGGCGTAAATTTAATATTTACCGTGATCTGGCGCTTGGTGGTGGCGTCTGTGTTCGGATTCTGAATGTTTTCGGCCACCTGCATGAGTGCCTCGTTGAGTTTCTCGGCGAAGGCTCCACCTGCGAGGGTTTCGAGGTTGGTCTTTGCCTGTACTTTCTGCTTTTTCATGTGCTTACCTCCTTACCGCAGCCCATACGGCTGTATTTTTTCCAGTTCTTTTGCTCGGTTTCTTTCCGACGACTTCCAGAACTCCGGCGCCTTTCAACTCCGTGAGCCTTGGCGCCACGAAGTTGCGGTCGTAGTATTTCAGGTGGCCCGCAGCCACCAGCTCGTCGGTGATTTCTTCCACGGTCATTGACCGATTTCCGAGGGTTTCCAGTATTAGCTTGCAACGCTCGCCGCTGCGTGTTCGTATGCCGTCGTAACTTTGGCGGCGTGTCTGTTTAGTAATCCCGTTCATGGTTTCCTCCTTATCTGAACCGGCGGAGCAGTGGCCCCGCTGGCTCTGGTTCTTTTATATGTGCCATGTGGCAAACTCGCGTCCGGTGCTTTCCGGACTCCGCCACACTATGACGGCAGAAGGAAACGGAGCTGCGTCCTCGCCGTTTCCGTCCTCGTCGGTGAATTTCAGGCGGCCGCGGAGGAATCTCACCTCGCTGGCCTTGCCGAAGATCCAGTCGTGAAAATATGCCGTGTCAGTCCGCGAAGGAATGAGCATAACCACGGTGGTGCCGGGCTTCCGGCTTTCTTCGTAGCCCTTGCGCACCCAGTCGGCGATTGCTCGGCCGTATGGCGGATTGCAGAACACGCAATACCCCCCCCAGTCTTGCTTTAGGCCGTCGTCGTCCGGCGTGAAGTGTTTCGCGCACTTGGCGCTTTTGTCGGTGCTGGCCGGATCCAGCTCAAAATGAAACTCGCGATCCAGTTCCGCGAAAAAGTCCGGCGGAGTGCACCAGCACATGTTTTTACTGCTCAGCAGTGCGTCGTTCATTGGTTCGTTCTCCTTTCTGCGTTTTGTAGAGCCCGCAGCCGTCCCCTCCGTTCATGCACGGATCCGGGGAGGTCATGTGGTGCATACAAATTTTTAACGGTTCGCCCGTCTGTTTATTTTTGAGCTTTCCGCTCAGCATGGTGCAGGCTTTTGAGATTACAAAAGGCCCGACTCTGCGGAGCTCGCAGTATTCGCATTTCATGGCGTGCTCCCTTCCTCGGTGTAGTCGATCTCCACACCTTCCAGCAGTTTGAGGATCCCGGCGATATATTGCACGCGGTACGGCTCCAGATCTTCGAGTTTCATGTGCTTGCGTCCATAGATCTGTTTCATGTCTCGCCATACTTCCCACGGTACCCGGTAGAAGTTTTCCAGCCCCACGCTCACCATGATGAAGGCAGCAGCTCCGAGCTTGTGGTGGAGCGTCAGGCTTTCCACCTGCTCAGGGGTGAGGCGGCTCTGGTCGATCTTGTCGCTGTCGGTGTGTTTTGCCTCAAATACCACGGCCCGGCCGCCGGTGAGCGTTCCCTTGAAGTCCGGCTGCCCGGCTTTGGTGTAGCAAGCAAGGAACCGGCCCTGTCGGTCTGGCTTCCTGAGTGGCTTCATGGGCTCCGGAGTCTTTTCAACGAAGGCCACGCCCTTGTCGCAGTACCAGTTCAGGCTTGCGGTGATCATATTCTCGAAGTGTTCACCGGCTCGCTTGCTCTGGAGTCCTTTCTGGCTATGCTGCACCCGTGCAAGGGCGGTGCTTGCTGTTGGATCCGGGTAGCCTTCGCCATTTCTTCCCGGAACCGTGTCCCAGCTCATTGATCTACCTCCGAGTCTGCGCCTTTGTCGGCCTCCAGTGTGATGTCGTGGCCGGGGTGTCGTCTGAGCTCGATCGCAAGGTCTAAGATCATTTCGCCATTGATCCGCACGGTGGTGGATTCAATCGCGGCGACGCCGTTCAGGTGCCCGACGTGAGAAGGGAGAACGATCAGTGCGTCACCGATCGGAAGTGTTTCGGCTTCGCGGTTTCTGTAAAGCTCGGCAGCGTCCCGGATCGGGATCTGGTGCTGCTTTGCGTATTCGATCTCGCTCCTCATGCCCTCGCTCGGATTCTCGATACCGTAAACCCAGAGCTCGTCACACATGGCCAGAAGTGAGAGGCCCATGTCCATGCCCGCGGCGCGTTCCTCCTGCTTGGTGTCGTCAAGAAACTGGGTAAAATATACATGAGGCGCGATCGGGATCACGTCGTCCCAGAGCTCGACGGCTTCGCGACAGTAGCGCTGGGCTTTTTCTATGTTCTTTTCAACGTCCCCGCGGCACGGGGAGCAGATGTAAACCAGTTTTTTTCTCATGCACTTGCTCCTTTCATGGTTTTGCTCAGCAGCTCATTGTATAAATTCCGGTAGAGATCGCGCTCAGTTTCGAGCTTGATCTTTTCAACGTCTGGATCCTGCTGGACGATCCGGAGTGGCTGCTTGCTTATTTCTTCCAGTAAATGCTCCGCTTCTTTGGCTGCGGGCTTCGGATCCATGAAGTCGATCCCCAGAGAGATTGCCAGAGCAGAGTCCACGGCTGCGAGCTCGCTCTTTGTCAATTTTCCGATCAGCGTCCCGATCCTTTTCACGCTTACGCTGTTTACCTGTTCGCATAAGACGGTAGAAGGGGAGAGTGCGCTCCGGATAAATACATGAGTGGGGAGGTCGTTCTTTGGTTTGGTGGTCATGTATACCACTTCCACAACCTCGCTGTTTTCGTTGTTCTTGTCATTGGAGACGATCACCGCAGGGCGGCCGCCTCTCTGCTCGCTTCCGGTTTCCCGGTATGTGCTTTCGATATAATAAATTTCACCGCGTTTCATGGTTTGGCTCCTTCCTGAGCAGCCTCAGTGAGTCGCTGCTCTTGTATTTTGCAGGTGTCGGGGTTAATCTCTATCCCGATATAGTTCCGCCCTTCTTTGAGGGCTGCGGCTCCTGTGGTTCCACTTCCTGAGAATGGATCCAGAACCGTGTCGCCCGGTTTGCTCCCGGCCAGTATGCAGATCTTGGCCAGTTCCTCCGGGAACGTGGAGAGGTGGGCGCCTTTATATGGCCGTGTGGCGATCGTCCAGACGTCCCGGCGGTTTCGTTTGCCGGTTTCATTTCTCTGGAGCCCGTGGCTGCCTCGATCCACCTCGGCGTTGTTGGCTTTGGCCTGATCGTGAGTGTAGGCAGTGCCGCCGCGGAAGGTTTTTGCGTTGCCGCGCTTCCGGCCGGGCTTTTTCGGATCGTACCCGACAGCCAGCTCCTTGACGGCCTCGGCGTCGTAGTAATAGGCGGCCGCTTTGCTGAGTAAAAAAACATACTCGTGAGATCTTGCCGGTCTGTCTTTGGCGCTTTCTGGCATGACGTTGGGCTTGTTCCAGATAATGTCCGCCCGGAGGTACCAGCCGTCACTTCTGAGAGCCAGAGCCAGCAGCCACGGGATCCCGATCAGATCCTTGCGCTTGATCCCTCCGTCCTCGATATGCCTCGCGTAGCTGTCGCCGATATTCAGCCAGAGGGTGCCGTCGTCTTTCAG
Organism: Faecalibacterium duncaniae; assembly: GCF_010509575.1. Lineage (NCBI taxonomy): Bacteria > Bacillati > Bacillota > Clostridia > Eubacteriales > Oscillospiraceae > Faecalibacterium > Faecalibacterium duncaniae. The sequence goes on along the minus strand of NZ_CP048437.1, from coordinate 978,474 downwards.
GACTCTGGCGACTTCCCGGAAGGCTTCCACCAGTTTGCGGGTGTATTCCTCCGGAGAGCTTTCGGTTCCGAGCTGATCGGCTGCTCCGTAGTCTCTGGCGTTGTAGTAGGGTGGTGAAGTTACGCAGACGCTGCAGCATTTGTCCGGCAGCTTTCTGAGTTCCTCCAGTGCGTCACCTTGTAGGATCATCCCAGCACCTCCCCTCTGAGTTCGAGCTTCGTTTGTTCGACGCTCTGGCTCTCCAGTCGGAGGGCGCCGCGGGTGATAGCCTCCATTTCCTGCTCTTTCCTGCGGCGTTCGCTTTCCCTGTACTCTATCAGGCGTTGGCCTTTGTCCGGAAGGGATCCGGCCGCGTTGTCGATCTTCTCGGTTAATTGTGCCGGTGTCATGCTGCGAGACTTTTCCCGTTCGTACATTGGCGTGTACTGTTGCATGAAGGCTACCCGATCCATGCCGGGCTTGCCGCCTATGTATGCGCTGCGGTGCATTTCCCAGAGGGAAGTCCAGCCGATTGACTCAACGGCCCGCGCCACCAGAGGTGGGAGCTGGCGGGAGAGATCTCCGTGGTTGAATTGTCCGGCGCTGTACATGAGGTCGCTCACGGCCAGCCATGCCTTGTCCGGCTCTATGAGTTCCGGGTGCTGGATCTCCAGCATGATCTCCCGGACTTCGGCCACACTCGGCGGCCATTTGTTTGTTGCAATGTGTTTTTTTACTGCCAGCGCTACGATCCCGGATTCGTCTTGCTCAAACATCATGGCCCAGAGATTCACCGTGGCCTCGATTGCTTTCGCGTCCTTGAACTTGTCAAAATTCGGGTAGGCGGTGACGACGATCGCCACCAGTCGAGCCGCGTCTGCTTTTGTCATATCTCGAAGCCTCCTTCCTCGTCTGCGATTATCCCCGCGAGCACGTCCATGGTGTCAGGTTTTCCACAATTTCCACCCGGTCGCTGTTGATAGCTTCCGGATCCGGCAGGTGGGAGAGGTTCGTCGTCCCAGCGTCCCTGATTGATCCATGTTGACGGGTTGGGAATGAAGCGGCCACCTTCTCGCAGCCATTGTTCCGAGGTTTTAGCTGTTGCCACTGCCTGCATGATCTTCTCGAACAGTTCAGCGTCGGGTTTTGCCTTTTCCCATGCCTTCTGTGCTGCTTTCTTGCCGACTTTCTTCGGGTATGCAGTCCAGAACTCTGCGAAACGTCGTTCCTGAGCGCTTGGCTGCTTCTCGGCTGCGGGGGTTATGGGGGTATCCCCCTTATTTTCTGGTCTACTCTGGTCTACTCTGGTCTGGTCTACTCTACCTGCGGTCTTTTTCTGGTCGCTCTTGCTTGCGTCCGCAGACTGTCCGGCGGTCGTCCTCCGGTCGTTTGACTTAGCAGCAGCGCGGCGGGCTCTCGAACGGTTTTTCTCATTTTCTCGTTGTTCGATCAGCTTTCCGGTGTACTCGCTCCAGTCGTGGATCTCCAGAACGCCGTCCTCCGTTACGTCCAGCAGAGACGCAGAGGTCAGGGCGGCCACAAATTCCTCCGGATCTTTGTCCCACTGGGCTGCTCTTGCGATCATTCTGTCGGATATTCCAGCGAGGGATCCGTCCGGTGCGTTATCAATGGCCCAGAGCCAGAACGAGATCAGCAGGCCGAGCATGTGAGCCGGTTCAATGTCGAGCTCGTCAGCAGCAGCCAGCACCTTGCGGTGGTCTTTCAGTTGTTGGTGAATTTGGATCCATGCCACTGTCGGCACCTCCTTTCGTGGTTTGTTTCTGGTTTGGCCGTAGAGTTCCGCCGGTCTGTCCGGCGGTCGTCCTTCGGTCGGTGTTATTAGTTAAAAGGAAGCTGTCCGTCGTCCGGTATGTCCATGAATCCGTCGTTGTTGGCGGGCTGAGGATTGCCATTTGCGTTGCCTCCGTTGCTGTCTGCGAAGTAAATGTTTGAGGCCACAACTTCCACGGCCTTGCGGTTCTGCCCGGTTTTCTCGTCCTTCCATTTACGGGTGGAGATCCGGCCCTCAACTACGATCTGGCGGCCTTTGGAGAGGTAACGGCCGCAAAACTCGGCACGTTCTCTCCAGCACACGATCGGGATATAGTCCGGAGCGGCGTCCTTGTTCTTACTCGGTACCTGCACGGCGAGGTCGAAGCTCGCCACTGCCGTGCCGCTCTGTGTGTATCTGATTTCAGGTTCCTGAGCCAGACGGCCCAGAAGCTCCACATGATTAAGCATTGTCTTGTCCTCCTTGTTGCTTTGCGTTGTCCATAGCGGCGCAGGCTTCGTCATACTGGGCCCGCGTCAGGTTGTGTGGATCCTGCTGTCCGTATTTTTTCAGGATCCATTCGTTGATCGACTGCTGAGAGTACCCGGCGTCCTCTCCTTTACGGTAGAGGCGGGAGAGCTGAGCGTCTGAGAGTGGTCGTGCGGCGCCTGAGCGCCCCGTCTGGCCATTTTGTGCCTGCGGCTGGGTGTTTCCCTGCCGGTTCCCGTTCTGAGCTCCTGTGTGCTGTTTCTGGCTCTGCTGAGGGGGTTCGCTGCTGTGGTCGCTCATGTCTGGATCGTCGTCGCCCTGATCAATGCCGAACTTCTCGAACAGGTAGTATTTGAGGCAGTACGTCCACGCGGAGCCTTTGGCCTTGTCCGGGCCTCCGTCGTTCGTTCCGATTGCGTGTAGAGTAACTTCCAGAGTCTCATCCGGGTTGTCTGCGTTCGTCCAGCGGATCGTGAGGTCGGCCTCGTACACCCAGACAATGCGGTCGCCGTTTCTGGTGTGCTGCGTGAAGTTGGAGTAGTAGATCGGATCCCCGTTTTCGCTGTGCCGGGTTGCCTGCTCGCCTACAATGTCAAAATTGACGCCGAACTCATTCATGGCCGGAGTGAGAAGCTGGTACACGTCGAAGATCTTCGCGAACTTGTACTTTACGCCGTCGCTGTGGGCCTTCTGGGTGATAGAGGGAACGGCTTCGCGCAACTTGATGAACTTCTGCTGCAGCGTCAGCGGTACCGGTGGGGTGGTGGCCGTCTTTGTGGCCGCCGTTTCCTTGGTTGTTGCCATGCGCTACCTCCTTACACGTCCACCGTGAAGGTGTCCGGTTTCTCAATGATCTGCACGCCCTCCACCAGCTCGCCGGTGGTTTTGTCTACGATCTGGCCGCCTACAATTTCGAGGCGCTTCCTGAACTCGCCCCACTTCGGCTTTTCAGTGTTCTGGATCATATCCTCATTGCCGGAGGCTTTCAGATAGGCCAGCAGTGTGTCGTCGTCCTGTTTCATGGTGCTGCCGCCGATTTTCTTCACCAGAGTGCCGGAGAGAAGGCGGTAGCTGTGTTTTGTCTTGGTTGTCTTGTGCGGGACTGTCTCGAAGTATTCCGCGAGCTTTCCAGTGAGAAAACGGGTGCCGTTTTCATATCTGCGCTGAGCAGCGTCAATTCTCTGCTGGATCTTCTCGATCTGGCTTTCGCCCAGTGCGGTGATCCGGTCGAGCTCGGTCTTTTCTTCTGCGATTTTTCGGCAGGCCCAGTCGGCGCAGCCGTCGTCAGTGATACGCCATGCCGGGCGTGGAGCGCTTTCGGTTTCCTCTGCGTCGAACATGTTCATGTCCATGCTTTCCAGTTCGTCCAGTGTTACAGCCGGAGTTCCCGGCTCTGTGGTGGGTGCTGCGATTGTTTCTTTGATTTCTGCGGCCTGCTCAGCCTCAGCTATTGCTTTCTTTGTCGTTGCCATGGTTCTGTTCTCCTTCCTTTGCTTCCAGAGCCTTGCGGGCTTTCTGGAGTTCTGCCTGCGTGTCTCTCAGTTCCTTGTCCTTGCTGGTAAAAAACTGGTACCACTCGCCTGAGCTTTTCTTGTACTGCTCGGCTTCGGCCTCAGCAGCGACGGCGCGTTCCGCCATGCTGGCAAGTGCAGCCGTGAGCTCTGCGATCACGCTTGGCTTGTTTTCGTTATTCATTCGGTTGCCTCCTTAAAAAATCGGTGTCCGTTAATGGTCATTACATAGATCTGGGACTCGTGCCACTCGCTGTCCGTGAGAGCGGGAGCGTAAAAGTATTTGATCGGCTCGGTCGTTGCCACGATCCCGAAGTCGAACACGTCCTGCACGGCTTCGAGGGCTTCCTGAGTCGGTTCCGGGCGGCGCTTGCTATATGCGTACACGCGCAGCACTTCGTCCGGCCGGATCCCTTCGTCCTCACAGGTCTGGAGAATACACTGAGCTACTGCGATCTTTCCGGCGAAGGGTTCGCCTCCAGCTTCGGCCGTGAGCACCTGAGCGATCTCCAGTCGCTCGGCGTCAGTGAGAGCGTAGCGCTTCTGGATCCCTGCCTCTGCGGCCCATGCGTCTGTGACGTCCTCCCAGCTTACGGCTTGCCCGTCCTTGTAGTAGAAAACGTAGGGCTGAGATTCCTCGGCCGCCGGGCTGCTGGTTGTGACCGGGGCTGTTTTTGTCTGGGTGTGTTCTGAGAACATACCCACGACGCCGCGCGCCGCGAACACAATCACCACTGTGGTGACTGCCAGCCCGCCGATCCTTTTCCAGTTCAGGCGCTTGCAAAAACGGCGCAGCCGGTATAAAATAGGCTTAGGCTTTCGCGTGGTTTTTCGATTGCCTGTGCGGCTTCCCGGTTCCGACGGGTGGCCGCTTCTTTTTTCTTTGTACCCGGTGTATTCCACCGGGCTGTATACTTTCAGCGAGCTGCTTCGCATTTCTGTTACCTCCTTCTTTGTCTGAGTTTGGCCGGGAGCGTATAGCTCGGAGCCTGCATGTATTTGTTGAAATTCTGCGGCCAGTAGGCCACCTTTTCGATCCGTTTCCCACTTACTCCATACTTCGGGTTATATCCGAACACGTTCACATAGTTGAGAAGATCGGAGCGTTCCGCGTCCATGGCCTTGCACACCTCAAACAGTGCCGCCACGTCGTCGATCGCTCTGTGGGAGTTCTGAACCTTGCCCTCCAGCTTATAGGTGAGGATCGCGTTCGCCAGCTTGTGAGGATATGCCCGGCGGTCTTTGTAAACGGTCAGGCTGTCCAGATAGTCGGCAGCTTTCAGAGCCTCCGGGCCGCCGTTTCCGTGTCTCCTGAGCATTTCAGCAGTAAACAGGAGGTCAAACTGTGCATTGTGGGCTACCAGAAGGACACGGCCGCCGCTGATCAACTCAGTGAAGCGAGCTGCAGCCTCAGCCTCGGTGATTCCTTCGTTTTCGAGCTGCTCGTCTGTGATCCCCGTCAGCTCGACGATCTTCTGAGGGATCCGCTCACCTTCCGGCAGCTTCACGAACACGTCGGCGCTGTCGGCCATGCGGAGGGTGCCCCGTTCGGTTTTCTCGACTCTGATCGCTGCCAGTTCAATGATCTGGCAGCTCTCAGCTTCGAGCCCGGTTGTCTCAGTGTCAAAAAATACGACTGCTTTGTATTTCGTGAATATGTCCCGGAGCTCATTCATGGTCGTTCACCTCCGTTTTGATTGTGATCGAGGTTGTGGCTGCGAGCTTTAACTGCTTAGCGGTCAGCTCGTACATGTCCACGGCTGCGTTCACCTGAGCCAGTGTGGCGCTGAGTTTTGCAGCCTTGGCGAGTTCTTCGTCTGTTGCCTTCTCGGCCAGTTCAGCGAAGCCTTCCGGATCCTCGCCGTGCGCGGCTTCGTATAGCTTCTGAAACTGCCGGGCGAGTGCCTGCTTGATCCGTCCGATAAAGTCCGGAGCTAAAATGCTACGCTTTTTCGGTTCTGGCTGCTTCTTGTCAGAGTCCAGATCGTCCAGAGTGTCAGAGTCGCAGATAAACCGAACGCAAGCGGCACGGAAGCCGATGTACGTGCCCGCATTGCCGCGGGAGTTGTAGCCGCTGAGGCAGAACACACCAGCGTCCGCACCGCTGCCCCAGTTGCCCCCGCGATAAATAACCCGCTCGCCGTTAGAGTCGAGCCAGAAGTATTCGTCGCTTTCGTAGTCGTCGGCAGGATAGAGGCCGAGTTTTTTCAGCTTGTCCGGTGCGTCCATGTCACTGCGAACTTCCAGATCCGTGAACTTTACGCCGTCGTAGTCGGTGCCGTCCGGGTGTACCGGCTGGAGGGTGATCTCTCCGTCGTGTACGTTGTAGTAAACCGGATCGCCGTCCTCGGTGTAGATCGCCTCCCACTCCGGCGAGTCTTTGGACTGATCCGAGCCATAGGCTGCGCCGTTGTTCGGGATCACCTGCGGCATACCGTTCATAAATCGAACGCCGCCGACATGCTCCCAGATATTGCCGCACATGTCAGCTACGCCGTAGGCCGTGCCGTCATGGTTCCACTGAACCGGGCCGGATCCGGTCAAGGTCTTGCCGCAGCCTCCTTCGTATGTAGTGCCGGTCTGCTCCGGGTGGCTGTGACTCTTGCCGCTTGCGGTGTTTCCGGTCGGCATGGTGTCGTTGTCCCAGCTCCAGAAGCCGAGAGCCACCCACTCGTCGTTAGTGATCAGGTGCCAGCCTTCACCCTTGCTCTCGCAGAGGCGGATTGCTTCGTCGTGGCTGATATTCACAGCCGGTTTCATAAATGGGAGAGAGTACGGAACGCCGTCGATCAATGTGTTCTGGTACTTGCTGATCGCGTATTCCTTAACCTTGCGGCCTCTCAGGGTGTCAGGGAGTCCCAGCTCGGACGGGGTAAAAACCACCATAATGTCCGGGCGCCCGTTTTTGTCGTAAATTACTTCGTTTCTCATGGTTTTGCTCCTTTTCTGTATTTGCTGCGGCAGATCGGGCACTTGTAGCCGTACCACGGGATCACCGCCTGCTTGCTTACATTCCAGTCCAGCCCGCACTCTTGGCATACTTCATAGCGGCAGCCGTCGCGCCGGGCATGAGTACGGGCCCGCTTAGGTTTCGCGAGTCGTTCATGGGATCACCTCCTATCCAGCGGCCAGCCTGCTGCATAGCTGCCTCATAAGCAGCCGCTTGTATTTCTTCCGGGTTCTCCATTTCCGTGCGTGTTTGTATAGGTGCCACCATTTCGGGTGGGTGTTGGTTCTATATAGTAGGGAGTCCACAAAAGTGTTCACGGCCTTTCGTGCGTATTGCCGGAACTTCCGGAACCGCTCCGCGAGCTCGTCCATGAGTTGCCGGACTGCGTGAGCTGCTGCCTTTATTGCGTCGGCGAGAGCGCCGAGCAGGGCAGTGGCGGCAGGTGGGCCGATCTGGATCGTGAGCTCTGTGTGCTGAGGTTCTGGTGGCGACTCGTCCGGGAGTGGATCGCTTCGCGCCTGATCCGCAGCTATGAGCTGCTGGCGTTTCTCGTAGTCCTCGACGCTCATGTAGCCGTCGAATATATAGGGATCCGGTTCCTCGGTGGTTTCCTTTCCGTACCATGGAATATCTGCCGGGAGGTTTTCCGGGCGTGGTATCGGCTCAGGAGGGAAGGCCGTCGAGTCTTTCAGGAGATTGCAGCCGCCTTCGTAGTGCCAGAGAATACCGGCCTCCAGTTCTGCGATCGTCATGTTCTCGCCGAAGTGCCCGCAGTAGTAGCCGTTCACCATGACAGCGTTCGGATCCTGCTCCAGAATTTCGGTGGCAGTGCTCAGATCCTCCAGCTCGAAGGTGTCAGAGTCTTGGTTGAGCCAGACGCTTTCCGCGTGCCAGCTTCGGCCAGTTTTCCATATAATCACCCACGCTATGCCGTCGCGGATTTCGTCGGCGTACTGCCGAGCTATTTCGTGTAATGCTGCCATGTTGTCGCTCCTTTCTTTTTTATATAGTGGGGGATTTTCGCCCGCGGCACTTAAAGCTCTCAATGAGTCGGCGCTGGGCGAGTTCGGCGCTATACTCTCGGCGCATGTTCTTGTCGAGCTGGCCGGTGTCGCCTCTTTTCAGTTCTTTATAGATAGTCGCCACATGGACGCCGAGGTCGATCGCAATGTCGGCCGGACGTCCTCCGGCTGCGTATTCCGTCTCGATTTTCTCGCGGTCGCCGAATGTCAAATATCGGTAGTTTCGCACGTTCTCACCTCTCTTTCTGTGCTTTTCAGGTAAAAAAATAATGCGTCCGGAGGCTTTCGCTTCCTTTCGCATTTAATATTATCTTTTCCGTTTTTCAAATTTTTTCAAAAAAATCCTTGACAAAAGTCATCCTTTCAGGTATTATAGTGGAGCGCTGAGGGCCACGGCCCGAAACGCTGAAAATTGAAGATGTGGAAAGATGGCTGAGTTGGTCTAAGGCGCACGACTGGAAATCGTGTAACGTGTCAAAAGCGTTCTGGGGTTCGAATCCCCATCTTTCCGCCAGAAACCCCGGAACGAATGTTCCGGGGTTTTTCTGTTGACGTAAAAAGGAGTTTCTACAATGTCTGCTGCTATTACGATTGCAATGCCGCGCATGGTGCCGAACCAGCTGCTGGCGGAGGCTCACGCAAAATATCCCGAAAGCCTTGCCCGGGCCGGGGCAGAAATGCGCTGGATCGAGCTGAACGACCCCGACAAAGCCGTACAGGATGCGCTGGCCTGTGACGGCCTGCTGCTGCCGGGCGGCGGCGACATCGACCCGAAATTCTACGGGCAGGAGCGCATCCCTGCCTGCGGTGAGCCCAACGTTCTGCGGGATATCGCCGAGCCGCTGCTGCTGCGCGCCTTCCTTGCCGCCGACAAGCCGGTGCTGGCCATCTGCCGGGGCATCCAGCTGATGAATGTTGCGCTGGGCGGCGATCTGTATCAGGACATCAAACCCTTTGAGCACGTCCCCCACAACGACCATTGGGGCAAGATCCACACTGTCACCGTGCGGCGGGATACCTTGCTCTCCCGCATTCTTGGGCAGGATACCGTTCTGGTCAACAGCCAGCACCATCAGGCGGTAGACAAGGTCGCTCAGGGCCTTGTGCTGTCGGCCCTGAGCGAGGACGGCATCGTGGAGGGCATTGAGAAGCCGGACGCGAAGTTCTGCCTGGGCGTGCAGTGGCACCCTGAATGGCTCAGCGCTGCCGACCCCGCCATGCAGGGGATTTTTGATGCCTTTGTGGCGGCCTGCAAATAAATTATAAAAAAATCAAAGCCAACTTGAACGATTTTTAAGCTCTGGATCGTATTCCTTATAAAGAGAACAGGAGGTTCTGCCATGAAATCTTCCAAAAAGCGTTCCCGCGCCGTGGTCACGGTGGTGGCCTGCATTCTGGCGGTGTGTCTGGTGGCTGCGCTGGTCCTTTTCAGTCTGGTCAACAGCAAAGTCCGTGCCTTACAAAAGGGTGCGACTTTTGAGTTCAGCTATAACATCACCGCACAGGACAGTGCCAGTACCCCGGCCCTGTACAATATTCTGAAACAGGTGGGTGCAACTTCCGGCGATGTGGCCGGGCTGTATTCGCCGGGGCAGCTGCAATTGTACCTGTACCCCTCCGGCGGGCTTGCCCGCGCCGAGACCGGCGGCACCGACTTTTTCACCGACCTCTATATTGATGCCAACGACACCTACTTCGATGCCGGGCGGCTCTACCGCACCCTGCGGGATTCCATCGCGGACAGCGTGCCGCTGGTGGGTGCGTTCCTGCCGGAGTGGTCTCTGCCCAACTACATCACGCAGGCCCAGCTGGCAAAGATCCTCGGCGTGCCCAACACGCAGGTGGCCATGCAGGAGATGTCCGGCTATACCATGACCCTTAGCCGCCAGTGCGTCGTCCACCCCGATTATGCCAAAAAGGGCTACACCTACTACCAGTTCCCGTCTGAGGGGGAGGACGCGGCTGTCCTTGTGGTGGGCCTGCCGCTGAAGTCCCTGCTCTTCGATGACACCATCCCCGTGGATGTGCATGTGGAGATCCCCGCCCACGGTGTCAACGCAGCCCTGAGCGGCACACTGAAAGCCGGTGTCAACAGCCTTTCGGCTCCCGTCAGTGTCATTTCCGACAGCGACATCGATTCCATTGTCCAGCTCCGGGAACGTCTGGAGCAGTTTGCCGATCTCATCAACACAGCGTTAAAGCGTGTGCAGTAACAAAAAAGCAGAGCCGTGCAGCGTTTGAACTGCACGGCTCTTATCTATTTCAGCGCTTATGCTCAATGTGTTCCTGGATCCATTTGCCGCCATCGCCGCTGCCCACCGCACTGTTATAGACAATGCCGGTCAGCTCGCTGGTCAGGTCGGACTTCATCTTTTTGTACTCCTGCTCTGCCTGATCCGCAACGCTCTGATCACGGCCATTGTCCCGCAGGTACTGGCGCAGCTCTTTCAGGATGGCATTGAACTCCTTGTCACACTCGCCCTGAACACTGGTCAGCTTGGCGGTCTTGGACACCACGATGGAGACCTTCATCCCCAGATTGCGCTCCTCCACCGGGTGGGAGATATACTCATCGTAGGCTTCGTAGATCACGCCGTAGAGCTTGGATTCCGTCTGCTTCTTCAGGTTCTGCAGCTGGCGGATGTAGCTGTCGATCCTGGCATCCACCTCATTCTCCGAAGCAGCGGAGCTGCTGGAGGCATGGCTGCTGCCGGGGGCCTGACTGCTGGCCGCATGGCTGCCGGAAGCCGCAGAGGAGGCAGGCACCGAGTGTGCGGCGCTGGAACCGGACACTGCGGAGCTCACGCTGTCCGCCTTGCCTGCGCTGGCGGAAGAGGAGACCTCACTGGACGAAGCTGTCTCCGAAGAGGAAATGCCAAGTTCCTCTTCCAGCTGTTCCAAAAAGGACGAAACCGGGGATTCTTCCGTCACCTCACTGCTGACGGCGCTCTTGCTGGAGGCGGCGGCGCTGGAGGGCCCCTCAGCTTCCCCGCCGGGCAGAGCGGAGGACGGCACCGAGCTGGCCTGCGCCTCGGACACAGAGGTGCTTTTCCGCATCCCTGTCAGGATCAAAGCAGCTGCCACGGCCACCACAAGAACGATGACCGCAGCCAGCTGATAAAGCTTCTTTTTCTGCATCTGGCACAAAATTCTCCCACTTCAGATTTCGTTCCCGGCCTTTTGCCGCGCAGGAACAGGTCTATCATATCATCCCCGGGGGAGAATTTCAATGGATAAATCGTGAAAAATGTCGCCTAACTGCCTTTTTATGACCGGATTTCGTCCCATTTCACAGCCTGTCGGAGACGCGGTCAGTCTTTTTTCACGGCCACAAGAACGCGGATCTTTCCGCCCGCCGCGCTGCCATGGGCATCGTACCAGCCGATGAGGCTGTAATCCTCGGCGTTGATCTGGGAAAGGGTGGTGGCGTAATACTTGCCCTTGTACCACAGATACACCTGCATGTCATCGGCAGTCTCATAGCGGGTGGAGCCGCTCCGCACGGAGGCCGCCCCCAGCTGATCCACCGTGACCGGGAGCAGCTGGGCCATGGTGCCCACACTGCCGGAAGCAGTCTTGCGCACCGAGATACCGCCTGCCAGCACGGGATACTTCACGCTGGTCTTATAGGTGGTCTGCTCACCGTTGACGTAGCAGACATAGTTCGCGCCGCTGCTCAGGTAATCCAGCACCGAGCTGACCACGCCCGTGGTGCTGTTGGCACCAATCTTGAGCAGATAGCTTGCCAGGCTGGCGGTGCTGCTGGTCACACTCTCCCACAGGGTGCTGCCGATGCTGCCATCGACCAGCCCATACAGCAGGGTGCTGGTGGAGGGCATCACGCTTTCCACCGCACCGGCCACAAGGTCAGAGGCGCTGGAACCGGTGGTGTTGGAGGTGGACGAGCCGGAGCCGGTGTTCGTGGTGGAGCTGGCTGCGGTGCTGATGAGGTTGGTCACATCATCCAGCACACCGTAGGTCCACAGGTCGCCGGTGGCATCGTTCAGAATGAGCCGGTCAATGGCACCGTTCCCATCCACGGTGTAGTAACGGACATCCGAGGCAGAAAGTGTCACCCCCGATAGGCGGCCGGGACTTACTGTCCCAGCCAACCCCTCCGCTGTCGTATCCAGGATCTCCACATCCGAAGCAAGGGCCGCATCGCCCAGCGCGGTGCCGTCCGCACGGATGGTGCCGCTGACCGATTGGCCGCTCAGGGTCTCCACGTTCTCCCCGTCGGCGTTGACGGTGATCTTCACCAGCCAGCCGGTGGGGAAGTTCAGGCTCTTGTCCACATTCACGGTGCGGGTCACGCCATCGGTGCAGGCCACCTGCACGCTTTGGAGCACATCCGCGCCGTTTTCTTCGGTCAGGCTGCGGGAAGAAGTCTGCACCACGCCATAGAACACGCTGTCAGCTTCCTCGCCGGTCAGAACGGCCACCGCCTCGTTGTTCATGCCCAACAGCAGGGTGACCACCTGCCCCACTCCGCCGCCGTTGAAGGCCGAGAGGACCGATGCCGCTGCCGAGGAAGCCAGCGTGTAGCTGGTGCCTGCCACCGTCACACTGGTGGGGGCGCTGGCGCTGGGCGAGACCGCCGTGATGCGGCCCGCCGCCTTGCGGGAGTAGATCCAGACCGTTCTGGCGCTGGCGCTGTAATAGTAGACATCGTAGGCGTTCAGAGCGGCATCTGTGGCCACGGTATCATTGCGGTAGACCGCCGCCGGGGCAAAGGGCAGCTGGGTGGTGCCATCGGCCACAAAGGGGCCCTCCACACTGCTGAGCAGCACCGAGGACAGGTCGATCCGGCCATCCGTCACGGTAAAGCCCAGCGTGGCGGCATAGGTCTGGTTTTCAGCGGTGCTGGCCGTCAGGGCATTATAGAAGAGCACAGCGGCATCTTCCAGGGTCAGGCCCTGCCCCTGCACGGCGCTCAAACCGGCCCGCAGGCCCAGGCTGCCGGCTTTGTTGAGCTGTGCCGCCGGGAAGCTGCCGCTCAGAGTGGTAACATCATAGCCCAGCAGCTTGAGGGCGGCGGTACAGGCCTCTTCCAGCGTCACACCGTTGTCGGGCCGGAAAGAGCCGTCGGTGTAGCCGCTGAGCCATCCCTGCTGGACGGCAATGCGGATATAGGGGGCATATTCGTTCCCGCTGTCCACATCGGTGAACAGGGTGCCGGTGTTCCCCTGCGTGGCGGCGCTCTCCCGGTAGGCCGAGAATGTCACCAGCAGCTTTGCCAGCTGGCCCCGAGTCAGGGCGGTGCTCAGGGCGGAGGCCTGTTCGCTGGTCAAGCCGCCCAGCGTCACGGCAGTCTGCACCGCCGCATTGCTGGCAGCGGCATTTGCCGGCACCACCAGCATCGAGCAGGCGATGCTCACCGCCAGCAAAAGGGAAAGGATTCTTTTTTTCATGGAAGATTCTCCTTAAGATCGTGTTTCCTCTATTCCAGGCTCCCCTGCCAGGGGAGCTCCGCAAGGCGCTGGCGAAGCCAGACCGAAGCGGTGAGAGGTTTAATCATATCTCAATGCTTCAATGGGGTTCAGCCTTGCGGCGCGCTTGGCAGGCAGGTAGCCGAACAGTACACCGATGCCCACCGAGATGCCAAAGGCCACCAGCACTGAGGTCATGGAGGGGGCCACCGTCAGTTCCATATCCGACACCAGCAGCGGAAGCACCCGGTTGGCCAGAGCGCTGAACAGATAGCCCAGTGCAATGCCAAGCAGGCCGCCCAGTGCGGAGGTGGTGGCCGCTTCAGTGACGAACAGGGCAAGAATGCAGCGTTCCTTGGCACCCAGCGCCTTGCGAATGCCGATCTCCCGGGTGCGCTCGGTGACGGACACCATCATAATGTTCATAATGCCGATGCCGCCCACCAGCAGGGAGATGGCTGCAATGGCGGTCAGGATCGCCACCACCATGTTGATCATGCCGGTCATGGTCTCCAGCATCTCGCTCAGGCTGGTGATGAAATAGCCGTCCTCCGCGTGGAGGATGGATTCGATCCCTACTACCAGAAGATTCTTGCCCTCATCGGCAAGTTCATCGCTCACCAGAACCACGCCGTAGGAGCTGGCGCTGGTCCTGCTGATGCGCTGGGCGGTGGTATAGGGCACAAAGATCATGTCATCGTCGGTGCCCTCCTGATCGGTCGTACTGCTGACATTGGCTTCCAGCACACCCACGATGGTAAATCTCTCGCTGCCGATTTTGATGGTCTGGCCGATGGCGTTGCCGCCGTAGGCCGCACGGGCAATGTAATCGCCCACCACGCAGACCTTTTTATTGTCCGTGATGTCCACATAGGTCAGGCCCCGGCCCTGGGCCAGCGTGCGCCCCATCATATCCAGGTAGGTCTCACTCACGCCCTTGACGCTCGTATAGCCATAGGTGGTGGTATCCACCTTCACGGTGCTGTCCAGCGTGGTGGTGGGCGACATGCCGGTGAACACCTCCGGGTGGCTGTCCACGATATCGTACAGCTGCTGTACGGTCACGGTGCGGGAGCCGCGGCCCGTGATCTGGACGCTGAGGATATTGGTCCCCATCTCAGAAAAGCTGTCCTTGATGCTTTGGGTCATGCCATTGCCCAAGCCCACGATGACGATGACCGCCGTGACACCGATGATGATGCCCAGCATGGTCAGAACCGTGCGGAACTTGTTGCTCCAGATATTCTTGACTGCTTCGCGGAAGGTCTCGTAGATCATGCGTCCCCCTCCTGTTCTGCCGGTTCAAAGTTCAATGTCGGCTGAACGATGGCCTCCGGTGCCCGGGCATCGCCGTCGTAGACCACGCGGCCATCCTCCAGCCGGATGATGCGCTGGGCCTGCACGGCAATAGAGTTGTCGTGGGTGATGAGCACCACGGTGTTGCCCTGCCGGTGGAGCTGCTGCAGCATTCCCAGCACCTCGCGGCCGGTGTGGCTGTCCAGCGCGCCGGTGGGCTCGTCGGCCAGAATGACCGCCGGATTCCCGGCCAGCGCCCGGGCAATGGAGACGCGCTGCTGCTGACCGCCGGAAAGCTGGCTGGGCTTGTTTTTCAGCTTATCGCCCAGCCCCACCTGCTCCAGTGCCTCGCGGGCCCGGCGGCGGCGCTCGGCGCGGGGCACGCCCGCATAGATCAGCGGCACCTCCACGTTTTCCAGCAGATTCAATTTGGGCAGCAGGTTATACTGCTGGAAGATGAAGCCCAGCATCTCGTTGCGCACCTCAGCCTGCTCATTGCCGGACATGTTGCCCACCTCCCGGCCATTGAGCCGGTAGCTGCCCGCTGTGGGCACATCCAGGCAGCCGATGATGTTCATACAGGTGGATTTACCGGAGCCGGACTGGCCCACGATGGCCACGAACTCGCCCTTTTCAATTTTCATGCTGATGTGGTCGGCGGCTTTTACCGTGGTGTCACCCATCCGGTAATATTTGCACACATCCTCAAATTCGATCAGAGCGCTCATTGCGGGCCACCTCCCGGTGCGCCGCCGCTCGGGCCGCCGCTTCCACCGCCGCCCTGACCGGGCCCGCCGACCACCATCATCTCCTCCATCTGTCCGTCAGCGCTGACAGAGGCGGTGCTGCTGGCGGTGTAGGCTACGGTGTCGCCTTCCTGCAGGCCGCTTGTTACGGCGATGTAATCATCATCGCTGGTGCCGGTGGTCACCTTGACATAGACATAGCCCTCCGGGGCGGTCATGCTGGGGTCGGCGTTGGCAGCGCTGGGGGAATCCTTGGTCACCAGCACATAATTGCCCCGCACCACAGCGGCATTGGGGATGGAAAGCGCGTTCTCGGTGCTGGCCGTCGTGATCTCGGCGGTGGCGTTCATGCCGGGCAGCAGGTCGCCGGTATCGTCGATGCGGATGGTGACGGGATAGGTGGTGGTGCCGCCTACCGTGGTGCCCGCCTTGGACACGCTGGTGACCACGCCGGTAAAGGTGCGGTCAGAGATGGCATCCGCGGTGATGGTCACACTCTGCCCCTCCTTGATGGAGAGGATCTCCAGTTCGTCCACATTCACCGTCATCTGCAGATAGCTCAGGTCGTAGATGGTGCACAGGCTGGTGCTGCCCGCGGTATTGCTCACGGTGTCGCCCGCCTTGACCTCCTTGGAGATGACCGTACCGCTGATGGGTGAGGTGATGGTATAGTTGTTCAGCTGATCCTCGGTGTCCTCCATGGACATCTGGGCACTGCGCAGGTTATCGGAGGCGTTCTGCACCTGCTTGGTCAGCTCCTTGCCGGAGATCCTGACCAGCGCGGTATCGGCGCTGACAGAGGAGCCCTCTTTCACGCAGAGGGCGGTCACGGTGCCGCCGGTGGAGGCGGTGATGGTCTGCTCGTTCTGGTAGCTGAATTTTGCCGATGCCAGTGCGCTGACCCCGTTGACGCTGGCCGTTGCGGCCTGCGCGGTGGTCAGGCTGCCGGTGTTGTTCACCGCAATGGTCACGGTGCGCACCAGCAGGTTCCCGCTGCTCAGGGCATCCGCACCGGAGACAGAGCGCACGGTGCCGGAGACGGCCTCAAAGGTGCCGTCCAACGTGACCTGTGCGGCCTGCCCCACGGTAAAGTTCGCCGCATCCGCCGCCGGGAATTCCAACGTCAGCAGTAGGGTGGAGGCATCCCGCACAGTGGCCACCTCCTGCCCGGCGGTGACCACATCGCCCACCGCCACCTTATAGGAGGCCAGCGTGCCGCCGATGGTGCTGCGGATGTATTGGGCATCCACGGCATCCTCGTAATTGCGCTGGGCCTGATCCAGCGAGAGCTGGGCCTTTTCCGCGCTGTTGGCGGCGTTGGAGCTGTCGATGGTGTAGAGCACCGTTCCCTCTTCAATGGTGTCCCCCACCGCAAAATCGGCGGTGAGCACGGTGCCGGACACCAGCGCATTGACGGTGTAGGTGTTGGCGGCGGCAATGGTGCCGGAGCCGCTGAACACATTGGTGATATTCCGGCGCTCCACCGCGCTTTCCAGATATTCGGTATCTACGCCTGCCGGTTTTGCGCCATTCCCGGGCAGCAGGAACGCACCGGCCACTGCGGCTGCGCAGGCGGCAGCGGCAATGCGCTTCCAGTTGCGCCTTACAAAAGGTCTCCAGCCCTTCGGTCTTTGTTCTGCAGGCACTTCCAGCGCCAGATTGAATTCCTGGTCGCTCTGTTCCTGCGGCGTTTGTTTCTTTTTTCGCAGCATTGGTTGCCCCTCCCTGATGTTATGGCCGGGTGCAAAGCTGCACCCGCCCTTCTTCCAACAGTATAGCGGGGCTTTCTTAACATTCGCCGGAGATATTTCTTAAGACTTGCTTAAGTTCGGTGGAAAAAGTGTAAAAAGAGACCCTCCCCGTCATCGCTTCGCAATGCCGCCTCTCCCGAAGGGAGAGGCTATGCAGGCTCTATCCGAGGTGCTGCATTGGCTCCCCCTTCGGGGGAGCTGGCAAAGCCGTAGGCTTTGACTGAGAGGGTTGTCTTATTCTACCGGGAACAGCAGCGTCATGGTGAACTGCTCATTCTCCTGTTCGATCTTGCAGTCTGCGTGCATCTTATCCATCATGGTCTCGATGCTGGTCAGCCCCACCTTGGTGCTTTCCACCGCCGGGGGCGCAGGCAGGACATGGTTGCGGAGCACAAGGCCCGCCCTTCCCTCCTGCCGCAGGAACCGCACCTCGATGGGCCGGGCCGGGTCGGCGTACTTGATCAGGTTGGAGCCGATGTTATCCAGAATGCGTCGGATATACTGCGCCCGCACGGTCAGGAGCACATCCTCGCTGCCCAGCTCCAGCGCACAGGCAAAGCCGCGCTGCTGCAGCATCTCCACCATCTCGGCCAGCGGCTCCTCAAAGATCTGGGAGAAGCGGGCCGGGGCATCCAGCTGCACCACGGTGTCCCGGGTGACCAGCGCGTACTCGAACAGATTGTCGGACAGCTGCTTGATCTGCCGGGCCTTACCGTCGATCTTTGCCAGATATTCATCCTGCTGGGCCTCGGTCTCGTATTTGTGGTGACGCAGGATCTCGGTATAGAGCAGCAGGGTGGTCAGCGGGGTGCGCAGGTCGTGGGACATCTCAGTGATCAGACTCTTGACCTTGGCGGCAGCCTGAGCCTCCTCGGCCTGCTGCTGGCGCAGGGTCAGACGCAGACCATCCAGACTGGTGGCCAGCAGGGCCAGCTCATCGTCTCCCTGGATCGTGATGGCGTGGTCAAGGTCGCCGCCCTCCATGGCCTGGATCTCCCCGCTGAGCAGGAGGATATAACGGATGATTTTCCGGCTGCTCAGGAAGAAAAACAGCGGAAAAAGGGCAAAGCTGACAAGCAGCAGGATCTCGCACCCCTTGCCGTAATAGGCATCCACGCCGTTGTAATAGAACATGGCTGTGGCCTCTTTGTCCGAAAAGGTGAGCGAGTACATCGGGAGCCAGCGCTCGGCCGGAACCGTTTCCGTCACATTTTCCCGCCCCTCGTAGACCGGAGCGACCAGCGGATAGGAGGAATAGAGCATCCGGGAGCGGTCGTAGATGATGAACATCGTGCTGCCGTTCCGCACAGACCAGTCGTCCAACTTGTCGATATCCCGGCTGGAAAGACCGCGCCGGTCGATATAGCTCTGCAGCTCCTGCACCTGCTTTTCCACAGCCTTCTGCTGGGTTTCCGGCTGGTCAAAATAAAGCCACAGGGCTTTGTTCAGCACGACCTGCATTCCCACCAGAAATACAGCACTTGCCAGTGCTGAGAACAGGATCATCAACACCAGCTTGCCGGAAAGCCCCAGCTTTTTACGCATGATCCTTCTCCTCCCCGGGCACAAAGCGGTACCCTTTCCCCCACATGGTCTGCAGACGGGCGGGGTTCTGCGGGTCTTTTTCGATCTTCATCCGCAGATTGCGGATATGTACCATCACGGTGCCGTTGGAGGTGTAGAAATAAGGTTCCTGCCACACATCCTCGTAAATCACCTGCACCGGGAAGATGCGCTGGGGGCTCTGCATGAGCAGCCGCAGGATCTTGTACTCCGTCTCGGTCAGGTCGATCTCCTCCCCGTCCACCCAGACGCGGTTGCAGTCCAGCGCCAGCTTCACGCCGTGGCTGCACAGGGTCAGGTTTTCGGCCCGGGCCGGGGCCTGCCCCTTGCCCTGATAGACGCAGTACCGCCGCAGCAATGCCTTGACCCGGGCGCTGAGCTCCGCAAAGGAAAAGGGCTTGGGCAGGTAATCGTCCCCGCCCGCGGTCAGGCCCAGCAGCTTATCGGACTCCTGTGATTTTGCCGTGAGGAACAGGATCGGCACTGTGGAGAGCTTGCGCAGCTCCTCGCAGACGCGCAGGCCGCTCATGCCCGGCATCATAATATCCAGGATCACCAGATCGACCTCCGGGCGGAACACCTCCAGTGCCCGGGTGCCGTTTTCGGCTTCGATGATATGGTATCCCTCGCCGGAAAGCAAGATGCGCACGCCGTCCCGGATATCCGGATCGTCCTCCGCGATCAGAATGGTCTGCTCTGCCATGGTCTTCTCCCCTTTTTGTCATTCTCGGTTCTAGTATAACAGCAGTTTCCTGCATTTTCCATGAAATTTTTCTAAGGATTTCTTAAGAAAACGCTTCTTCCGATCAGCCCCTGCTGCAGGGACAGAAAAAAGGCATCCCCGTAAACGAGGATGCCTTTCTCAAAACGGTTTTCTGCCCCAAAGCGCCCGCTCCGGCGTGGAGCCGGGCCGGGTCTCCGGCGCAGAGACTTACATTGCAAACTGGACGGCGCAGAAGGCTGCATAGATGCAGAGCAGCAGCACGCCCTGCCAGCGGGAGAGCCTGCCCTTGAGCAGAGCGGGCACGGTCAGGAGGAGCATGACCGCGAACATCACGGGCAGATCCATGACCAGAGAGGAATTGATGCCCATGATGGTGGAGTTCTGCGGGATGCTGAAAGGCGACACCGTGATGGACATGCCGCTGACCAGCACCAGATTGAACACGTTGGCACCAATGACATTGCCCAGCGAGAGGGAGCCGTGACCCTTTGCCAGCGAGGTGATCGCCGTGACCAGCTCAGGCAGAGAGGTGCCCAGCGCCACAAAGGTCAGGGCGATGACGGATTCCGGCACGCCCAGCGCCTGCGCGATCAGGGTGCCGTTGTCCACCAGCAGGTTTGCGCCCACAGCGATCAGGGCTGCGCCGAGGATGAGCAGGCCGATCTCCTTGGCAAAGGACATTTCCTTTTCCGGCTCGTCCTCATCTTCTTCCGGGGCGGGGGCGTTTTTCATAGCCAGCACATTGCAGACCATGTAGGCCACGAACATTGCCAGCAGCACAATGCCGATGGGGCGGCTGAAGTAGCCGGTGGTGTAGGCCACGCCCGCATACAGGGCCGCTGCCACAAAGAAGAACAGCACCGGCACCCGCAGGCTCTTGGGGTCCACCTTGCCCGGGCGGACCGCAATGGTGATGGCCGCGATCAGGGCCGCGTTGCAGATGACCGAGCCAATGGCGTTGCCATAGGCGATCTCGCCGTGGCCGGTCATGGCCGAGGTGGTGGAGACCATGACCTCAGGCAGGGTGGTGCCGATGGACACCACCGTGGCACCGATGAGCAGCTCCGGCACCTTGAAGCGGCGGGCGATGCCGGTTGCACCGTCCACGAACCAGTCGCCGCCCTTGATGAGGCAGAGCAGGCCCACGATAAACAATAATACAGGGATCAGCATATAAAATCTCTCCTTTTTAATCCATAGAGTATTATACCTGTTTCCCCTGCAAAACGCAAGCAAAATCGTGTATTTTTACCCAGCCTTCTCCACCTTTTTGGCGTTGGGGTAGATGCGCTCCATCCGGGCATTGTCAAAATGCTCATCCAGCAGCACATCCACCGCATTGGCCGGAGCCGCGCCGCTGGTGCGGGCATCGTAGCGGGCCAGCGCCAACGCACTGGTCACAAGGTTCACAGCCATGAACACAGCCAGCAGAGCGGTCATCCAGGGGCGGATCCTGCGCTTGACCGCCTTCATCCCCTTTGCCACCAGTGGGTAGCCATAGCGGATCCAGGTCACGGCCGCAATGCCCCAGAAGAAGCAGTACAGCAGGTTGATGCGCCCGCCCAGATTGAACTTGAAGCCGCTGTAATCCCAGAACACGGTGCCAAACAGCAGCTCTGTCACGGCGCTGCACACATACTCATACGCACCGCCCAGGATCACACCGAACCAGAAGATGCGGCTCTCGCTCTTCTGTTCGCCGCCCCGCAGCAGGATGGCGGCCAGCACCAGCGCCAGCCCCCATACCACGCTGAACGGGCCCCAGACCAGGCTGGAACGGCTCATCCAGACTCCGGCGGTGATGCGGCAGAAGATGGTCTCCACCACATCTCCGAGGAAAGCCCCGATGACAAAGAGCCAGAGCAGGTCGGCAAGGGAGAGCTGCTTTTCGGCACTGGTGGTAGGCTCCGGACGAGCCGCAGCAGGGTACGCCCGCTGGATCCGCTTTTCCACGCTGGCGGTAATTTTCTGCCGCAGCCTCTCCGAGCCCCTGCCCAGCTCCCGATTCAGCTGCTCGAGCCGTGGGTGGCGGTTCGCATACCGGCTGACCACCACCATGGCAGAGATCTGGTCAAGGACGGCCAGCGCCATGCCGACCCACACCACAGCGTGGAACAGCAGCGGCGGCAGGTGGGCGCAGAGCCGGAACAGCAGGTCGTTGCCCCAGCGGACTGCCGCCATGCCCAGCAGACCCCACAGCAGGGAGTATTGCAGGCAGACATAGCCGTCCAGATTGAACTTTTTATCGGAGTAGTCCCACCAGCGGCGGTGGTGGATCCGTTCCAGCAGTTTGGCGGTCAGCCACTCCACCACCGTGGCATAGATCATGCTGCCGAAGAACAGTGCCGCCAGGCTGGTGCGCTGGTCGTTCAGGCCGATGGTGATGAGCACCCCTGCCGTGCCGTACACAAAGCAGAAGGGGCCGGAGGCCACGCCGCGGTTGGTGAACCGGCGGCCCTTTGCGGTTGCAACAACGGTCTCGCCTACCCAGCCCAAAAAGGAATATACCAGATAAATTACACAAAGAGTATAGAAATTCAGGTTCATAGCGCTCCTTTCCCGGAACAAAAAGGGGCCGGGAAGCGGCATTCCCGACCCTCTTTGTTCAGTTTACGAATTACAGCTGGCTCTTATACAGTGCCTCGATCTCCTCCACGCTGGTGTCGCGGGGGTTGCCGGGGCGGCAGGCATCTGCAAAAGCAGACTCGGCCAGGAAGTGGATGTCCTCTTCCTTCAGGATGCCCTGCAGGTTTGCGGGGATGCCCACATCCGCGCTCAGCTGCTTCACAGCGGCGATGGTGGCATCGGCGGCCTCGGCATCGTTCATCTCGTCAATGCCCTTCACGCCCATGGCCTTGCCGACCGCGCGGTAGCGCTCCCCGGCAACGGTCTTGTTGTACTCCAGACCCACCGGCAGCAGGATGGCGCAGGCCACGCCGTGGGGGGTATCATACAGAGCGGACAGGCCGTGTGCCATGGAGTGGACAATGCCCAGACCCACATTGGAGAAGCCCATACCGGCGATGTACTGGCCCAGAGCCATGCCCTCGCGGCCCTCCGGGGTGTTCTGCACGGCACCGCGCAGGTTCTCGCTGATGAGCTTGATGGCCTCCAGATGGAACATATCGGAGATGGTGCAGTGGCCCTTGGTGATATAGCCCTCGATGGCGTGGGTCAGAGCATCCATACCGGTAGCGGCGGTCAGGCCCTTGGGCATGGAGGACATCATATCGGGATCGACCACAGCGATCTCGGGGATATCGTTGGTGTCCACGCAGACGAACTTGCGCTTCTTCTCCACATCGGTGATGACGTAGTTGATGGTGACCTCAGCCGCAGTACCGGCGGTGGTGGGCACGGCAATGGTGAACACAGCGTGCTTCTTGGTGGGAGCCACACCTTCCAGAGAGCGCACATCCGCGAACTCGGGGTTGTTGATGATGATGCCGATGGCCTTTGCGGTATCCATGGAGGAGCCGCCGCCGATGGTCACGATGCAGTCTGCCTCAGCAGCCTTGAAGGCTGCCACGCCGTCCTGCACGTTGGCGATGGTGGGGTTGGGCTTGATCTCACTGTAAACAGCGTAGGCGAAGTTTGCAGCATCCAGCAGGTCGGTGACTTTCTTGGTCACGCCAAACTTGATCAGGTCGGGGTCAGAGCAGACAAAAGCCTTCTTGTAGCCGCGGGCAGTCAGCTCGGGAACGATGTTCTCAATGGCACCGTGGCCATGGTAGGAAATGGTGTTCAGAACAATGCGGTCAGCCATAATTATTTTCCTCCAAATCATTCTGCCCGCCTGCCAGCGGGCTCTCTCTGTTGTTAAGGATACCACATTGTTAAACAATATTCAATGTACTTTTCTTTTGATTTCTATGAATTTTTTACACTTTCCAGCAAAAGAAAACGCTGTACCACTCCCTCAGTCTCGCATTCGCTCGACAGCTCCCTCCAGGAGGGAGCCTTCACGCGGCGGCCAACGCAAAAGCCTCCCTCTGAGAGGGAGGTGGCATCGCATCAACGATGCCGGAAGGAGTGATACAGCGTTTTTATCGTTTCATTTACCACAGCCGGATGACCTTGATGACTCCCTCGGCCTTATCGCGGGCCAGCTCAAGGTGATGCTGCAGCGCATCGGCGGCGGTGTTCCAGTTGTCGCTCAGGGCGGCATTCAGAATTTCCAGATGCTCCTCACAGGTCTGATCCTGATTGATCATGCTCACCTTGCCGGTCATAATGCGGAAACGGGTGTTCAGGCCGGTGATGCGGTCATAGCCAGAGCGCAGATATTTGTTGGGCAGGCTGCTCATCAGCAGCTCATGGAAATCATCGTCGGATTTGCAGAAGTCGTCGATCCGCTCGGGGTGGTGCATCAGCTCAGTGTAGGCCTCCAGCTGCTCCCGGGGGATCAGGTTGCCGTAGGTGCGCAGGGCGTAAGGCTCCACCAGCAGGCGCATCTCGAACATGCTGTGCACGTCCTCTTCGGTAATGCCGGAGACCATCAGCCCCTTTTTGGGCAGGATGGTGATCAGCCCCTCCTGCTCCAGGCGGCCCAGCGCGTCACGCATGGGGGTGCGGCTGATGTTGCCCATCTCGGCGCAGAGCTTCTGCTCGTTCAGAAATTCGTTGGGGCGGTACTCACAGTTCAGAATCTTCGTTTTCAGGTACTGGTAAGCCTGCAGCTTCAGGCTGAGCTTTGACTGGGAATCCATCTCTTTCATTGTTCTATCTCCTAGTTCGCAAGCAGGACCGTTCAGGCAGCAATAAGTCGCCCGCCGGACAGCTTGTATCCCTTAAATAATCCAAGTAATCATTAATATTATTATCACATATCTGGACAATGTTTACAAGACTTTTTTGAAAACTTTGGGAGCTTTTCCGTTTTGAACAGATATCATGCATTATTTTGCTATAAATTGAACAGTTTTTTTGTGCTTGTCGCCAGTGTTTCGTTCTTGTTTTGCATCAAAGGATAAATTGTGGTACACTTGACTCAGAAAGGAAGGCTGATACCATGGCAGGTCGCGGGGGGTACAACACCAAAACCCGGCAATTGATCCTGGATTATCTCATCAACAACCGCCAGCACGCGGTCAGTGCATCCAACATTCTGGAACATCTGGAGGCAGAGGGGGCCAGCCCCAATCCCACCACGGTGTACCGGTATCTGGACAAACTGGCAGGCGAGCAGCGCATTATGAAATATGTGGCCGATAAGGGCGAAAAGGCCGTGTTCCAGTATGTGGACGAGGGCCGCCACTGCCGCGAGCACCTGCACCTGAAGTGCGTGCAGTGCGGGCGCATCTATCACCTGGACTGCCACTTTATGGATGAGGTGCGTGCCCATCTGATGGCGGAGCACGGCTTCACCCTGCAGTGCGAGGGCAGCGTTTTGTACGGATTGTGCCGCAGCTGCGCACAAAACAGCCCCCATCCGGGGCAGACCGCACAAAAATGCGAACACTGTGTTGACACGGACAAAGAGCCGTGATACAATGCAGGCAGGAAAAGCGTTGATCGGGAAAAGTAAGTGCTCAAGGTTCTTTTGCAGCGAGTGCGGGCCGGTGGAAGCCGCACAGAGAATGAGCCCCGAACGAACCCCCGTGAGCTTCCCCCTGAACCTGCTTCGGGCAGTTAGTAGGGGCCGACGGCAGCCGCTCGTTATCGCGGCAGTGCTTTCAACGGGGAGAGTACACAAAAGTGACTGGTGTGTTCGCGCACCGGTAATTTAGGTGGCACCACGGATACGGCAGCATTCGTCCTAGCAAATGGGATGAAGGCTGCCGTATTTTTTTTATTTGCAAAAACTTCTCAGTCACCGGGAAACTTGCCTCTCCTATCAGGAGAGGCGGAAATGCGAAGCATTGACGGAGAGGTTTAGAGAGAGAGAGGGGTAAGAAATATGTGTTGTGTTATGGGTTACACGGGGCACGACCTGAGTGCCGCCAAATTCAAGGAGTATCTGCTGCGCACCGTGATGCGCGGGCCGGACGACCAGCGTGTGGTGGAAGGGCCTTTTGGTCTGATGGGCTTTGGCCGCCTTGCCATCATGGGCCTGACCCCGGAGGGGATGCAGCCCTTCTACCGCGGTGCCGACTGTGTGGTCTGCAACGGTGAGCTCTACGGCTTCCGCTTTGAGAAGGAGATCCTGAAGCGCCGGGGCTACAAGTTTGCCTCCGACTGCGACTGCGAGATCCTGCTGCCGCTGTATTACGAGTACGGTCTGGATATGTTCCGCCACATGGACTCCGAGTTCGCGCTTATTCTGTATGATTCCCGCAAGGACCGGCTGATCGCAGCCCGTGACCCCATCGGCATCCGCCCGCTGTTCTACGGCTATTCCAAGTCCAGCCACCAGATCGCCTTTGCCTCCGAGATGCAGAACCTGATCGGCTGGTGCGACGACATCCGCCCCTTCCCCATCGGCAGCTACTACTGCGATGGCCGCTTTGTCCGCTATGAGGACATTGCCGACGTGCCCGCCCCCATGGAGGATGACATGGAGACCACCCTGCGGAACATCCGCGAAAAGCTGATCGCAGGCGTGGAAAAGCGTCTGGATGCCGATGCCCCTGTGGGCTTCCTGCTCTCGGGCGGTCTGGATTCCTCGCTGGTCTGCTCCATTGCAGCCAAGAAGCTGGGCAAGCCCATCCGCACCTTTGCCATCGGCATGGACACCGATGCCATCGACCTGAAATATGCCCGCCAAACCGCCGATTATCTGGGCAGCGAACACCATGAGATCATCATCAACCGGGACATGGTCATCCAGAGCCTGGAGGAGGTCATCCGACTGCTGGGCACCTGGGATATCACCACCATCCGCGCCAGCATGGGCATGTACCTGCTCTGCAAGGCCATCCACGAGCAGACCGATGTGCGCGTGCTGCTGACCGGCGAGATCTCCGATGAGCTGTTCGGTTACAAGTACACCGACTACGCCCCCACCGCCGATGCCTTCCAGCAGGAGAGCCAGAAGCGCATCCGGGAGCTGTACATGTACGATGTCCTCCGGGCCGACCGCTGCATCTCCGCCAACAGCATCGAGGCCCGCGTGCCCTTTGGCGATCTGGATTTTGTGCGCTACGTCATGGCCATTGACCCCGAAAAGAAGCTGAACAGCTACGGCAAGGGCAAGTACCTGCTGCGCAAGGCCTTTGAGGGCGACTGGCTGCCCCCGGAGATCCTCTGGCGCGAAAAGGCCGCCTTCTCCGATGCCGTGGGCCACAGCATGGTGGACGACATCAAGGAGTACGCCGAGAGCCTGTACACCGATGAGGAGTTCCAGCTCCGCCGGGCAAACTACTCGGCCCACTGTATGCCCTTTACCAAGGAGAGCCTGTTCTACCGTGAAATCTTCGAGAAATACTACCACGACCAGAGCCGCACCATCGTGGGCTTCTGGATGCCGAACAAGGCATGGCCCGGCTGCAACGTCAACGATCCTTCTGCCCGTGTGCTGGCAAACTACGGCGCTTCCGGCGTGTAATCCTTTTTCCAGACAGCAAAAGACGGTGTGTCCGCTCCGGGCACACCGCCTTTTTGTTTACTCCAGATTCAGTTTATTTTTCATCAGCCACCGGGTCAGGAAGAAGTATGCCGCCGCAATGGCTGCAGTCACGGCAAAGCAGAACAGATAGCCAACGTCTGTTCCAAGTGCCGCCGTCAGCCAGCGCATCGGGGTCGCTCCATAGCTCACACCGGTCACGTTCACACCCACGACCCGGTACGTGACATCCACGATCATACTCACATCATTCGTGCCCAGCAGCTTATCGAGCTGGGTCTCCACGATGTTCAGGCCGATAAACGCGAGGATCCCGGCCACCATCACATGCTTGGGGAATTGATGGGCGATCATACAGGCAGCGTAAACGCAGAGGATGAGGCTTGCCAGCCGGGCCAGATTGATGAGGATGGTCCAGAACGTCACCAGCCAGAACTTCGCGCCCAGTTCTCCATACAGCATCCCCCACAGCTGCTTCCAGCTGTTCCAGTCCACCATGCCGAAGGTCTCCGAGTCAATCACACCGATGCTGACCATCACCGTGATGCAGACGATGCCCACAAGGCCGCTGCACAGCACCCAGACCATGCTGGTGAGGAGCTTGGAGAGGATGAGCTGGTTCTCATTGACCGGCAGCGTGTGCATCAGGTAGCCTTCCCGGCCCAGCAGGTTCTGATAAAAGCGCTGGATGGTGTTCACGAAGCAGAGCACCGCGATGGCAAGGATGACCGAGACATACACGATCATCAGAATCACTTCGAGATTCTGGAAGCTTGTGCTGTGAGCCAGCGCGTGTTCCTGCCGGAAGGTCACGCCCAGCACCACGCTCAACAGCGCCAGCGCCAGATACAGCCCGAAGTACAGGCTTTTGGTGGCCTTGAACTCATATTTCAACAATTGCCTCAGCATTTGAATACCTCCCGGAAATATGCATCGACGCTCTTGCCCTCGGTCTCGCGGATATCATCCACAGCGCGGTGAGCAAAGATTTTGCCGTCCTTCAGGAACACGGCCTCGTCCAGCACCGGCTCAATGTCCTCGATGAGGTGGGTAGAAATGACAACGGTCGCGTCCTTGCTGTAGTTGGAAATGATGGTGTTCAGGATGTAGTCCCGGGCCGCAGGGTCCACGCCGCCGATGGGCTCATCCAGCAGGTAGAGACGGGCGTGGCGGCTCATGGCCAGCACCAGCTGAACCTTCTCCTTGTTGCCCTTGGAAAGGGTCTTGAGCCGGGCATTGGGGGCGATGTTCAGCCGGGCCAGCATCTCATTGGCCTTGTCGGCGTCAAAGCCGATGTAAGCCTTGGCCTGACTGGGCGTGCCGTAAAAATCCCGGAACATCTCCACCAGCTCCTCCACCCGCATCCAGTCGGGCAGCCAGTCGGCGTCCGGCAGGTAGGAGACCAGCTCCTTGGTCTCCGGGCCGGGGGCCATGCCCGCGATCCGGATGCGGCCTTCCGTGGGCTGCAGCAGACCATTGGCCAGCTTGAGCAGGGTGGTCTTGCCGCTGCCGTTGGGGCCCAGCAGCCCTACGATGCGGCCAAAATCCAGCTCCAGATCGATGCCGTCCAGCGCGGTCTTTTCCTTTCCGTATACTTTTGTCAATTTTTCACAGGTCAGCACCTTACTCATGGGGTTCTACCTCCTCTGTATCCCAGTGCTCCAACAGGGCTGCCGCCTTTTCCGGCGTGTAGCCGATGCTGCGCAT
Organism: Faecalibacterium duncaniae; assembly: GCF_010509575.1. Classification (NCBI taxonomy): domain Bacteria; kingdom Bacillati; phylum Bacillota; class Clostridia; order Eubacteriales; family Oscillospiraceae; genus Faecalibacterium; species Faecalibacterium duncaniae. The sequence continues at coordinate 950,032 of NZ_CP048437.1, read as the reverse complement.
CTTCTCCAGAAAATCTGCCGCGATGTCATGGGCGGCGGCAGCCCGCAGTTGTTCGATCAAATTCGTATCCTCCGTGACGTAGCGTCCGCTTGTGCGCTCGGTGCGCACAAGGCCCTCACTTTCCAGCTGGGCCAGAGCCCTCTGCATCGTGTTGGGGTTGACCCCGGCAGCTGCGGCCAGATCCCGCACCGAATCCAGATGGCCCCCCGGCGGGTAGGTGCCCGCCAGAATTCTGGCTTTGAGCCGTTCCACCAGCTGGGCATAGATCGGGCGGCTGGCATCAAACTGTTCACTCATTCTGCTTTGCCCTCCTTATGTGTTGCTGTATTAAGTAGCTAATACAATAATACATATTTTTGCATTTCTGTCAAGAGGAAACCCAAAAATTTTTTCGGACAGCAAAAAGGGACCCCGCAGCCAACCGGCTGTGGGGTCCCTCTGATTTATGGATTACTGCTGCTCCTGCGCGGCGCGCTTGGCTTCCAGCGCCAGAATGGCATCGCGGCGGCTCAGGTTGATGCGGCCCTGCTGGTCGATGTCCGTGACCTTGACCACGATGGCATCGCCCACGGCGACCACATCCTCCACGCGCTCCACACGCTTGGTGTCCAGCTTGGAGATGTGCACCAGACCTTCCTTGCCCGGTGCGATCTCCACAAAGGCACCAAAGTTCATCAGGCGGGTGACCTTGCCCTTGTAGATGGCACCGATCTCGGGATCCTCCACAATGGTCTTGATGGTGAAGATGGCGCGCTTTGCGTCCTCCTGATCCACGGCGGAGACGAACACATGGCCGTCCTCCTGCACATCGATCTTGCAGTTGCAGGTGGCACAGATGTCCTGGATGACCTTGCCGCCCTTACCGATCACGTCCTTGATCTTGTCGGTGGGGATCATCATGCTGAACATCTTGGGAGCCCAGCGGCTCAGCTCCTCACGGGGCTGTGCGATCACGGGCTTGATGATCTCGTCCAGGATGTACAGGCGGCCCTTGCGGCACTTCTCAAAGGCCTCGGCAATGATATCGTAAGTCAGGCCGTCGATCTTGATGTCCATCTGGATGGCAGTGATGCCCTTGCGGGTGCCGCCCACCTTGAAGTCCATATCGCCGTGGAAGTCCTCCACGCCCTGAATGTCCAGCATGGTCATCCAGCGGTCGCCCTCGGTAATCAGGCCGCAGGAGATGCCGGCAACAGGTGCCTTGATGGGCACACCGGCATCCATCAGAGCCAGCGTGGAACCGCAGATGGAAGCCTGAGAGGTGGAGCCGTTGGAGCTCAGAACCTCAGAGACACAGCGGATGGTGTAGGGGAATTCCTCCAGAGAGGGCAGCACGGGAACCAGAGCGCGCTCTGCCAGTGCGCCGTGGCCGATCTCGCGGCGGCCGGGGCTGCGGGGTGCGCGGGCTTCGCCGACAGAATACGGCGGGAAGTTATAGTGATGGATGTAACGCTTGGTCTGCTCGTCGGTCAGATCGTCCATCAGCTGGTTGTCCTTGGTGCCGCCCAGGGTGCAGGTGGTCAGCACCTGGGTCTGGCCGCGGGTGAACATACCGGAGCCGTGGACCCGGGGCAGGATGCCCACTTCGGCAGCCAGCGGGCGGATCTCGTTGATGCCGCGGCCATCCACGCGCTTGCCCTCATCCAGCAGCCAGCGGCGGACAACGTACTTCTGCATCTTGTAGCTGACAAGGTCGAGATCTGCATCAGACAGGTCGGGGTACTCCTCAGCAATCTTGTCCATGATGGGCAGCAGAGCTGCATCCCGCACATTCTTGTCATCGGTATCCATGGCGGCCTTGAAGTCGTCCAGATACTTGTTCTGGATGGCGTGGAACACGTCCATATCCAGACCCACCACCTGGAAGTCGATCTTCGGCTTGCCGCGCTCAGCAACGATGCCGTTGATAAAGGTGATGATCTTCTTGATCTCAACGTGGGCGGCCTTGATGGCATTGAGCATGGTGTCCTCGTCCACCTCGTTGGCACCGGCCTCGATCATCACGATCTTGTCCATGGTGGCGGCAACGGTCAGGGCCAGGTCGCTCACCTTGCGCTGCTCCTGGGTGGGGTTCAGGACGATCTCGCCGTCCACCAGGCCCACCTGAACACCGCCGATGGGGCCGTTCCAGGGGATTTCAGACACAGCGGTGACCAGAGACGCACCGATCATGCCAGCGATTTCAGGGCTGCAATCGGGGTCCAGGCTCATCACGGTCATGGTGATGCAGACATCATTGCGCATCTCCTTGGGGAACAGCGGGCGCATGGGGCGGTCCACCACGCGGCTGGTCAGGATGGCGCGCTCACCGGGGCGGCCTTCACGGCGCATAAAGCTGCCGGGGATGCGGCCTGCGGCGTAGAGCTTTTCCTCATACTCCACGTTCAGGGGGAAGAAATCCACACCTTCGCGGGGCTTGGGGCTCATCACAACGTTGCACAGCACGCAGGTCTCGCCGTAGCGGATCAGGGCGCTTGCGTTGGACAGGCCGCACATCTTGCCCATCTCGACCTTGAACGGACGGCCAGCCAGCGTGGTCTCGTAGACCTTGAAGTTTTCAAAGGTCTCTTTGCGGGAACCAAATTCAATTGCCATTTGGTTTTGCCTCCTTTGTCCTTTTGCGGTTTATCTTCTTATCTTCCAAAAGGCAGCGGCCAGCGCATCATAGCAATAAAGCCAACGCCCGTGCCTTTTACAGCACAGGCGCTCGATTTACTGCTGCAACGCGCAGCAGCGGCCTGTTGTTCCTCAAAAAAGAGCAAAGGGCAGGCACCACAATGCGGTACCTGCCCTCTGTTTTCTATTACTTACGCAGACCCAGGGTTGCGATCAGAGCACGGTAACGCTCGATGTCCTTCTTCTGGAGGTAGGCCAGCAGATTGCGGCGGCGGCCAACCATCTTCATCAGACCACGGCGGCTGTGGTGATCGTTAGGGTTCTTCTTCAGGTGCTCGTTCAGCTCGTTGATGTGAGCGGTCAGCAGAGCGACCTGAACCTCGGGGGAGCCAGTGTCCTTCTCGGTCAGAGCGACTTTGGCCATAACTTCCTGCTTGTTCATAGTAACAGTACCTCTTTATAAAATTTTATTTGCCGTCGGCACAGAATGCGGGAAAACGGTACTCCCGAATGGGCATACTCCCAGCCCCGTGCCGCGGTAACATGGCTAGTATAACAGAAATCCGTACAAAAAGCAAGAAAAATTTTACTATGCTTTTGCAAAATAGGCCTTGGCGCGCCGGGCTGCATGGTCGATGCAGGCCTTCAGCTCGTCCAGGGTATCAAACTTTTTGCTGGGACTCAGGTAGGCGTAGAACTCCACCACCGGGTCGGTACCATAGAGGTCACCGGAAAAATCCGGGATAAAGGTCTCGCAGGTCACCTTGGTCTCGTCCGAATTGACAGTGGGCCGGGTCCCCAGGCCGGTGGCCGAGGGATACCAGGTATCACCGATCCGGGTGCGGGTGATATAGATGCCGTAGCGGGGCATCTGGAAACCCGCCGGGTAGATCTGGTTGATGGTGGGCACACCCAGCGTGCGGCCCAGACCTGCCCCGTGCTGCACCGCGAAGCGGATGGCATAGGGCATCCCCAGCATGGCGTTGGCGGCAGGCACATCGCCGCCCTCCAGTGCCGTGCGGATGCGGGTGGAGGACACCGGCTTTTCCTCAAACTGTGCCATGGGCACCACCACGACCTCCACCCCCAGCGGGGCGCAGAGCTCCTTCAGCAGCTCGGGGGTCCCGGCGGCCTTGGCACCAAAGGTAAAGTTTTCGCCGCAGAACAACGCCCTGGCGTGGCAGTCCTGCACGATGCCGTACACGAACTGCTCCGGGGTCATGGCGCGGATCTCCTCAAACTCGGGGCAGAGGTAACACTCCACTCCCAGGCTTGCGATCAGGGCATGCTTATCCTCGGTGGAGAGCAGACGGCGGCCCTTCATTTTGCTGTCAGCGGGCAGCTTGAAGGTGAACACCGCCGGGGCAGCGCCGTGGGCCTTTGCCCACTCCACTGCTCCCTCAATGACGGCACGGTGGCCGATGTGGATACCGTCGAAGTAGCCCATGGCAACAGCAGTGCCGCCCTCATGTTCCAGCGCCAGCGGCGACAGAGATGAAACGATTTGCATTGGTCGTCAGTTCCTTTCCACGAACAGCTTTTCCACCTTGAGCACACCGTTCACCACATTGGCAAGACCCAGAAACTGCCCTCCGGCGTTCCGCACGCGGTAGCGGCCGTCGGCAGCGGGATAGCGGCTGGTGGGGCACCCGTTGTAGAGGTGCTGCTCCACCCGCTCGTCCGCCACCAGCAGCGGCAGGCTGGCGAACACGCTTTCCACCGGCAGCATCAGAGCCTGCAGGGCCTCCGGCCCCGCGTCCTTTGCCGCCTGGATCTCTTCCAGCGTGTGGGCATCGGCTTCGGAATATACCCCGGCGGCCACGCGGCGCAGGGCGCTCATGGTGCCCTTCTGGCCCATGGCTTCGGCGATCTCCTCCAGCAGCACCCGGATATAGGTGCCTTTGGAGCACTTTACGGTCAGGGCATACTCGTTTTCCGCAGGGCTGCCCTCGTACCGGATGTCCAAAATCTCGATCGGCCGGGCCTTGCGCTCCACAGTTTTGCCCTCGCGGGCCAGCTTATAGAGCGGCTGACCGTTGATCTTGACTGCCGAGTACATGGGCGGGGTCTGCATCCGGGGGCCGAGGAACTGCGGCAGAACGGCCAGCAGCTCCTGCTCCCCTGCCGTTACCGGGGTGGTCTCCAGCACAGTGCCGGTCACATCCCCGGTATCGGTGCGCTGGCCCAGTCTGAGGACAGCGCGGTAGGCCTTGGTGTGGTCCAGCTGCAGATCAACTGCCTTGCTGGCCCCGCCGCAGAACACCGGCAGAACACCGGTCGCCATGGGGTCCAGCGTACCGCTGTGGCCCAGTTTCCGGGTACCCAGAATGCCCCGCAGCTTGGCAATGACATCAAAGCTGGTCCAATCGGTGGGCTTATCAACAATGAGGATCCCCTGCATCATGCTTCCTCCTGCGGTGCATCAAGAACAGCTTCCACCTCAGAGAGGATCGCGCTCTTGGCGTTGTCAAGGTTGCCCAGCAGCTCACAGCCCGCCGCACGGGTGTGGCCGCCGCCGCCCAGACGGCGGGCAATGGCACAGGCATCCACGCCCTTGGCGGTGCGCACGCTGATGCGGTAGCTGCCGCCGGGCTGCTGGCGCAGGGTCAGGCCGACCTTCACGCCCTCAATGCTGATGGGCAGGCTGGTCAGCTCTTCCAGATCCGCAGGGTCTACCCTGCTCTGCTCGATCTCATCCCGGGTCAGGTAAATGAGGGCGCAGCGGCCATCCAGATGATATTCCAGATGGTTGCGGGCGATCCGCTCGGCTTCCATCCGCTCCCGGGACTTGGTGTCAAACAGCAGGGTGTTCAGCTCCTCCACATGGGCACCGACCTCCATCAGCTTGGCAGCAGTGATGTGGGTGCTGGCCTTGGTGGAAGAGAACTTGAAGCAGCCGGTATCCGTGGACAGGCCGGTATACAGGCAATCGGCAATGTGGGGGGTGATCTCCACATGCATGGCACAGATCACCTCATACAGCAGCTCTGCCGCAGCGGCGGCGCTTCCGTCCAGCAGCGTGAACTCGGCGTAGCCGCTGTTGCCTGCATGGTGGTCGATGCACAGGTCCACATGGCGCGTGTACTGGGGAACGCCGTTGCCCTCGCCAAACAGCTGGACGCTGGCAACATCCACAGCCACCACGATCTGCGGCTCAAATTCGCCCTTGAACAGGCGGGGGTTGGTAAATGCGTACCGGCCGGGGATGGGGTCGGCGCAGAGCACGGCTGCGTGTTTTTCCAGTGCAAGCAGCGCATAGTAGAGCGCGCTGCCGCAGCCGACCGTATCACCATCCGGGTTTTTGTGGCACAGAATCAAGATGTTATCCGCAGCAAGCAGCTTTTCTGCCATCTGCTGTACATTCAGCTGTTCTGTCATCCCATGTTCCATCCTTTCCGCAAGGCTGATTATTCCTCGGTCTCTTCCGGCTGGCTGGTTTCCTCAGCGTCACCGTTCACGTTCAGCGTGCGGAGCAGCTCATTGATGTGGGCTGCGTAGGCGGCACCGTCGTCCTCCACAAAGATGAAGCGCGGAGCCTTCCGGATGTGCATCTTCTTGCTGACCTCGGTGCGCACATGGCCTGCGGCACGGTTCAGTGCCTCGATGGCGGGCTTGGGGCCGTCCTCGCGGCCCATCACGCTCACATAGACCTTTGCAACATCCAGGTCAGGTGTCACATCCAGACGGGTGACGGTCAGCAGACCGCCCTCCAGGCGGGGGTCCTTCAGCCGTCCGATGATGGCAATGACCTCACGCTTCATATCCTGGGCAAGACGACCCATATTTTTCTGAGACATAGCTTCTCCTCTAAAACAAAACCCCTCAGTCTCGCTTGCGCTCGACAGCTCCCCTAATGGGGGTGCCTTTGGCATAAAGATGAGGCTTCACCCGGCTGCCAAGGCCTCCCCTACTAGGGGAGGTGGCATTGCGAAGCAATGACGGAGAGGTTTAATCCGTTCCTTAGTCCCGATATTCTTCCATCTTGAAGGCCTCGTATACGTCGCCTTCCTTGACATCGGCAAACTTTGCCAGCGTAACGCCGCACTCGTAGCCCTCGGCCACTTCCTTGGCATCATCCTTGAAGCGCTTCAGAGATGCGATCTCGTCCTCCGTGATGACGATGCCGTCACGGACAACGCGCACCTTGCTGTCGCGGGTGATCTTGCCGCTGGTCACGCGGCAGCCTGCAACGGTGCCCACGTTGCTGATCTTGTAGACCTGACGGACCTGCAGCTCACCCAGAGCGACCTCGCGGAACTTGGGAGCCAGCATGCCCTTCATAGCATCGGTGACATCGTTGATGGCATCGTAGATGACGCGGTACATCCGCATCTCGACCTTGGTGGCGGCGGCTTCTTCCTTGGCCACGTTGTCGGGGCGGACATTGAAGCCGATGATGATGGCGTTGGAGGCATCGGCCAGGTCAACGTCGGACTTGCTGATGGCACCGACACCGGCGTGGATGACGCGGACGCGCACCTCATCATTGGAGATCTTCTCCAGGCTCTGCTTGACGGCCTCGGCGGAGCCCTGCACATCAGCCTTGACGACAATGGCCAGCTCCTTCATATCGTTCTGTGCCATCTGGCTGAACAGGTTATCCAGAGTGACCTTCTGGAAGGAGGAGAACTGCTTCTCCTTGGCAGCGGCAATGCGCTGCTCTGCCAGCTCACGGGCCAGACGCTCGTCGGCAACGGCCTCGAACAGGTCGCCTGCCTCGGGCACAGCGGTCAGGCCGGTGATCTCCACGGGGGTGGAGGGGCCTGCATCGTTCAACAGCACGCCCTTGTCGCTGCGCATGGTACGCACACGGCCCACAGCGGTACCGGCAATGATGACATCACCGGCATGCAGGGTGCCGTTCTGCACCAGAATGGTGGCGATGGGGCCCTGGCCCTTGTCCAGACGAGCCTCAACAACAGCACCCTTGGCGCGGCGGTTGGGGTTGGCCTTGAGCTCCATGACCTCGGCCTCCAGCGCGATCCGCTCCAGCAGGTCGTTGATGCCCATGCCGGTCAGTGCGGAAACGGGGATGCAGGCAACGTCGCCGCCCCAGTCCTCGGTGATGATGCCGTACTTGGTCAGGCCTTCCATCACGCGCTCGGGGTTTGCAGTGGGCTTATCCATCTTGTTCATGGCCACAATGATCTTGACATTGGCAGCCTTGGCGTGGTTGATGGACTCCACGGTCTGGGGCATGATGCCGTCATCGGCGGCAACGACCAGAACAGCGATATCGGTCATGTTGGCACCGCGGGCACGCATGGAGGTGAATGCCTCGTGGCCCGGCGTATCCAGGAAGGTGATCAGGCTGTCGTTGATCTTGACCTGATATGCACCAATGGCCTGGGTGATGCCGCCAGCCTCGCCTGCGGTGACATTGGTCTTGCGGATGGCATCCAGGATACTGGTCTTGCCGTGGTCAACGTGGCCCATGACACAAACAACGGGGGGACGCTCCACCAGATCCTCGGCGGAATCCTCCTCCTGGGTGAACAGGCGCTCCTCGATGGTCACATGCACCTCGTGCTCGACCTTTGCGTGGAACTCCTCAGCCAGCAGGGATGCGGTATCGAAATCGATCACGTCATTGATGGCGTGCATCTCGCCCATCTGCATAAACTTGGCAATGACCTTGCCGGCCTGCTGCTTCAGGCGGGCAGCCAGCTCACCGACGGTGATCTCATCGGGGATCATCACCTTCAGCTGTGCGTTGCGGGCCTTTTCCAGCTGGATGCGCTGCAGGCGCTCGAACTCGGTCTCGCGCTTGCCCTTCTGGAACTGCTGGCGCTGGCGCTGGCCGCGCTGGGTGAACTTCTGCTTGTTGCCCTGCGGGGTGGGCTTACGGCGGTTCTCGGTGTTCTTGGTGGAAGCCAGATCGTCATAGCGGGCATCAAAGCGGTCCACGTTCACATCCACAGTGCGGGTATCGACCGTCACCTGGCTGTCCTCGCGGCGGACAGAGACGGACTGAGCCGGGGCAGCAGAGGCTTTGGCACCGGTCTCGCGAGCCAGCTCGCTCAGGGAGACCGTCTTCTCCTCGCGCTTCTTGTGCTGCTCGTTCTTCTTCTCGCCGTGCTTATTGTTGTTATTGTTTGCCTTGGGCTGCTCTGCCTTTGCGGCAGGGGCAGCGGGCTTTGCTTCAGGCTTCTTCTCAGCGGCCTTGGGCTCTGCCTTTTTCTCCGCAGGCTTCTCGGCCTTTTTCTCCGCCTTCTTTTCAGGCTGGGCAGGCTGCTTTGCGCTGTTCAGGTACTCGTCCAGGCTGGCAACGCTGTTGTCCTTGCTGAATTTCTCCAGCAGGTAGTTCAGCTCGTTCTCTTCCAGGGTAGAGCTGTTCTTCTTGCCGGTGCTGCCCATGGCAGCCAGCTCATCCAGGACCTTCTTTGCAGAAACATTCAGGTCCTTTGCAAAATCGCTCACTTTATATTTTACGGTCATTCGCTCATATCCTCCTCATTTTTGATTGCCCCGCAGTCCGAAAGACGGTCAAAGCAGAGCTTTGCGAGGTTGCGGTCAGTCACCGCGTAAACAGCCACAGGCTTGCGGCTGATATCGGCCAGGCGGTCCTGGGTCAGTGGCATGGAGATCACGTCCACCAAGTCGCCCACAGCGTAGTTCAGGCGCTGCACGGTCTTGGCGCTGGCATCGGACGCGACCATTACCAGCCATGCCTTGCTCTTGACGCAGGCATCTTCCACGGCATCAAAGCCCATGGTCAGCGCGCCTGCCTTACGGCAGAGGCTCAGCGCCTGAAACAGCGCTTCTTCCGGGGCCATTTTGGGCTTTTCGGGGGTATTGTTATGCTTCGCCATTCGGCTGGGCCTCCTTTTCCACGTCGGCCAGCTGTGCGGCCAGCGCATCGTAAACCTCGGCGGGAACCGGCTGCTCAAAGCAGCGCTCCAGCGCCTTTTTCTTTTTGGCCTTTGCCAGACAGGCCGGGTCCGGGCAGAGGTAAGCGCCGCGGCCCGGCTTCTTGCCCACGGGGTCGATGCTGATCTCGCCGCTGGGGGCGCGCACCACCCGCACCAGTTCCTTTTTGGGGCGGCTGGTCATGCAGCCGATGCACTGGCGGGCAGGGATCTTTTTTTGTGCCATCCGGTTTCCCTCCTTCAGGTGCGGTCACAGCCGCTCTTACTCAGCGTCCTCGGTCTTGGGCTCGGCAGCCTTGGGCTCCTCGTCCTCGCCGTAGTAGCCGCTCTCGGGGCGAATGTCGATGTTGTAGCCGGTCAGGCGGGCGCACAGGCGGGCGTTCTGGCCCTTGTTGCCAATGGCCAGACTCAGCTGCTGGTCGGGCACGGTGACGCGGCAGGAACGGGTCTCGCCGGGCAGCAGCTCGACCTTGAGCACCTTGGCGGGGCTCAGGGCTGCGGAGATGAACTCGGAGACATCCTCGCTCCACTTGACGATATCGATCTTCTCACCGCCCAGCTTCTCGACCACAGCGGCCACACGGTCGCCGTGGGGGCCGATGCAGGCAGAAACGGGGTTGACGTTGGCATCCTTGCTCCAGACAGCCATCTTGGTGCGGGCACCGGCCTCGCGGCTGATGGCCTTGACCTCAACGGTGCCGTCATAGATCTCGGGCACTTCCAGCTCGAACAGGCGCTTGACCAGGCCCGGGTGGGTGCGGCTGATCATCACGCGGGCACCGCGCTCGCCGCTGACCACGTCCACAACGTAGACCTGCAGGGTCTGGCCCTCGGTGTAGGTCTCGCCGGGCACCTGCTCGTTGCGGGGCAGGATGGCCTCGCCGCCCTTGCCCAGGTCCAGGGCCACAATGCCCTTCTCGTTGTCCACGCGGGTAACGGTGGCCTGGATGATATCATGGGCGCGGGACTGGATCTCGCTCAGCTGCTGGCTGCGCTCGGCTTCCCGGATGCCCTGACGGATGACATGCTTTGCGGTCTGGGCGGCAATGCGGCCGAAGTCCTTGGTCTTGAGGGGGGTGACAACGCGGTCGCCGACCTCATAGCTCTTGCGGATCTTCTGGGCCTCGGTGATGCCGATCTCGGCGTGCTCATCGTACCAGTCCTCATCGGCGACAACGTTCTGCACCAGAGCGACGTTGAACTTGCCGCTGTCGGGGTCGATCTCCACCAGAACGTTGTCGTCCTCGACCTCATAGTTCTTCTTGACAGCGATCACGATGGCAGCCTTGATCTTCTCGATCAGGTACTCTGCGGTGATGCCGCGCTCATGCTCCAACATGGAGAGAGCTTCAAAAAATTCATTGTTCGCTGCAGCCATTTTTCGGGTTCCTCCTAAATATCATTCTTTCTCTTTTAATCAAACAGGTCCTCGTCGTCACACAGGCGCACCGTGCTGACGGCGGAAAGCTCAAACTGCATGGGGCCGGCCGGGCCTTCGAGCGTGATGGTATTGCCTTCGCGGGAAGTCAGGAGGCCGGAAAACTCCTTAACACCGTTCTCGTTGGCCCGGTACAGCCTGACGCTGACCTTCTGGCCCTGAACGGCTTCGTAGTGCTCCGGGCGGGTCAGCTTGCGGCCCAGGCCGGGGCTGCCGACTTCCAGATAATAGCTCTGTTCAATGGGGTCCGCCTCATCCAGGATGGGGTCCAGCGCATGGGAGACATCGGCACAGGTGTCGGTGTCCATGGTGGTGCCGTCCGTTTTGTCGATGAGGACACGGAGATACCAGTCCGGCCCTTCCTTTTCAAAGACCACGTCCCACAGGCGCAGGCCCATGCCCTCCACAGTGGGGCGGACAAGCGCTTCGACTCTCTGGGCGGTATTTCCGCCAGACTGCTTCGCCATAAAAACCTCCAAACAAACAAGAAACGCGGACCTTGCGGCCCACGTTTCAGTAAAAGTTATATCGTACTATTAGAATATAGCATACTTCCGGTAATTATGCAAGGGGTTTCGTGAAATTTTGCCCTTACAGCACCCAGACACCGTTCCGGAACAGTTCCACCACACGGCCGTCACGGCACTTGCCGGTGATATGGCTGTCCTCTGCACCGATCATCACATCCTCATGGATGGTGGACTGGTTCATGCCGCGTTCTTCCAGCTGCTCCTTGGTCAGGCCGGTGCCGCCCTCGGTGGTGCCGGGGTAGCTGGCACCAAAGGCGATGTGGCAGGCAGCGTTCTCATCGAACAGGGTGCTGTAGAACAGCGCGCCGCTGCGGTTGATGGGGCTGGATGCGGGCACCAGTGCCACCTCACCGATATGGCGGGCACCCTCATCGGTATCCAGCAGCCGGCCCAGCAGGTCAGCGCCCTCCTCGGCTCCATGCTCAACGACTTTGCCATCCTTGAAGGTAACATGGAATCCCTTGATGAGCTGGCCATTGAACACATAGGGCTTGGTGCCGTAGACGATGCCGTTCACCTTATCCTTGTGGGGAGCAGTGAACACTTCCTCGGTGGGGATGTTGGGCAGGAAGAACACGCCCTTCTCGCTCTTGCTGCCAGCGCTCTCCCAGCTGGCCTTCTCGGCCAGACCCACGGTCAGGTCAGTGCCGTTGGCGCTCTCAAAGTGGACGCTCTCCAGATCAAGGGCATTCATCTTCTCGCCCAGACTGGTCAGACGGTCCAGATGTGCCTTCCACTCGTTGACAGGGTCACCGCCGGTCACGCGGCAGACATCAAAGATGAGCTGCCACAGCTTCTCGATGGCAGCATCCGTGTCCAGCTCGGGGAACATCTTCTTTGCCCAGGGGGCGCTGGGCATGGCGGCAATGGACCACTGCACCCTGTCGTTCATGGTGTACTCCCGCCAGGGAGCCATAAATTTCCGGTTGGCGGCGTTCACACGGCTGATCTTGGCACCATCCAGACCGGCGTAGACCTCGGGGTCATCCGCAATGAGGTGCAGCACGCAGACACTGCCCTCGCTCTCTGCGTAGTCGAGGTAGCGGCGCAGCTGGTAGGGCTTGCTGTCGGTCAGGGCTTCCTCGCTGCCCAGCTCCATCCGGGTGCGGGATACGGCATTGTCGCTCCAGTCCACCTGAACATCACGGGCTCCGGCCTCGAAGCCGCTGCGCACGCACAGGCGGGCCAGCGGGGCAGCCTCCAGCGGGCAGCGGATGATCATGGTCTGGCCCGGCTGAGGGTTCACGCCCACCCGGACGATAAAGTCAGCGTATTTTTTGAGCAGTTCATCAAAGTTTTTCACAAAAGGTTCCTTTCTGCCGCAAGAAACGGCATGGTTGTTTTGCCCTAAGTATACCCTCTTTTTTCAATTCTGTCCATCGGATAAAAGAAAACAGACGCTTCCGTCGTTGAAAAACGGGGAAACGTCTGCTATACTAACCTTGGGAGTGCTGTCCACATACGGTAAGCGGTCTAACCTTTCCGGCCCAAGCGTCGGGGAGGCGAATATTTTTTGTCGTGCCCCTGACGCTCTGCTGCGAAAGGGGTGATGCTCTATGACGCTATTGGAAACTTTAGCCCTGCTGACATTGCTTGCAACCGTCGGCTTTGGCGTGTTCGATATCGCATGGAAAATCTTTACACACAAAAAATGACCGCCCTCAGCGTCCAAACCTGAGCGGTCATTCTTTGTGAATAACTTGCCGGGAAGGTACTGACCGTTTGCCGGACAGCACTCTCTTTATCTATAATATACCACAGCCCCGCCGAAATTGCAACGGCGGGGCTGTTTTTATTTGGATCAGAACTCGATCTTGCTCTCGATATAGCTCTTGAGCTCGGAGATGGGCATACGCACCTGCTCCATGGTATCACGGTCGCGGACGGTGACGCAGTTGTCAGCTGCGATCCCCTTGGCCTCGTCACCCACAGTGTCGAAGTCCACGGTGATGCAGTAGGGAGTGCCGATCTCATCCTCGCGGCGGTAACGCTTGCCGATGGAACCGGTATCATCGTAGTCCACCATGAAGTACTTGCTCAGCTCGTTGCGGATCTCCATGGCCTTGTCACCCAGCTTCTTGCTCAGGGGCAGCACAGCACACTTGTAGGGAGCCAGAGCCGGATGCAGGTGCAGGACGGTGCGGACATCTTCCTTGCCCTTGGCATCGACCAGATGCTCCTCATCGTAAGCCTCGCACAGGAAGGCCAGCGCCACACGGTCGCAGCCCAGAGAGGGCTCAATCACGTAGGGGATGTAGTGCTCGTTGGTCTCGCTGTCGAAGTACTCCAGGCTCTTGCCGGAGGCCTCCTGATGGCGGGTCAGGTCGTAGTTGGTGCGGTCTGCAATGCCCCACAGCTCGCCCCAGTCGGTGAACGGGAAGGCATACTCGATATCAGTGGTAGCGCGGCTGTAGAAGGCCAGCTCTGCGGGCTCGTGGTCACGCAGGCGCAGATGCTCCTTCTTGATGCCCAGGCTCAGCAGCCAGTTCTCGCAGTAATCCTTCCAGTAAGCGAACCAGTCCAGATCGGTGCCGGGCTTGCAGAAGAACTCGCACTCCATCTGCTCGAACTCACGGGTGCGGAAGGTGAAGTTGCCCGGGGTGATCTCGTTGCGGAAGGCCTTGCCCACCTGGCAGACACCAAAGGGCAGCTTGCGGCGGGTGGTGCGCTGGATGTTGGCAAAGTTGACAAAAATGCCCTGTGCGGTCTCGGGGCGCAGGTAGCAGGTAGAAGAGCTGTCCTCGGTGACACCGATGGCAGTCTTGAACATCAGGTTGAACTTGCGGATGGGGGTAAAGTCATGCTTGCCGCAGACAGGGCAGACGATGTCCTCGTGGTCGGCGATGAACTGATCCATCTCATCAAAGCTCATGGCATCCACATTGACCTCGGGATGCTCCTCACCGATCAGCTTATCAGCACGGTGGCGTGCCTTGCAGGCGCGGCAGTCCAGCAGGGGGTCAGAGAAGCTGGAAACGTGGCCGGTGGTCACCCAGGTCTGGGGGTTCATAATGATGGCAGCATCCAGGCCCACATTGTAGGGGCTCTCCTGGACAAACTTCTTCAGCCATGCTTTCTTGACGTTGTTCTTGAACTCAACGCCCAGGGGGCCGTAGTCCCAGCTGTTGGCAAGACCGCCATAGATCTCAGAACCGGGGAACACGTAACCACGGTTCTTGCAGAGATTGACGATCATATCAAGGGTCTTTTCGCTCTGTTCCATTGTAATAACATCCTTTCCGTCCGCGGCTGGCTTGCCGTGTCGTGTGTGTTGTTTCGGGCAGCTTCCCCACTGCCGCATATCTCTACTTTATCATGTTTTCTTATATTTGTAAAGCAAAAGGCCGCTGCATTTCTGCAACGGCCCTTTCTTTCTGAGAAACAGGCGGGTTGACGTTTCCCGCATCTCCTAACACCGGGCGACGGCTGCCTGTTCCGTCCTCTGTTTCTCTTTGCAAGTTTTACTTATGATACTTCATACCGGCATTGATGGTACAGGCCCGGTAGATCTGTTCGGTCAGCACCAGGCGGGCCAGCTGATGTGGCATGGTGATGCGGCCCATACTGAATCTGAGGGCTGCGGCTTTTTTCACTTCATCGGACAGGCCGTGGGAGGAGCCGATGACGAACGCCACATCCCCTGCCCCGCTGTTTGCGCGGTCGGCCAGGAACTGCGCCAGCTCATCGGAGGAGATCTGCCTGCCCTCAATGCACATGGCAACGATGGCAGCACCCTTGCGCACATTGGAGAGGATGGCTTTTCCTTCCTTATCCAGTGCTTTTTTCACCACAGCATCGGAGGCATTTTTCTCCTCGATCTTTTCCTCCGGCAGCTCGATGATCCGGAATGCCGCAAAGGCAGCCAGACGCTTCTGGTACTCTGCCACGCCCTCGGCAAAATATTTTGCGTTCATTTTACCAATACAGATCAGGTCAATATTCTGCATTACAGCTTCCTCTTTTCAGGATAAACGATTTAAAATTGTCTCCGCTACTGCTTGAACTCCCTCAGTCACGGCTTACGCCGTGCCAGCTCCCTCGGAGAGGGAGCCTCTGGCGAAACCGGATACTTTGCAATTCAAGCAAAAGCTTTCCCGCCATGCCAAAGGCCCCATCCTAGAGGGGGCTGTCGAGCGAATGCGAGGCTGGGGGAGTTTTTTACAGCATTGTCAGCTGCTCCCCCTCGTCCTCGGCGCGGATGAGCGCGCCGGTGGCGGGCAGACTGCGGACACGGTAGCGGTGGGGGTTGGCAAGCTCCAGCGTTTCCGCCGGGACGACAGATGCAATGGTCTGGTTCTTTTTCAGGGTCACAACAGCAACACCCTGGCTGTCGCGGGTGGTCTTGGCAGCGATCTGCGCCGTGTTGACCAGCAGCATCCGGCCTGCGCTGGTGCGGATGGCCAGCTCCGTGTCCTCGGGCAGGAAGAGCAGCTTTGCCAGCGGCTCCTTGTCGGAGTAGGCCTTGAGCAGCTTGCGGCGGTTCTGCTTGGTGGCGTAAGAGGCCAGCGGGATCTTTGCGCACTTGCCGCCCGCAAAGAAGAAGAGGACATAACCGCTGTAATCGCCCGTGATGACCATAGCGAGGATATTCTCACCCTCATCCATTCCCAGACGGCCCGGCAGATAGATGCCCATCTGGGCCACCTTGCCGTCCTCCAGCTCGTTCAGGCGCACCTTGTACACCTGCTGTTTGTCGGTAAAGAAGAGGGCCTCCACGTTGTTCCGCGTCTCCACTTGATGGATGATCTCATCGCCCTCTTTCAGCTTGTGGGCACCGGCGGTGCGCAGGCTCTGGGGCGGGATCTTTTTCAGGTAGCCCTCACGGGTGAAGAACACGGTAACAGGATAATCCGGGATGACTTCCTCTTCGGCACCGCTCTCCTCCTCGGGCAGATCATACAGGATCTCGCTGCGGCGGGGCTGGGCGTACTTTTTGGCCACATCGTTCAGCTCATTGATGATGATGCGGCGGATGCGGGCAGGCTTTGCCAGAATATCGTTCAGGTCGGCAATGTCCTTTTCCAGCTGTTCGATCTCACCCGTCCGCTTGAGGATATACTCCCGGTTCAGGTGACGCAGCTTGATCTCAGCCACATAGTCGGCCTGCACCTCGTCGATGCCAAAGCCGATCATCAGGTTGGGCACCACCTCGGTCTCCTCCTCAGTGGTGCGGATGATATGGATGGCCTTATCGATATCCAGCAGAATGGCGGCAAGGCCCTTGAGCAGGTGGAGCCGCTTTTCCTTGCCGTGGAGATCGTAGTAGGTGCGGCGGCGGACACACTCCATGCGGAAGGCTGTCCACTCCTGCAGGATTTCCCGCACACCCATGACCCGGGGCTGACCGGACACCAGCACGTTGAAGTTGCAGCTGAAGCTGTCCTCCAGCGGGGTGGTCTTGTAGAGCTTGGCCATCAGCTTTTCCGGATCCACGCCGCGCTTGAGGTCAAGGGTCAGCTTGAGGCCGTTCAGGTCGGTCTCATCCCGCATATCGCTGATCTCTTTGATCTTGCCCGCCTTGACCAGCTCGGCGATCTTGTCCATGATGGCTTCCACAGTGGTGGTGGGCGGGATCTGCGTGATCTCCAGCATATTCTCGCCGGGCACCACATTGTACCGGGCACGCACCTTGATGCTGCCCCGGCCATTCTCATAGACCTCCCGCATCTGGGCCTCATCGTACAGGATCTGGCCGCCGCCCACGAAATCCGGGGCGGGCATGGTGGTGGAGATATCGTGTTTGGGATCTTTCATCAGGGCCACGGTGGTGGCGCACAGCTCTGCCAGATTGAAGGAGCAGATGTTGCAGGCCATGCCGACTGCAATGCCCAGGGTATTGTTGGCCAGAATGGTGGGGAAGGTCACGGGCAGCAGGGTCGGCTCGGTGGTGGTGCCGTCGTAGTTGGGCACAAAGTCCACGGTCTCCTTATCAATATCCCGGAACAGTTCCTCGCAGACACCCTCGAGCTTGGCCTCGGTATAACGGGCAGCGGCGCAGGACATATCCCGGCTGTACGCCTTACCGAAGTTGCCCTTGCTGTCCACAAAGGGCACCAGCAGGCTCTCGTTGCCCCGGCCCATGCGCACCATGGTATCGTAGATGGCGGCATCACCGTGGGGGTTCAGGTGCATGGTGCTGCCCACGATGTTGGCCGACTTGGTGCGGGCACCCTTCAGCAGCCCCATGCCGTACATGGTGTACAGCAGCTTGCGGTGGGCGGGCTTGAAGCCATCGATCTCGGGCAGGGCGCGGGAGACGATGACGCTCATCGCGTAGGGCATATAGTTGGTCTCCAGCGTGCTGGTGATGGGATCTTCCAGCACACTGCCCGCGTTCAGGATCTCAACGCCGTCGCCCAGCTGCGGGCGGACAGGCTTGGTCGTTTTTTTGGTTGTTCGTTTTGCCATTTTTGCTCCTCTTGTTTATTGCGCCTGTTCTTTTTCGGCAAACAAGCTCGCCCTCTCAGCCTCGCTTTGCTCGGCAGCTCCCCCAAAGGGGGAGCCCTTGGCAGTCCACATAAGCTTCATCTCTTTGCCAAGGCCTCTCCCTTTGGGAGAGGTGGATTTGCGTAGCAAAGACGGAGAGGGCGAGGCCGTCAATCTCTCAGCTCACATCCAGATCATCCAGATATTCCGCGCCGTGCTGTGCAATATGTTCTTTGCGTCCGGCAAGGTTATCTCCCAGCAGCAGGTCAAACACCCGGGCCGTTTCCTCCACGTCCGTGGGCAGCACCTTGATCAGGCGGCGGCTCTCGGGGTTCATGGTGGTCAGCCACATCATCTCGGGGTCGTTTTCGCCCAGACCTTTGGAGCGCTGGATGGTATACTTTTTGTCGCCGATCTCCTTCAGGAAAGCTGCCTTTTCCGGCTCGGTGTAGGCAAAATAGGTGCGATCCTTTGTGGTGATCTCATACAGCGGCGATTCCGCGATATAGACATAGCCCTCGTTGATCAGAGTGGGGGTCAGCCGGTAGAGCATGGTCAGCACCAGCGTGCGGATCTGGTAGCCGTCCACGTCAGCATCGGTACAGATGACGATCTTGTTGTAGCGCAGGTTATCGATGTTGAAGGTGGCAAGCTCCTTGTTGTGCTTGCCGCCCAGCTCCACGCCGCAGCCCATGACCTTGATAAGGTCCACGATGACATCGGACTTGAAGATGCGGGCGTAATCGGCCTTCAGGCAGTTCAGGATCTTGCCGCGGATGGGCATGATGGCCTGATATTCACTGTCGCGGCTCTGCTTGACCGCGCCCATAGCGGAATCGCCCTCCACGATGTAGAGCTCCCGGCGGGAAGCATCCTTGGTGCGGCAGTCCACGAACTTCTGCACCCGGTTGGCCAGATCGATCTGGGTGGAGAGCGTCTTTTTGATGCTCTGTCGGGTCTTTTCGGCGTGCTCGCGGCTCTGCTTGTTCACCAGCACCTGCTGGCAGATCTTCTGGGCCTCCTCCGGCTTTTCAAGGAAGTAGACCTCCAGGTAATGCTTGAGGAAATCAGTCATGGCCTGCGAGACGAACTTGTTCGTGATGGCCTTTTTGGTCTGGTTTTCGTAGCTGGTACGGGTGGAGAAGCTGGACGAGACGTAGACCAGGCAGTCCTGCACATCCTGGAAGCTGATGGCACTCTCGCCCTTCTTATAGAGGTTCTTGTCCTTCAGGTATTTGTTGATCTGGTAGACAAACGCCGTGCGGACGGCGTGCTCGGGGCTGCCGCCGTGCTCCAGCCAGGAGGAGTTGTGATAGTATTCCAGCAGCTGCACCTTATTGGAGAAGCAGAAGGCAGCGCTCATCCGCACCTTATAATCCGGCTGATCCTCACGGTCA